>NZ_DATJYB010000125.1:0-6417 GCF_035499775.1 Mycobacterium sp. | reverse complement strand
AGGAGCTGCTGCGTTGGGGTGCCCCGGTTGGCCACCACTGGGTGGCCGACCGACAGATCGCCCCGGTGCTGGTGCGGTATGGCACCGAGGAACAGAAGCTGTCGTTGTTGCCCCGAATCTGCCGGGGCGAGTTGTGTTTTTGCATCGGCATGAGCGAGCCCGACGCCGGCAGCGACCTCGCGTCGGTGCGGACGCGCGGGGTGCGCGACGGGGACGGCTGGCGGGTGTCGGGCGTCAAGGTATGGACCAGCAACGCCATGCGCGCCGACTTCATGATCGCCCTGTGCCGAACCGGGGAGGCCGCCCGGCATCAAGGACTGAGCCGATTCCTGATCGACATGCGCAGCCCCGGCGTGGCGGTCAGGCCGATCCCCTTCCTGAACGGCAGCACCGAGCATTTCGCAGAGGTGGTCCTCGACGGTGTGCTGGTGTCGGACGAGATGGTGATCGGCGAGATCGGGCAGGGCTGGGCGCAGAACGCCAACGAGTTGGCCTATGAGCGCAGCGGCCCGGACCGGTGGATCTCGACATTCCTGCTCGTTCAGGAGTTCATCCGCGAGCGGGCAGACCTGGCGGCCAGCCCCGCCGGAAGCCGGCTGATCGGCGAACTCGCGGCGCAATACTGGGTGCTGCGCCGGCTGTCCCTGGCCGTGGCCAGGGCCGTCGACGCGGGCGACACCCCCGCCGCCGAGGCGGCGCTGATCAAGGAGATGGGCACCCGGTTCGAACAGGACGTCGTGAGCGCACTGCGGGAGTTGCTGGACCGCGAGCTCGTGTGCGGCCTGCAGCCCACGCAGACACTGTCGCTGTTCGATCGGTTGTTGCGTCGCGCCGTGCTGGACTCGCCGTCGTTCACGATCCGAGGCGGTACCAATGAGGTGCTGCGCACGGTCGCAGTCAAAGGTTTGTCATGAGCGACGACGACCTGTACAGCGTGGCCACCAAGCTGTTCGCCGCACACAGCCGGTGGCAGGATGTCGGTGCAGCCGAAGCTGATGGCTGGGCCGAACCACTATGGAATGCGTTGCAGCAGGCCGGTTTCAGTGACGTGTCCGTTCCGGAGAAGCTGGGCGGAGCCGGAGGTGGTGTCGCCGATGCGGTCCAGCTGCTCCGCGCCGCCGGAGCACACGCGGCGCCGGTGCCGCTGGCCGAGGCCGGACTGGTCGGTGGGTGGTTGCTGGCGTCCGCAGGTCTCGCGCTGCCCAAGGGTATTCGCACGGTGCTGCTGCCCGCTGCCGCGCCGCCGCTCCGTCTCGAAGGTGATTGGCTGGTCGGTACGGCGCGCCCCGTGGCGTGGGGCCACCGCGCCGAGCATCTCATCGGACTCGTCGACGGCGTAGTGGTGCTCGCGCCCGGACCGGCGGCATCAGGCGGCCCGGCCGTCAGCCGCGGAGCCAACCTCGCCGATGAACCCCGTGACACCGTGATTTTCGACGGTGTGCGGGTAACCGCCCGCGCCGACGCGCCGGACGAGGTCACCGAAGAATCGTTCTGGGAGCGTATGGCGCTCGGCCGGGCCGCGTTGATGGCCGGTGCGGTCAGTGCCGTCGCCGCGATGACGCTGCGCTACAGCCGCGAGCGTGAGCAATTCGGCCGCCCCATCGGTCATTTCCAGGCCGTCCAAGCCCATTTGGTCACGATCCACCAGCAGGCCGCCGTGCTCGCATCGGCTGTCGACGGCGCGGTCGAAGCCGTCGAACTCGGCCGGGCCGGCTTCGAAATCTCTTGTGCCAAAATGCTTGCCGACCGGGCCGCGCAGCTGGTGACCGCGGCCGCCCATCAGACGCATGGCGCTATCGGTATGACGAAGGAGTACCCGTTGCATTATCTGACCCGTCGACTCTGGGCCTGGCGCGACGAAGCCGGAGGCCACCATCGCTGGGCGGACCGGCTCGGCACGGCCTTGGTCGCCCGCGGCCCCGACGCGCTGTACCCGGCCATCCAGAGCGGCTCGGAGGTGGTGCAGTGAACCAACTGCAACGCGACGACGGAGTCACGCTGGCGTTCCAGGTCCACAATCCGCAGGCGCCGGGTGTGCCGCTTTTGCTCACCCACGGCTTCGGCGCCACCGCGGGCATGTGGGACCGCAATATCGACGCGTTGAGCGCCGACCGGCCCGTGATCGTCTGGGACCAGCGCGGCCACGGCAGCAGCGACGCACCCGACGACATGGACCGCTACAGCGAGCAGATCAGCGTCGCCGACATGGCGGCAATTCTCGACGCCGCGGGTGCCGATCGGGCCGTGGTCGGCGGAATGTCCTTGGGCGGCTACCTATCCCTGGCCTTCCACCTCGTCCATCCGCAACGGGTGGCCGGGCTGGTGTTGGTCGACACCGGTCCGGGCTACCGCAACGACGACGCCCGCGACAAGTGGAACGCGTGGGTAGAACGACGCGCCCGACAACTTGAGCAAGGTGACGCGCGTACCGAAGGCTCGGCGGAACTCGCGCAGGCGGTGCATCTGCATCCCGAGGGACTGCCTCGCGCAGCCCGCGGTGTGATGGCTCAAAAGGACGCTCGGGTGATCACGTCGCTGGACAGCATCGCGGTGCCGACGCTGGTGATCGTCGGCGCCCAAGACACCGACTTCCTGGTCGGGGCCGACTACATGCACCGCAAGATCCCCGATTCCCGCAAGGTTGTCATCGACGACGCGGGGCATGCGGCGAACATGGACCAGCCCGAGGTGTTCAACACGGCAGTGCTCGAATTTCTGGATCACCTGTGAGCACAACGGATGTCACCATCGAATTCGCCAGCGACGCAGCTCATGTGGCCATCGTGGAGATGCACCGGCCCCCGAACAACTACTTTGACACCGCGTTGATCAAGGGCATCGCCGACGCCTACCAGCGACTCGACGACGACGTCGAATGCCGGGCGATCGTGTTGTGTGCGGAGGGAAAGCACTTCTGCGCCGGCGCCGACTTCTCCCGGGCCGCCGAGGATCGTGGGTCGGCCGGCGAGCTTTATGCCCAGGCGCTAAGGCTGTTCGGCGCCGGCAAGCCGGTTGTCGCCGCAGTGCACGGCGCCGCGATCGGTGGCGGACTCGGGCTTGCCCTCAGCGCAGACTTCCGCGTGGCCGCGCCTTCCTCGAAATTTGCCGCCAACTTCAGCCGGCTCGGGTTTCATCCCGGCTTCGGAATTACCGCCACGTTGCCACGCGTCGTCGGGCAGCAGAAAGCGCTCGAGTGGACGCTTACCGGTGAGCGTTTCGGTGGTGAAATCGGTTACTCGGCAAGGCTGTTCGACGAATTGGCCGCCGACGGCGAGGTCCGCCCGACGGCGATTCGGTTCGCCGAACGTATCGCGGCGGCGGCTCCCCTGGCCTTGACCAGCATCCGTGCCACGATGCGCGCCGGACTCGCCGAGGCCGTCGCCGCGGCCACCGCCCACGAACTCGAAGTACAAACCCGACTGCAGGCCACCGCCGACTTCCGCGAGGGCGTGACGGCAGCGGCGCAGCGTCGTCCACCGATGTTCACCGGTCGCTGAAGCGGCGGTTCACATCTGCGTCGCGAGCACGAACGCCAAGAACGCAAGGTACGCGACGACCATCGCAGCACCCTCGGCACGATGAACCCGGCGGCCCGAGATGAAGATCGGAAAGCAGACCAGGACCACAGCCGCCATTATCGGGATGTCGATCCGAACCATGCTGGGCGGCAAGGCAAGCCCATGCGTGGGGATCAGGCAGGTGATGCCCAGGACGAGCAGGATGTTGTAAATGCTGCTGCCGAGCAGGTTGCCAATGGCGATATCTCGTTCGTTGCGCAAGGTGGAAACGATGGTGGTCACCAGCTCTGGAGCCGATGTGCCGATGGCCACGACGGTGAGACCGATGAATGCGTCGGAGACTCCGAACCCGCGCGCGATGCCGATTGCGGCGTCGACGAGCCACTTGGCGCCCAGCACCACCACCGCGATGCCTCCGAGCATCAACGCGATGTGCACGACAGTGTGGCGTTCTTTGGCCGGCTCTGAATCGGCGGCCACTTCGGAGACATCGGCGGCGGCGGGTTCCGTTGCAAATGACCGGCTTTCACGCCGTGCCGTCCGAATGAGCACCGCGGTGTAGACGATCGCGGCGACCAGCAGGATGAGCCCGTCCAGCCGCGACAGCACCCCATCGGCCGCCAGCGCCCATAGCAGGAGCGCCGCGATCGCCATCACCGGCAGTTCGAAGCGCAGTGTGCGGATCTCGATGGCCAGCGGAAGAATCAGCGCGCTCAAACCCAACACCAGCAGCAGGTTGACGATATTGGTGCCGGTGATATTGCCCACCGCCAAAGCGCCGCTGCCTTCCGCGGCGGCCACCACACCGACGGCGAGTTCGGGCATGCTGGTGCCGATCGCCACCACGGTCAGACCGACGAGCATCGGGCTGATCCGCAGCCGCGACGCCAATGCGCCACCGCCCCTGACGATTACATCTGCGCCGAGCACCAAGGCGGCAAGGCCCGCCAAGAACCAGGCCACACTCGTCAGCATGGGCAGTCGCCCTTTCGTCGTGTGTCGGGATGATAGCGCCAGACTGAGCCGATCCTGCCGAACCCTGGCGCGGGTGATCAGGCATGCTGAGTTGGTGTTCGACGCGCTCGACCATGTGATTCTCGCGGTGCGCGACCTCGGTGACGCCACCCGCCGCTACGCCACGCTGCTGTCCCGGAGCCCGTCCTGGCACGGCGATCATCCGGGCTGGGGCACGGCGAATGCGTTGTTCCGGCTCGACAACACCTACCTCGAGCTGATCACGCCGCACGGCGACGGCCCGCTCGGGCGCACGGTCGCGGCGCAGTTGGATCAACGAGGCGACGGGCCGATCGGGCTCGCGTTTGCCGCATCCGATCTTGATGCTGCGCACGCGCAACTCGCCGCAAACGGCCTTGAGCCGCCGCCTGTTTCACCCGGTCTGGGCCGCGACACCGGCACCGGGCTGACCCGGCGGTGGCGCAGCGTGCTGCTACCGCAAACACGCACCCGCGGCGTGCTGATGATCGCGATCGAGCACGAGTCGCCGAACCGCCTGCCCGAGGCCGCGCCGGTCGGATCCGAGGATGCCGTCGTGACTGGGATCGATCACGCGGTGGTGCGGACATCCGACGCGGATGCCGCCATCGGGCTCTACCGCGATGGACTGGGCCTGCGCCTCGCGCTGGACCGCAGCTTTCCGGACTGGGGCATGCGGCTGGTGTTTCTGCGCGTCGGCGGCGTCACCGTGGAACTCGCGCAGCCACTGCACGAGGCGCAGCCGCTGCCGGCCGGAACCGATCAGATGTGGGGGCTTTCGTGGCGTGTTCCCAACGCCGATGCAGCACGGACGCGGCTTGCGCAAGCCGGACTCGACGTCTCCGAGGTTCGCCCGGGGCGCAAGCCCGGCACCCGCGTGGTGAGCGTGAAGGACGGCACGTGCGGCGTACCGACCCTGTTGATCGAGCCCGCTCCGCCCGTGCAGCAAGGCGACTAGCAACTCTGCCTTACGCGTCGAGCCCTTAAACCGCTCCCATCCGAGAGTGTTCGGCCCACGCCACTCGCAAGGAGGATCTTTTCGATCAGCCGTCTTTGTGCTCGCCTAGCGGGATTGTCTCGTCAGGGCGTCCGGCCGCCTGGTAGGCGTCGGCGAGGTCGTGGCGCGACGCGAGGGTGTCCGGGTGGTCGGCGCCCAGGATGCGCTCGCGGTCGGTGAGGGTTCCAGCAGGTCCAACGCGGTGGCCACCGTCGTCACTCTGGGTGCGCTGCGACAGGTAGGCCACCGACTCCGGGCGACTGAATATCGCGACATTTACCTCCCGCCCCAATTTCGTGAACGCCCGATCGGTGCTGGTGACGACCACCCGAGTGGGTCCGGTAGCGGGCAAGAACTCAACCAGCCCGTCGGGATCGGTGGCATTGTCGGACACCAGCAGCGCAGCGCCCGCGCGGGTTTCCAAGTGCTCGCGCAGCCGCTTCGCAGAGTTCAGCGAATCGCCGTCGGGGTCGCCCACCCCGACCCGCTGGGCGATCCGCGCCAACCCCGCCACCAGGTCGTCGCGCGATTCGGCGTTCACCCACCCACCAGCCCGTCGCCGGCCGCCACCCGAGACCGGGCGTAGGCGGCCGCGACCTGGGTCTTGCCTACCCCACGCAACCCCGTCAGGGCGCACACGACCGCCGCTCCGGCCTCACCGAGTGCCTCGGCCACCCGCTGCACGGTGTCGCGCACCCCGAACCCCTGCTTGTGGCCGCGGAATCTCCCCGACCACCACCGCACCCGAGACCACCGGCGCTGCAAGCTCTTCGGCGCCCGGCGGTGGCTGTGGCGCGACCGTGTCGATGACCGTTGGCGGGGCGTCAGGGCGTCCGGCCGCCTGGTAGGCGTCGGCGAGGTCGTGGCGCGACGCGAGGGTGTCCGGGTGGTCGGCGCCCAGGATGCGCT
>NZ_DATJYB010000124.1:0-43671 GCF_035499775.1 Mycobacterium sp. | reverse complement strand
ATTTGGTCTGCGTCCATGACCGCCGCCTGGATCGGACGTCGACGGGTGCCGGTCTGGTCAGCACGAAAACGCTGGCGCAGCTGGCCGAACTCGAGTACGGCGAATGGCACGACAGCTGGCGACCGGACGGCACCCACGGCGATACCAGCCTGCTGACCCTGGACGCGCTGGTTTCGCTGGTTCTGGACTGGCAGAAGCCGGTAAAGATCTTCATCGAGACCAAACACCCGGTCCGGTACGGCTCGTTGGTGGAAACCAAGCTGCTGGCGCTGTTGCACCGCTTCGGTATCGCCTCACCGGCGTCGGCCGACCGGTCCCGCGCGGTGGTGATGTCCTTCTCGGCGGCCGCAGTCTGGCGCATCCGGCGCACCGCCCCGATGTTGCCGACGGTGCTGCTCGGCAAGAACGCCCGCTACCTGGCCAGCAGTGCGGCTACCGCCGTCGGGGCCACCGCCGTCGGGCCGTGGCTGCCGGCGTTGCGGGAATATCCGCAGCTGGTGGATCGCGCCGCGGCCCAGGGCCGGGCGGTCTATTGCTGGACCGTCGACGAGTACGAGGACATCGACTTCTGCCGGGATGTCGGCGTGGCCTGGATCGGCACCAATTACCCCGGGCGCAGCAAGGCCCGGTTGGAGGTCGGGCGCACTACCACCGGCAGCAGTTAGCGGCGGACCCGCTTCCGCCGATCTTTGCGGCGAGCGTCCGCAAATGTACAGAGAAAGGCCGTTCGGCCGGCATTTTGCGCGCGCTCGCCGGACGGGTTTCCGGTGGCGTGGCTGGCTAAGCCGACGACAGCGAGCCACCCGCGGCGCGTGGCGGGGCCGCTCCGGCCGGCGCCGCGCCGACCTCGCGGGCGATGAAGTTCTCCAGGTCGAACAGGTTGGCGCCAGCGCGATCGGCGACGCGCAGCAGAGTCGTCATCAACGCCACCTCTTCGATCTGTTCCTGCAGGAACCACTGCATGAACTGCTCGCCGAGGTAGTCGCACTCGTCGCGGGCTACCGCGGCCAGCCGGCTGACCTGCTCAGTGACACCACGCTCCTGGTCCAGCGCCAGGGCCAGCGCGTCGCGCGGCCGGTCGAAATGGTTTCGCACCGCGTCGACTCCCGGGATCTCCACGCGGACGTCCCGATCGAGCAGGTGTTGCACCAGCATCATCGCGTGATTCCGTTCCTCGACCGCCTGGTTATAAAAATGCCTCGCCAATTGCGGTAGATCGGAGCCGTCGAAATAAACGGCGATCGCTACATATTGCTGTGCCGCGGTGAATTCGTTGAAAATCTGTTCTTGCAATAATGCGTGAAATTTTGTCTTGGGGCCGTCAAAATCGCTCATGAAAAGCAGGCTACCGCAGGTAGAAGGGGGTTCGCAAAGAAGGCATTCCTTACTCAGGAAAGGTTTTCCTAACTAACTGTGGGATGCTGTATTGCATTAAATGAGGTCAGCTTTGCCTAAGTAAAGCGAGGCTATAAACGTCGTTACTGGTGCACGTCGGGCCCGGTGCTCGGCACCTGCGCATCGGCTTCCAGTGCGGCGAACAACTTGCGGGCCGCATCGTGGTTCCAGACGACCACCGAGCCGACGTCGCTGTCGGTGAACTCACCGATCGGAACGGTCACCGCGGTGGTCGTTCCGTGCAGGGCCCAGCCCAGCCGGGCCAGGTCCCATACGTGGTCACCGTGGTCGACGGTCAACGCGCCGGCGGCCGCACGCGGAACCGAGTACCAGCGCCACGGATTGAGCCACACCGCCGGACTGGCGGCGCGGTGCAACAGCGCCGACATGAACTGCCGCTGATTGACCATCCGGTCCAGATCCGCGCGCGGCGTGGCCCGACTCCGGACGTAACCCAACGCCGTGCGGCCGTCCATCTTCTGGCAGCCCGCGGCCACGTTGATACCGGCGAGCGGATCGTTGATGGGCTCGTTCGGACACACGGTGACCCCGCCGAGGGTGTCGACCAGGGCGGGGAAGCCGCCGAATCCGATTTCGGCGTAGTGGTCCATGCGCAGCCCGGTGGCCTGTTCCACCGTCTGGGTCAGCAGCGTTGCCCCGCCCATGGCGAACGCGGCGTTGATCTTGTCCTTGCCGTGACCTGGGATCGGGACGTACGAATCGCGCGGTATCGACACCATTGTCGGCGGCGTGCTCGATCCCAGCCCGGGTATGTGGACCAGCAGGATGGTGTCGGTGCGACTGCTGCCGACGTCGCCGCCGGTGGCCAGCTCGTGCTGCTGCTCGGCGGTGAGGCCCTGGCGGCTGTCCGAACCGACGATCAGCCAGTTGGTGCCGCGACTGCTCGCCGGCCGACCGGCATAGTCCGCCAGTACCGACTCCCGGTGCAGCTTCGCTTCGAGCCAAGCGGCCTCGCCGATGACGACCGCCAAGGCGAGTAGCGGGGTGATCAACAGCGTCAGCACGACCAGGCGACCCCAGCGGCGTTTGCGGCGCTTGTAGTGCTTGGGCGGGGCCGGCCGCGGCGCGGACCCGCCGGCCGCGACGGGCGGCGGAGGCGGGACCTCGGACGAGATCCGGCGCAGCGGCTCCGTCTGGTCGGCCTGCGGTCGCCGTGGGCCCGCGTCGCGGTGAATCACCTGTGACGGCTCCGACCGTGCGTCCCAGGGCGGGAGCGGCCTCTCAGACCGCGAAAATCGCGGCGATCGGTCACCGTTCACCCGCATAACGTACGTGTTCGGGGGCGATCAGCAATGCAGGCGGCGGAAATTGGACCCCGCCTGGACAGTCAGGGTTGTTACCGGCGCGCTCGCAGGCCGTTGAGAAATGGGCAGCCCATCAGCACCCGGATGGCCTGGCTCAGCCCGGTGATGTCGTCGACCGGCTTGTGGAACGGCAGCCGGATGTCGTGGTCGCCGTCGTTGCCTTCGACGCGAAACCGCACGCCGTACCGGTCCAGACCCAGCGGGCGGACCGGCCCGCGACGCAGTGGCGTCGGGAGCTTCGACACCAGTCGCGCGACCACGTCGTCGTGCGCGGTGGTCAAGTGCCAAAGCAAAGTCGATTCGATCTCGCAGAACGGGTCGGCCCGAGCCGCGAGCAGGTCGCCGACGCTGACCGTCTCGGCACCCGAGGCGTCGGTGACCACCACGGATGCGATCTTCAGTCGCAGCAGTGCGTACCGGGTTTCCTCCGATTCGCATGGCACTGATCGCGGTGTCTCGATTTGCAGCAAAGCCGGGTTCGGGCACTCGGTGGCGATCAGATCCAGCAGCTTGGTCACCGCGCCGGGGTGGATTTGGTGGAGGCGACCGCGGACCCACACCAGCGAACGGACCGGTTCCCGCATGGGCAACGGCGCGTAGTCGGTCAACTCCAGCAGCGCCTGCGATCCGGACACCCCGCAGTCCGGCCCGGCGCGATCGACCGGAACCGCCACGGCGAACGATCCGTCGTACAGCAAGTGGTGGACGGGCGTGGCCACCGGCTCTTCGCCGACCGCGTTCTCTGCGGCCAGCAGTGCGCCACCGGCCCGCACGCAGGCGCTGCGAATGCGTTCCGCGGTCGTCGGCGCGGGACTTGTGACCGGTAACACCATTACCTCCTGTAGATTAGGTAAGCCTAAGTTAACTTAGCGAGCTACGGGACCGCAAGGGCGGCAGGCGGCCACGCGCGATTAGGGTTGTGGGCGTGGCGCGCATCGCATACCTCGGTCCCGAAGGGACGTTCACCGAGGCGGCGCTGCTGCGGATCACGGCCGCCGGCCTGATCCCCCAGGATGCGCAAGACGGGCCCGATGCCGTGCGGCAGCTGCCCATGGAGAACACGCCGGCCGCGCTGGACGCAGTCCGTGCGGGCCGGGCCGACTACGCGTGCGTGCCGATCGAGAACTCGATCGACGGATCGGTGATGCCCACCCTGGACAGCTTGGCCAGCGGGTCGCCGCTGCAGGTATTCGCCGAGACCACGCTGGATGTGGCGTTCAGCATCGTCGTCACCGCCGGCCGCACCGCGGCTGACGTGCGCACATTGGCCGCCTTCCCGGTGGCGGCGGCCCAGGTGCGGCAATGGCTGGCCGCCCAGCTGCCCGGCGTCGAGTTGAGGCCGGCATATTCCAACGCCGACGCCGCGCGACAGGTGGCCGACGGCAACGCAGACGCCGCGGTGACCTCGCCGCTGGCCGCCGCCCACTATGGGCTCGCGGTGCTGGCCGACGGTGTCGTCGACGAGCCCAACGCCCGCACCCGTTTCGTTCTGGTTGGCCTGCCGGGGCCGCCGCCGGCCCGTACCGGGGCCGATCGCACGTCGGCGGTGTTCCGGATCGACAACGTGGCCGGCGCGCTGGTGGCCGCGCTCGCCGAATTCGGCATCCGCGGTATTGACCTTACCCGGATCGAATCCCGGCCCACCCGCACCGAACTCGGCACCTACCTGTTCTTCGTGGACTGCGTCGGCCACATCGACGACGGCGCGGTCGCCGAGGCACTCATGGCGCTGCATCGTCGTTGTGCCGATGTGCGATATCTGGGGTCCTGGCCGACGGGGACGGACGCCGGCCCAGCGGCACCGGTGCCGCCGCCGGTCGACGAGGCGTCGAACTGGCTGGCGCGGCTGCGACAAGGGAAGCCCGAGGAGTCCGGGCGATGAGCGGCCGGTTGGTGCTGCTGCGGCACGGCCAGTCCTTCGGCAACGTCGAGCGGAGGTTGGACACCCGGCCGCCGGGTGCCGCGTTGACGCCTTTGGGCCGTGATCAGGCGCTGGCGTTCGCCCAGGGTTCCGGGCCGCCGGCGCTGCTCGCGCATTCGGTGGCCATCCGGGCATCGGAGACGGCGGCGGTGATCGGTGCCGAATTCGAGCTGGCGGCCCATCAGGTGACCGGGATCCACGAGGTGCAGGTCGGGGAGCTGGAAAACCGCAACGACGACGAGGCGGTCGCAGAGTTCAACGCGATATACGAGCGATGGCATCACGGCGAGCTCGACGTGCCGCTGCCCGGCGGTGAGACCGCCAACGAGGTGCTGGATCGCTATCTGCCCGTGATCACCGACCTGCGCTTGCGCTACCTCGACGACCACGACTGGAACGGCGACATCGTCGTCGTCAGCCACGGCGCGGCGATTCGGCTGGCCTCGGCAGTGCTGGCCGGCGTGGACGCCAACTTTGCGCTGGACAACCATCTGGGCAACGCCGAGTCGGTGGTCTTGTCGCCGATCACCGATGGGCGGTGGAGTTGCGTGCGGTGGGGAGCCCTGACGCCGCCGTTCTACCCGCAGCCCGACGACAGTGCGGTTGCCGATGCGGTGGCCTCGAGCAGCGACCCGATGGGTTGAGTCAAACCGCCAGCGCGACGGATTCGGCGGCGCATTCGCAGCCGATGGCGTCGCAGTCGACGACGAACGTGTGGGGCAGCAGTTCGGGGCTCACACAGCCCGGCTCGGTGCATTCCGACCGGCCTAGTAAGCGGCCAACTGAATGGCGAATAACGGTGCCGTGGCAGTGATCTAAGCCCGCCCGGCAATCGCGGCAGCCCGTGCTCATACGCCGTTCATAGCACTGACGCCGGACGAATCCGGGATGCGACACCCGTCCGGGCGGCTTAACCCCAGCCCAATTCGTCTAACCGGTCGTCGTCGATGCCGAAGTGGTGGGCGATTTCGTGGATCACCGTGATCGCCACCTGCTCGACGACCTCGTCGTCCGAATCGCAGACCTCCAGCAGCGTCTCGCGGTAGATCGTGATGGCGTCCGGCAGTGCTCCGGCGTAGTCGGAATCGCGGTCGGTCAACGCCACCCCCTCGTAGAGCCCCAACAGCTCGTCGTCCTCGGGGTGGCGGTCGGCGACCAATATCACGACGTTGTCCATCGCGTCGGTCAGCTCGGAGGGGATCAGGTCGAGTGCGTCGGACACCAGCTCGTCGAACCGCTGCGGGTCCATCCGCACGGCCACCCGGTCAGGTCCCCGGCGGAGGCTCGGGCCCGGCCGGCGGTGGCGGGCCTTGCGGTGGCGGGCCCTCGGGCGGGGGCGGGGCCTGCGGTGGTTGCGGTGGCGCCTGCGGAGCTTGGGGGATCACCGCCGGCTGATGCGGCAGGTGCTGATTGCCCGGCGGAGTGTTGTCGGGGACGCTGGGCTGCTGCTGTGGGGCCGGCATCGGAGCTGCGACCGGCGGCAGCGTCTGCCGCTCCTCGGGGATGTCGGGCGGTGGTACCGGCGCCTGCCCGTTGATCAGCAGTGCTCCCTTGGCGCTGTTGACCAGCGTGGCCCAACCCCCGTTGCCCAGCGTCGCGCCGATGCTGCACGCGACCTCGCGGCTACCCGCCGACCAACTGGGCATCGACACGGTGGGGTAGATCAGCGTCAGGGTGGTGGTGCGCAACTTGATGGGCGCCAGGTACGCGTCGGTCATCTTGGTGCAGGAGTCCTTGATGAATCCGTCCTGCTCGGGCTCGGCGGGCACGCCATTGGGGAACTTCGCGGCCAGGTCGACCGTGCCGGTGACCTCCATCGCGTGCGGCGCGACACAGTCGACCGGCACGTCGATCGGCTGGTTGGTCGCCGGGTCGATGCTCAAGCAGGTACCGGCGGGCCAGACCTTGGACTGGTCAATGTCGGCGACCTTGCCCTTGTAGGCGATCTGCTGGTTGTTCGCACCGGGCAGCTGCAGGCCGCACAGGATGCGGCGGTCGCCGGACTGGCGCCATGCCCGGTCACCGGACCACAGCAGGCTCACGGTGAACTTGCTGTTGGGGTCGAACTTGGGCCCGAGGTAGTTGCGTACCGCGGACTCGCACTGTTCCTGGGTGATCTGCTGAATGCGGGCCGGCGACGGGGGAGCGGCGGTGGGTCCGTACTCCGAGCCGGGGAAAGTCCGCATGTCGACGGACTCGGCGACCTCGAAGCGGTGATCGTCGGCGCAGTTGACGGTGGCCGCGGAATCCGGCGCGCCATCCGGCCACATCAGGCAGCTGCCGCTGGTGGCGTGGCTGAAGGCGGAGTTGGTCCGGCCGCCGGTGCTGGGCACCGGATCGTTGTCGATGTAGCTGGCCAATCGGCCCGATCCGCTGGTGACCGAAGGAATCGCGGTGACCAGCCCGGCGATCAGCAAGCCGCCAAGCGCGGTGAGAAGCAATGCCCGCCTGGTCGCCGCCGGCGCCAAGGTATGCGGCCACTGAAACCCGTCCGACGGTTGTTCCGTCTCATCCTCTTCGGGGGGCGGGCTTTCTGGGGGGACCTGGTCTTCGAGGTCTTCGGGGTCCTCGGGCTTCTCCGGCATCGGCTCCATTCTGACATTGCAGTTCAAACTGCGTTACAAATGTTGCCGATGTGATGCATTGGGATTGCTCCGGGAGGGTGCTCTGCAACGCCGCTGCCCGGCAAAAAGTAATCTTGCGGCCGTGATCGACCTGAAGTTGCTCCGGGAAGACCCCGCCGCTGTTCGTGGCTCCCAAATCAGCCGTGGTGAAGACCCCGCGCTGGTGGATGGCCTGTTGACAGCCGACGCCGCCCGCCGGTCAGCGATTTCGGCTGCCGACACATTGCGGGCCGAACAGAAGACCGCCAGCAAGAGCGTCGGCGCAGCAACGCCCGACGAGCGCCCGGCGCTGCTGCAGCGCGCCAAGGAACTCGCCGAGCAGGTCAAGGCCGCCGAAGCCGTCCAAGCCGAAGCCGAGACGGCGTTCACCGCGGCGCACATGGCGATCTCCAACGTCATCCTGGACGGTGTCCCTGCCGGCGGGGAGAACGACTACGCGGTGCTCGACATCGTCGGCGAGCCCCCGCTTCTGTCGGACCCGAAGGATCACCTGGAGCTCGGCGAATCGCTGGGCCTCATCGACATGCAGCGCGGTGCCAAGGTGTCGGGCTCGCGGTTCTACTTCCTGACCGGGCGCGGCGCGCTTTTGCAGCTGGGTTTGCTGCAGCTGGCGCTGCAGCTGGCCGTCGACAACGGTTTCGTCCCGATGATCCCGCCGGTGCTGGTGCGCCCCGAGGTGATGGCCGGCACCGGATTCCTGGGTGCGCACGCCGACGAGGTGTACCGGGTGGAAGCCGACGACCTGTACCTGGTGGGCACATCCGAGGTGCCGTTGGCCGGTTACCACTCCGACGAGATCCTCGACCTGTCCGGTGGGCCGCTGCGGTACGCGGGCTGGTCGTCATGCTTTCGCCGCGAGGCCGGCAGCTACGGCAAGGACACCCGCGGCATCATCCGGGTGCACCAGTTCGACAAGGTGGAGGGCTTCGTCTACTGCGAGCCCGGGGAGGCGCAGGCCGAACACGAACGGCTGCTGGGCTGGCAGCGTCAGATGCTGGCGCGCATCGAGGTGCCGTACCGGGTAATCGATGTGGCCGCAGGCGATCTCGGCTCGTCTGCCGCCCGCAAGTACGACTGCGAGGCGTGGGTGCCGACCCAGGGCACCTACCGCGAGCTGACGTCGACGTCGAACTGCACCACCTTCCAGGCGCGCCGGCTGGCCACCCGCTACCGGGACAGGAACGGCAAACCGCAGACCGCGGCCACGCTCAACGGCACCCTAGGCACCACCCGGTGGTTGGTGGCGATCCTGGAGAACCACCAGCAGGCCGACGGCAGCGTTCGCGTGCCCGCGGCGCTCGTGCCGTTCGTAGGCTGCGAGGTGCTGGAACCCGTCTAGCCGCCTCGATCCGCTGCGCCCGGCTAAGCGTCGACTTTCGGCGACGCCGCGGCCGCCGCCTTTTCATGCCGCCGCTGCCGTTCCATGGTGGCGAAGTAGAAGGCGAACGGAAAAGCGAAGCTGGTGAAGAAGCTGGACAGGAAGAACAGCCAGGGGCGGCGGATGCCGCGCCGGAGCCCATCGATGATGGTAAACACCGGCATCAGAATGACGTTCGCGATCATGTAGTCCTGGTTGCCCGATCCGCAGGCCGGCGTGGCGAACTGTCCCTTCAGGAAGCTCGGATAGCTGGCCGGCCCCGAGATCAGGTTCCCCTGCCCGTGCGCGTCCATCACGAAGTGGATGTTGAACCAGTAGCCCAGCGCGATCGACGCGATGCCGGCGGTGTAATACACGCATTCCAGTGGCGAAAGCCACGGCCCGCCTTCGGGTTTGGCATAGATCTTCGGGTTGGACGCGATGATCCCGCCGATGCAGGCGAGTCCGAGCAGGAAGTGCACGATGATGGAGACCATGGGCGCAGTTTCACTCGCGCCGTCAAGTTTTGTCAATAATGTCAAAACGAGGCTATGTTACTGAAATGGTCAGGCCCGCGCAGACGGCCCGCAGTGAACGCACCCGAGAGGCGCTGCGGCAGGCCGCGGTGGTGCGGTTCCTGGCCCAGGGTGTGGAGGACACTTCCGCCGAACAGATCGCGGCGGACGCCGGAGTGTCTCTGAGAACCTTCTATCGCCACTTCACTTCCAAGCATGACTTGCTGTTTGCCGACTACACCGGGTTGACCTGGTTTCGTGCGGCGCTGGACGCCCGGCCGGCCGACGAGCCGGTCATCGATTCCGTCCAGTCGGCCATCTTCGCATTTCCGTATGACGTTGAGGCCGTGACGAAAATCGCTGCCATGCGGGGTGGCGAACTCGATCCGGGCCGGATCGTCCGCCATATCCGGGATGTGCAGGCCGACCTGGCCGACGCCATCCAGGCGCAGCTGCATCGCCGTAGCTGTACCGCGGACCAGACGCCGGATGCGCGGCTCCGCATCACGGTGACCGCGCGCTGCATCGCGGCCGCGGTCTTCGGGGCGATGGAAGCGTGGATGGTCGGCGACGACCGGTCGCTCGGTGAGCTGGCCAGGGTAAGCCACGTGGCGCTGGAGTCGCTGCGGGCCGGCTTCGCCGACACTTGGCTGGCTCATCCAGTTTCGTCATAATTGACAAAACTTTGCGGCCATGCCAGCCTGCACTTCTGGAGGTCAGGGAGATGTCTGAGACTGGGTTTGACGCGATAGTTATCGGCGCCGGGCATAACGGGCTGACCGCGGCGGTGCTGCTGCAGCAGGCCGGACTGCGGACGGTGTGCCTGGACACCAAGCTCTATGCCGGCGGGATGGCCTCCACCGTGGAGCTTTTCGACGGCTACAAGTTCGAGATCGCCGGCTCGGTGCAGTTCCCGACGTCGGCGGTGGTCATCGAGGCGCTGGGCCTGGACACCCTGCCGACCGTCGACCAGGAGGTGATGTCGGTAGCGCTGCGCGGTGTCGGTGACGATCCGCTGGTCCAGTACACCGACCCGATGAAGATGTTCAGTCATCTCAACGAGGTGCACGGGGCCGAGGCCGTCGCCGGGATGGGGGGCCTGCTGGCCTGGAGCCAGGCGCCGACCCGGGCGCTGGGCCGGTTCGAGTCCGCGACGCTGCCCAAGACCCTCGACGAGATGTATGCCTGCGCCACAAACGAATTCGAGCGCTCCACGATCGACGACATGCTGTTCGGTTCGGTCACCGACGTGTTGGACCGCTACTTTCCGGACCGCGAGAAGCACGCCGCCATACGTGGCTCCATGACGGTGCTGGCCGTCAACACCATCTACCGCGGGCCGGCCACGCCGGGCAGTGCGGCCGCGCTGGCCTTTGGCCTGGGCATTCCGTCGGGCGACTTCGTGCAGATGAAGAAGCTGCGCGGCGGCATCGGCGCCCTCACCGCACATCTGTGCCGACAACTCGAAAGTGGCGGCGGCGAAGTTCGGCTGCGCACCAAGGTGACCGAGATCCTGGTCGCCGACGGCAAGGTGACCGGAGTCCGCACCGAGGCGGGGGAAACGTTGACCGCCCCGATCGTCGTCTCCGGCATCGCGCCCGACGTCACGGTCAACGACCTGATCGACCCGTCGCTGCTGCCCGCCGATGTGCGGGAACGCTATGCGCGCATCGACCACCGCGGCAGCTACCTGCAGATGCACTTCGCGCTGGACGAGGCCCCCCACTTCGCCGCACCCTATGAGGCGCTCAACGATCCGGCCATGCAGACCTCGATCGGCATGTTCTGTACACCGGAGGAAGTCCAGCAGCAGTGGGAGGAGTGCCGCCGCGGGATCGTGCCGGCCGACCCAACCCTGGTGCTGCAGATCCCGTCGGTGCACGACCCGGACCTGGCCCCCGAGGGAAAGCACGCCGCGTCGGCGTTCGCGATGTGGTTCCCGATCGAAGGCGGCGCAGATTACGGACAGGCGAAGGTGGAAATGGGTCAGCGCGTGATCGACAAGATCACCCGACTGGCACCGAACTTCGAGCGCAGCATCACCCGGCACACCACCTTCACGCCCAAGCACATGGGTGTCATGTTCGGCGCGCCGGGCGGCGACTACTGCCACGGACTTCTGCACCCGGACCAGATCGGCCAGAACCGCCCGGGACCGAAAGGCTTTATCGGACAGCCGATTCCGGTCGACGGGCTATACCTGGGCAGTGCGGGATGCCACGGCGGACCGGGGATCACGTTCATTCCCGGCTACAACGCCGCCCGTCAGGCGCTGGCCGACGTCAAGGGCTGAGCTCTCAGGCGTCCAACCGGGCGAACTTACCGTTCCGGTACAACTTCACACACTCTGCGCGCCGGACCTTGCCGCTGGTGGTGATCGGAATCGCGCCCGGACTCACCACGACGAGATCGGAGACCGTCAGGCCGTGCGAGGTCGATATCGCGCCGGTGACTTCGCGCTTGACTTCGCCCATCCTGCGCGACACCTCCTCGGGGCTGGCGCCGCGCTTCTTGAATTCGATGATGGTGATCAGCTTCTCGACGCCGTCGTCCGCCGGGACCGCGATCGCCACGCATCGGCCGTGGGTGATCTCTTGGATCGTCGCCTCGATGTCGTCGGGGGAGTGGTTGCGCCCGTAGACGATCAGCAGGTCTTTGATGCGGCCGATGATGAACAGTTCATTTTTGGAGATGAAGCCCGAATCTCCGGTCCTCAGCCAAGGCCCTTCGGGGGTGCCCTCCGACGGGTTGGCGAGCGTTCCCTGGAAGGTGCGCTTGGACTCGGCGGGCTTGTTCCAATAGCCGATAGCGACGTTGTCGCCGTACACCCAGATCTCGCCGACGACATCGTCGGGACACTCGATATTCGTATCGGGGTCGACGATGCGTACCATCGGCGAGTTCGGCACCTCGTAACTGACCAAGGGTGTACCGCCGTCAGCGTCGCACCGCTTGGCCTGTCCACCGGACAAATCATCGGAATCGAAGTCGATGATTTTGGGCGGCTCATTCGACGGGCTCGTCGCCACGTACACCGTCGCTTCCGCGAGCCCATACGAGGGCCGGATCGTCGACTCTTTGAGATTGAAGGGCGCAAACCGCTCGGTGAACCGTTTGATGGTGGTCGGGTGAACCCGCTCGCTGCCGCTCAGGATCGTTCCCACCCGGCCGAGGTCGTATCCGGCCAGGTCAGCGTCCGACGTCTTGCCCGCCGCCAGCTCGAAGGCGAAGTTCGGTGCGGCCGAGAACGCCTGGCCCTCCCGCGCCATCAGTTGCAGCCATCGGGCCGGCCGCTGCAGAAACGCAACCGGGCTGGTGAGGATGGCCGGAAATCCCGCCATAATCGGTGCACAAACTCCTAGCACCAAACCCATGTCGTGATAGAAAGGCAGCCACGACATCAGAAAACCATCGAGCGGCGGGATTCCGCCGGTATGCGCAAAATAGCCGGAAATCAGCTGCCGAAAATTGCTCAGCAGATTTTGATAGGTGATCATTACTCCGGCCGGGGTACGGGTCGATCCCGACGTATATTGCAAATAAACGGCAGTTTGACGTCTATCATCTTCGATACCACGCGGTACCGAACGGTCCAGATCCAGCCGGTCAACCTCGATGATCGACGGCGCGGCTTCATACGGCTGCGGCGTAATATGCTGCGAAATTCCGTCTACCACAGCCGATGTCGTGAGAATGACGGTGGGCGAGGCGTCGTGTATCACCGAATTGGCCCGCTCGTCGCTGGCGCCACCCTGTGGAAGCGACAGCGGCACCGCGACGAGTCCGGCCTGTAATGCGCCCAGAAAAGCAATAATGTAATCGAGGCCCTGCGGAGCTAATATCACCGCGCGGTCACCAGGTGACGCACAACGAGCGAATTCCTGTGCAGCGTTTACCATTCGCCGATGCAGCTGCAAATAGGTAACGACTTCGGAGACACCGGCCCAGTCCTGCTCGTAATCGATAAACTCGAAAGCCGTGCCATTCGGCTTGAGATTGACGCACTGGTGCAGGATTGCGGGGATGGAAGGCTCAACCACAAGCCGACACCCTACCCCCGCACGTATGGGATGCCGCGTCCAATCAGCCTCGGCGCCCAGCACCCGCCCCTAGCGAACCGTCGCCGAAGACCCGGGCGGCAGCTCCCCACGCAATGTTGTCCAGCTGGCGGCCGACGGGTCGGTCGAAGCCGCAGCTTAGCTCCCTGACGTGCGCGTTCGCAGTCGCGAGCGGTGCCCGGGTGCCGTGCGCAACAGCGGGGCTGACTTTGCCGCGCGCCTCGATGGCCCGGGATTTTTTAGGACGGACGCACGATTTTCCGGACAGGTACTAAGCCCAGGAGTTAGGCTGCCGACAAGGAAGTTGGAGGGTTGACTTCGATGCCGGGGGCGGCGGTCTATCTGCAAAGTGGCAGTGTTCCAGCCCGGAATTATTCCGGTGGCGCCCCTTGCGGAGCCGGCGAGTAAGGAAGGGCGAACTCATCGTGGATGAACCGCGTGCTACTCAAGTTGCCGTGATCGGCATGGCGTGCCGGCTGCCGGGGGCGATCGACTCCCCGGAGAAGCTGTGGGAGGCCTTCCTGCGAGGCGACGACTTCGTGGAAGTGGCGACGAACAGGGACGGGTTCGACTACGACTTAGAGGATTTCTACGACCCGGAGCCCGGTGTGCCCGGCCGGACGATATCGAAGTGGGTCGCCCTGCTCGACGACGTCGCGGGGTTTGACGCGGAGTTTTTCGGCATCAACGAGCGGGAGGCCGCCGAGATCGATCCGCAGCACCGGTTATTGATGGAAACCGCGTGGGAGGCGGTGGAGCATGCCGGTGTCAATCCAGTGACGCTGGCCGGTTCGAGGACCGGTGTGTTCGTCGGGTTAACGCACTTCGACTACGCCTATTTGGCGGCCGACGCGGGTTACCTGGCGAGTCCCTATTCCTTCACCGGGACGAGTTTCAGCCTGGGATCGGGGCGCATTTCGTACGCGATGAACCTGCGCGGTCCTGCGGTGACCGTGGACACGGCGTGTTCGTCCGGCCTGACCGCGGTCCATCTGGCTTGCCGCAGCCTGGCTGACGGGGAAAGCGAACTTGCCCTGGCGGGCGGGGCGACGGTGATGTTGGAACCGCGCAAGTCAGCCGGGGGATCTGTGGCCGGCATGTTGTCCGCCACGGGGCATTGCCATGCGTTCGACGTCAAAGCGGACGGGTTCGTCACCGGCGAGGGCTCCATAGTCATGTTGCTCAAGCGGTTGCCCGACGCAGTGCGAGACGGTGACCGCATCCTGGCTGTGCTGCGCGGGACCGCCACCAATCAGGACGGCCACAGCGTCAACATCCAGACACCGTCGGGGGACGCGCAGGTCGAGGTGTATCGGGAGGCATTGGCCGCGGCCGGAGTGGACGCCGAAACCATCGGCATGGTTGAGGCGCATGGCACGGGTACTCCGGTAGGCGATCCGATCGAGTACTCGAGCTTGGCGCAGGTGTACGGCATCAGCGGGCCCTGTGCGGTGACATCGTCGAAGACGAATTTCGGGCACACGTCAGCGGCCGCCGGGGCTTTGGGGCTGATGAAAGCGGTCTTGGCGGTACAGAACGGCATCGTTCCGCAGAACCTGCATTTCACCGGTCTGCCCGAGGACATGGCGTCCATCGAGACGGAACTGTTTGTGCCGCAGGCGACTACACCATGGCCCACCAACGGCGGCCAGCCGCGCCGCGCGGCGGTGTCGTCCTACGGGTTGTCTGGCACGAACATGCACGCGATCGTCGAGCAGGCACCGGAGTCCGACGCTTCGATTGCCGAGACCCCCGAGGTGTCCAAGCAGCTGGTCTTCCCGTTGTCATCCACTTCCGCCGAAGAGTTGCGCCGGACCGCCGGGCGGCTGGCCGACTGGGTTGCCGAGCGGGGTGACTCCCTTCGGCTACCTGATCTGGCCTACACGTTGGCGTGTCGGCGCGGGCACCGTCCGGTGCGGACCGCGGTGATCGCCGGCAACCAGGAAGAGCTGATCGCGGCGCTGCGTGAGGTCGCCGACGGCGATATGCCCTATCAGCCTGCGGTGGGCCGAGACGATCGGGGCCCGGTGTGGATGTTCTCCGGGCAGGGATCGCAGTGGGCCGGGATGGGTGCTGCCCTGTTGGCCGGCGAACCTGTGTTCGCCGCGACCGTGGCCGAGGCGGAGCCGCTGATCCAGCGCGAGTCAGGCTTTTCGGTGACCGAGATGATGTCGGCGCCCGAGATGTCCACCCGTATCGACCAGATCCAGCCGACCCTGTTCACCATGCAGGTCGCGCTGGCGGCAACGATGAAGTCGCATGGGGTAACCCCGAGTGCGGTTATCGGCCATTCGATGGGTGAGGTGGCGGCCGCCGTGGTCGCCGGCGCGTTGTCGCTTGACGACGGGGTGCGGGTGATCTGTCGGCGGTCGCGGCTGATGGCGCGCATCTCCGGCGCCGGTGCGATGGCGTCCGTGGAACTGCCCGCCCTGAACGTGCTTTCGGAACTGACCACCCGCGGTATCAACGACGTCGTCGTCTCGGTGGTGGCCTCGCCGCAGTCGACCGTCGTGGGCGGCGACGCGCAAACGGTCCGCGAATTGGTGGCGTCGTGGGAGCAGCGTGAGGTGATGGCGCGCGAGGTGGCCGTCGATGTGGCCTCGCATTCACCCCAGGTTGATCCGATACTCGACGAGCTGATGGCGCAGTTGGCGGACCTCGCGCCCGCGCTGCCCGAGGTGCCGTGCTACTCCACCGTGTTGTACGACCCGCACGACTCGCCGGAGTGGGATGCGCAGTATTGGGCGGACAACCTGCGTCAGACGGTGCGGTTTGCTGCGGCGGTGCAGGCGGCGCTCGAGGACGGGCACCGGGTTTTCGCGGAGTTGTCGCCACATCCGTTGTTGACGGTGTCTGTCCAGCAGACCGCTTCGCCGCTGGATGTGCCGGTTACGACTCTGGCGGGGATGAGGCGAGAGCAGGAGCTGCCCTTCGGTTTGCTGCAGTTCGTCGCCGATCTGCATGGCGCCGGCGCGACGGTGGACTTCGCAGCGCTGTGTCCTGATGGCCGGCTGGTGGATGCGCCGTTGCCGACCTGGACGAAACGTCAGCTCATGCTCGACCTCAGCGGTAAGGCCATCACTTCTGATCAGGCCAACCGCGTTGCGGTGCACCCGCTGCTGGGATCACACGTGCGTCTGCCGGAGGAGCCCGAGCGCCACGTCTGGCACGGCGACGTCGGCACCGGCGCGGTGCCGTGGCTGGACGACCACCGGGTCAACAATGTGGCCGTCCTGCCGGGCGCGGCCTACTGCGAGATGGCTTTGGCTGCCGCACAAGAGGTGTACGGAAAAGCCTCCGAGGTGCGTGACGTCAGCTTCGAGCAGATGTTGATGCTCGACGAGGAGACACCGATATACGGTGTCGCGCAGGTGGTCTCGCCGGGCGTGGCCGATTTCACGGTGGAGACCTATGGGTTCGGCATGCGGCTGCGGCGGGCCGGTGCGGGTTTGCGCGCCGACGAAGAGCAGGACCAGCCGGCAGCGCGCGACATCGCTGAATTGCTGTCCGCCCACACCCAGAGCGTGGACGTCGCGGCGCTGCGGTCCGCGTTCGCGATGGTCGGTATCAACAGCGGACGCGCCTTCGAGGGGCTGGTCGCGGCGCACACCGCCGAGGGAACGAATTCGGTGTTGGCCGAGGTCCGGTTGCCCGCCGGGCTGCGCGCCCAGCAGGGCGGCTACGGGGTGCACCCCGCGCTGCTGGACGCCTGCTTCCAATCGGTGCCCGCGCATCCCGACGTCCAGGCCGCGGCCGTCGGTGGTTTGCTGCTGCCGTTGGGCGTGCGCCGGCTGAAGGCCTACTCGTCGACCCGCAGTGCCCGGTACTGCCACGTTCGCGTGGTCAACGCCGACGCCACCGGCGTCGAGGCCGACCTGGATGTGCTCGACGAGGAAGGCAAGCTCCTGCTGTGCGTGCAGGGGCTGCGGATGGGCGGTGGGGTCTCGCAGCGTGGGCGAGCGGCCCGAGTCCTCAACGAGCGGCTGCTGACCATCGAGTGGGGACAGCGGGAATTGCCCGAGGTCGAGCACGTCGACGCGGGCAAGTGGATGGTGATCAACACCGCCGAAAACGGAGACGCGCTGACCGCCGGCCTGACAGATGCGTTGAAGTCGGCCGAAGCGGAATGCACGACACTGATGTGGCCGCCGCAGGCTGACCACCAGGCCAACACCGAACTGCTGACCTCCTATCTCGGGGAGCAGCGGTTCACCGGCCTGGTCGTGGTGATGGGTCCGCAGAACGGCAACCCCGACGAGCAGTCGGGTTTGCGGGGTGAGGCGAATGTGCGGCGGATCGTGCGCATCGCACGACAGGTGTCGGAGGTCTCCGGCGAACCCCCGCGCCTATACGTGGTGACCCGGAAGACTCACACGGTGCTACCCGACGACGTGGCCAACCTCGAGCACGCCGGGATCCGTGGCTTATTGCGGGTGATCAGCACGGAACATCCACACCTGCGTCCCACCCAGATCGACGTGGACGGGAACACCGACGTCGAGCGCCTGGTGGGGCAGCTGCTCAGCGGGTCGGCGGAGGACGAGACCGCGTGGCGCGATGGCCAGTGGTACACGGCACGGTTGTGCCCCAGTCCGTTGCAGGCCGAGGAGCGGCACACCACCGTCGTCGACCACGAGGTCGGCGCGATGAAACTGCAGATCCGCACGCCCGGTGACCTGGAATCGATGGAACTCGTCGCCTTCGACCGCGTTCCGCCGGGACCGGGGCAGATCGAGGTGGCCGTCACGAGGTCGAGCATCAACTTCGCCGACGTCCTCAACTGCTTCGGCCAATTCCCGGCCTTCGAGGGCGTCCTGCCCGGGCTCGGAATGGACTTCGCCGGCGTGGTGACCGCGGTGGGCGAGGGTGTGACCGGGCACCGTGTCGGTGACCGTGTCGGCGGCGTATCGGGTACCGGCTGTTGGGCCACGTTCGTGCTCTGCAGTGCCGAACTGGCCTTCAAGCTGCCGGACGAGTTGAGCGACGACGACGCGGCGGCGATCACCACGGTGGCGGCCACCGCGTGGTGCGGCCTGCATGACCTGGCCCGGATCTCCGCGGGGGACAAGGTGCTGATCCACTCCGGGACCGGCGGGGTCGGGCAGGCGGCGATCGCGATCGCCCGGGCCGCAGGCGCCGAGATCTTCGCCACCGCCGGCAGCGACGACCGTCGACAATTGTTGCGCGACTGGGGCATTGAGCATGTCTACGACTCGCGCACGACCTCGTTCGCCGACCAGATCCGCGACGACACCGACGGCTACGGGGTCGACATCGTGCTCAACTCGGTCACCGGTCCGCTGCAGCGCGCCGGCATCGACCTGCTGACGTTCGGCGGACGCTTCGTCGAAATCGGCAAGAAGGACATCTACGGCGACACGCGGGTGGGCCTGTTCCCATTCCGCCGCAACCTCTCGTTCTACGGCTGCGACCTGGCTCTGATGTCCGCCACCCATCCGCACAAGGTGCGGGAGCTGCTGAAGACCGTGTTCGAACTGACGGCCGAGGGCAAGCTGCCGACGCCCCAGATCACGCACTACCCGTTGGACGAGGCGCACACCGCGATCCGGGCGATGGCCGGAGCGCAACACACCGGCAAGCTGCTGCTCGACGTGACGCGCACCGGGCACAGCAAGGCAGTGGTGCCGCCGGAGCAGGTTCCGACCTTCCGCAGCGATGGTGCCTACATCATCACCGGCGGCCTGGGCGGACTGGGACTGTTCCTGGCCGAGAAGATGGGCGCTGCGGGCTGCGGCCGCATCGTGCTCACCTCACGGTCGGAGCCCAGCCTCAAAGCGCAGGAGACCGTCCAGCTCATCCGTGCGACCGGCGCCGACATCGTCGTGGAGTGCGGCGACATCACCGAACCGGAGACGGCGAGGCGTCTGGTCGAGGTGGCGACGGCGACCGGGTTGCCGCTACGCGGGGTCCTGCACGCGGCCGCGGTCGTCGAGGACGCCACGCTGGCCAACATCACCGACGAATTGATCGAGCACGACTGGGCTCCGAAGGTCTACGGCGCGTGGAACCTGCATGAGGCCACCGCGTCGCTGCAGCTGGACTGGTTCTGCTTATTCTCGTCGGGCGCGGCACTCATCGGCTCACCGGGTCAGGGTGCTTATGCAGCAGCCAACAGCTGGCTGGACGCGTTCTGCCACTGGCGGCGGGCGCACGGCCTTCCGGCCACCGCGATCGGGTGGGGAGCCTGGGCCGAGATCGGTCGCGGGCAGGAGATCGCGGCAGTGGTTGCCGACGCGGGCGGTGCCATCGCCCCCGATGACGGCGCCTACGCGTTCGAGGCACTGCTGCGCTACAACCGGCCCTACACCGGCTACACGCCGATCACGGGCGGAACGCCGTGGCTGCTGGCCTTTGCTCAGCGCAGTCCGTTCGCCGAGCTGTTCAAGACCGCGGGCCAAAGTTCCGGGGGCAGCGCCAAATTGCGCGCGGAGTTGAATGCGTTGCCGCGCGAGGAGTGGCCCAGCCACCTGCGGCGCATGCTGTCCGAGCAACTCGGCCTGCTGCTGCGCCGATCCATCGACCCGGACCGGTCGCTGTCCGAGTACGGCCTCGACTCGCTGGGCAACCTCGAACTGCGCACCCGCATCGAATCCGAGACGGGAATCCGCATCAATCCCAGTGAGATCACCACCGTGCGACAGTTGGCCGACCATCTCTGCGAGAAACTGGCACCCGAAGATGCCCCCGCGGCCACGTCGGGAGAAGCCGTCGCGGTAGCCGAATCATGACGGACAGTGCATCGCGGCGTGCCAGACCGCACGGGCAACAGCACCGGAGGCCGGGTTGTTAGTAGGACCAGCACAGGTAGCAACCGTCGCCGAGTGGGTGCCGAGCCCGGGAAAGCTCGTATCTTGGGCGCCGACGGCCGCGTCGCGCGCCAAAGTCGGTGAAGCGCCGATAAGTGCCGTGCCGCCGAGCTATATCCAGGCTCGGCATCTGCGTAACTTCACCGACCAGGCCGCCCTCGGGCGGGATCACTCACGCCTGTTCATCGCGACCTGCGATGTGCTCGGGCAGTGCGATATCCGGGCGATGACGTACGTCGTCAATGTGCACCTGCGCCGGCACACCACCTACCGCAATTGGTTCGAGTACCAGGATTCCGAACACATCATTCGGCACACCATCGGCGACCCGGCCGACATCAAGTTCGAGCCGACCGTGCAGGGCGATCGCTCCGGTGCGGAATTGCGTGCCGAAGTAGTAGCTACGCCGGATCCCCTACAGTGGGATTGCTTCCGGTTCGGCATCATTCAAGGTCCGGATCGCTTCACCTTTTTTGCCAGCATCGATCACCTCCATGTGGACGGGCAGTTCGTCGGCGTCGGACTGATGGAGTTCCAGACGATCTATTCCGCGCTGGTGGCAGGTGGTCGTCCGATGCCACTGCCGGACGCGGGCAGCTACGACGACTACTGCCTGCGCCAGCGCGCGTACACCTCGTCGTTGACCAGCGACTCCCCGGAAGTAAAGGCCTGGACGGAGTTCGTCGAACTCAATGACGGCGCTTTCCCGGAGTTCCCGCTGCCGCTCGGTGATCTATCGGCGCCCTGCGCCGGCGACATGCTCACGGTGACGTTGATGGACAAACAGCAGACGGAGCAGTTCGAATCCGCTTGCGTGGCAGCGGGCGCCCGGTTCATCGGCGGCATCTTCGCGTGCATCGGCCTCGCGGTACACGAGCTGACCGGTGCCGACACCTACTGCGCGCTCACTCCCAAAGACACCCGCAGCCTTGGCGAGCTGACCATACAGGGCTGGTTCACCGGTCAGATTCCGGTCACCGTTCCCATCGCGGAGACAACTTTCAACGAGGCGGCGCTCGTCGCGCAGACTTCCTTCGATTCGGGAGCGCCCCTGGCGGAAGTGCCGATCGAACGCGTGGCGGAACTAGTGCCGTCGGTGCGCAGGCCGCAGCCCTTCTTTGCCATGGTGAATTTTTTCGACGCGAGCCTCAATGAGGCATTACCGTTGGTCAACATGCTGCTGGAACAGCATAACGTGACTAATCTCGGCGTCTACACCGACGCCAGGCTGACTTATCCGGTAAGCACAATGGTGGGCCGGCTCGATGCAACCGTTGTCACCGTCTTGTTGCCGAAGCATCCCGTCGCTCGCGAATCCGTCACCAGATATCTGGAGACAATAAAATTCATCTGCGCCCGGGTTGCCGATGGCGGCGGTTCGGAGCATCTATCAGATGTCAGTGAGCTTTTCGGGAAACCGGCGAGCTGATTTTCTACGAATTTCTAAGAATAGCGAGCTGGTAAGGCGATTTCGCTGATATCCGGACGTTCCAGGAGGTAGCGAATGTCACGGCAGACGGGGACGGTAAGCCCACCCGCTGGCGGCGGGGTCTTTGCGCGACTGAGTGCGCTGGTGGTGCGGTGGCCGTGGGCGGTGATCGGCGCTTGGATCGTGCTCGCGGGCGTGCTTTCAGTGACGACGCCAACCCTGGAAGATATCGCCCAGCGGCGTCCGGTGGCCATCTTGCCGTCCAGCGCGCCATCGTTGGCCGCGAGCCAGCAGATGAATGCCACATTTCACGAATCCGGTGCGGAAAGCATCGTGGTGGTCGTGCTCAGCGACGCCAAGGGGCTGAGTCAGGCCGACGAAGCCACCTATAAGAAGCTGGTCGACACGCTGCGCGCGGACACCCGAGACGTCGTGATGCTCCAAGACTTCCTCACGACACCGCCCCTGCGCGAGTTCATGACCAGTAAGGATCATCAGGCCTGGATCCTGCCGCTGGCCTTGCCCGGCACGTTGGAGTCCAAGCAATCGAAACAGGCGTACACGCGGGTCGACGATCTGATCAAACGCACCGTCGCGGGGTCCACGCTGAGCGTCAATGTGACCGGGCCGGCGTCCACCGTCGCCGACATGAACCGCACCGGGCAGCGGGACAAGACGCAAATCGAGTTGGCGATCACGATTTTGTTGTTCTTGATTTTGTTGGTCATTTACCGCAACCCGAGAACCATGATGCTGCCGTTGATCACGATCGGTATGTCGGTGGTGGTTGCGCAGCGCGTTGTCGCGCTGGTAGGCGTGGCGGGCCTGGGTATTGCCAATCAGACCGTGATTTTCATGAGCGGCTTGATGGTGGGCGCGGGGACGGATTACGCCGTCTTCCTGATTAGCCGCTATCACGATTATTTGCGGCAGGGTGAGGATTCGGATCAAGCGCTCACCAAGGCGTTGACCTCCATTGGCAAGGTGATTGCCGCCTCGGCGGCGACGGTGGCCATCACCTTTCTCGGGATGATCTTCACCGAATTGGGAATTCTGAAAACCGTCGGTCCGGTCTTGGGACTTTCGGTAGCTGTCGCCTTCTTCGCCGCGGTGACGTTGCTGCCGTCGCTCATGGTGCTGGCCGGGCGTCGTGGCTGGCTTGCCCCGCGGCGCGAACTGACCCGCCCGTTCTGGCGGCGTTCCGGAATCCACATTGTGCGCCGGCCCAAGACCCATTTGGTCGCCAGTGCGCTGGTGCTGATCATCCTGGCCAGTTGTGCGGGCCTGGCCCACTACAACTACGACGACCGCAAGAGCTTGCCGGCTTCTGTGGAGAGCTCGGTCGGGTATGCGGCTCTGGACAAGCATTTCTCGACCAACCTGATCATTCCGGAGTACTTGTTCATCCAATCGCCGCACGACTTGCGCACGCCGCAGGGCCTCGCCGACCTGGAGCAGATGGCGCAACGGGTGAGCCAGGTGCGGGGTGTCGCGATGGTCCGAGGCATCACCCGACCGACCGGACAATCGTTGGAGCAGGCCCGGGCGTCGTGGCAGGCCGGCCAGGTCGGCGGCAAGCTCGACGAGGGTTCCAAGTTGATCCAGGGCCGCGGCGGCGAGCTTGACAGGCTGGCCGGCGGAGCACACACGATGGCGGACAAGCTCGGCGAAGTGCGGGCACAAGTCAACCAGGCGGTGGGTACCGCGGGCGGTCTGATCGACGCTCTCTCGTATCTGTCGAACACCTTCGGCGGGGGTAGTAAGACGCTGGGCGAACTCCAGGGCGCGATGCAACTGGTCGGCAGCATGCGCAGCCTCGGCGACACCATCGGGGTGAATGCCAACTTCATCGCGAACAACTCCGAATGGGCAACCCCGGTGCTGGACGCACTGGACAGCAGTCCTGTTTGTAGTACGACGCCGCCGTGCGCCAATGCGCGCGCCGAACTGCAGCGACTGGTTGCCGCACGGGACAACGGAGCCCTGGGCAAGTTAGCCGAGCTGGGCAAGCAGTTGCAGGCGACGCAGTCCTTACAGACCCTGGCGTCGACCGTGTCGGGGCTGACCCGGGCATTGAGTACCGTCAACGGCGCGATGGGCTCGATGGGGGTGGGCAGTCCGGGCGGCATGAAAGCCAAGGTCAACTTCCTGCAACAAGGGGCCAACAGCCTCGCCGACGGCAGCAAGCAACTGGCCGACGGCGTGCAACTGCTGGTCGACCAGGTCAAGAAGATGGGTCTCGGGCTCGGTGAGGCTTCGGCGTTCCTGTTGGCGATGAAAGACACCGCGACGACGCCGGCGATGACCGGGTTCTACATTCCCCCGCAGCTGTTGTCGTATGCCACCGGCGAGACAACCGGCCCCGGAGCACTCCCGCCTGAGGCGCAGGATCTGTTCAAGGGGATGAACATCGAACAGCTGAGGCAATTTGCCTCGGCCTTCGTCTCGTCAGACGGCCGCGCGGTGCGGTATTTAGTACAAACCGATTTCAACCCGTTCAGCACGGCGGGAATGGACCAGGTCAAGGCGATCACTGCGGCCGCTCAGGGCGCGCAACCCAATACCACCCTGGCCGATGCTCACGTATCGCTCGTGGGTTTACCGGTGGTCCTTAAAGACACGCGGGACTACTCGAATCGCGATTTGCAATTCATCATCATCATGACGGTCTGCGTTGTGCTGTTCATCTTGGTCGTGCTGTTACGCGCGATCGTCGCGCCGCTCTATCTGATTGCGTCCGTGATCGTTTCGTATGTGTCGGCGCTCGGCATCGGCGTGATCGTATTCCAATTCATCGGGGGCCAGGAATTGCATTGGAGCGTGGCCGGATTAACTTTCGTGATCTTGGTGGCGGTGGGTGCGGATTACAACATGCTGCTGGTTTCCCGGTTGCGCGACGAGTCGGGGTCGGGAGTGCGTTCCGGGGTCATTCGTACCGTGACGTCGACCGGCGGTGTGATCACCGCGGCGGGCCTGATCATGGCCGCGTCGATGTACGGCCTGGTGTTCTCCAGTCTCACCAGTGTCGTTCAGGGCGCTTTTGTTCTCGGCAGCGGACTGCTTCTGGACACCTTCCTGGTGCGCACCATCTTGGTGCCGGCGATCGCGGTCTTGGTCGGGCGGGCCAACTGGTGGTGGCCGTCGAGCTGGAATATGTCGACGTGGTGGACCGCATTACGACTCAACCGCCGCCAAGCCCAGCGGCGCAAACGTAAGCCGCTGCTGCCGGATTCGGAGAAATTGCCGAGGTGGTCGGACGACGACCTGATCGGGTTCTCGCTGCGCGACGGGCTCCGGCTCTAGACCCTGACAAACCTAGAACGTGTAGCCGAACCGCGCGATGTCCTCAGCGAACAAGCGCGCCACGATATCCCGCGTTTCCGGCTGGTAGTAACTCCGGTAGTCGGGCCGGCGCAGGGATCCGTTCAGGCACCCCAGCGGAATGTCGATGCCCAGCGTTTTGCAAACGTGCGCGAAGTCGCTCTTTGCGTTCTCGAATCGTCCCACGTAGTCGACGATGAGCTCGCCGTCGGCATCGGTGATAAAGCCGGAGCAGCCGCCCGGCGAGAGCACCGGCAGCTGACGGACCCAATCTTCGAACCTGGGGCAGCGCTGCATCAGGTACGCCTCGTCGAATTGATTGCCCAGCGTGTGGTCCTCAGCGAGGCGCGCTTGGGTGTACGCGTATCTCGAGACGGCGCGGTCCCAGGGGTTGCGCACGAACGCGAACTTGAAATAGTCGTTCCAGGTGCTCTTGGGCAGTAGTTCGCGCAGTATCCGCCCGGCGACGTGGGGTTGTTCGTAGGTGGCGAGCGGGCTCAAGGGATTGAGACTTCGGAATTCCTTCAGCAGCCTTGCGCCGTCCGGATGACTGGCCAGCTGGTCCCACAGGCCGGCACCTAGCCACTCGGCCTGCTCGCCCGCCGGCAATGCCTTTGACAGCCCGTCCGTCATGGAGATGCCGGCGCACTTCGGGATGTGAATGAAGATGGCTCGCAGCGAGTGAAAGATCGGCAACGTGTCAGCCTCCCAGAATCGACTGCAACCCTAGGTGCGAACTACCACATCACGACGGCTGTCGCCCGCGTATTCACGGAAAATCATGGGGTGATTCATGCCGAAGGGCCGGGCCGCACGTAGACGCCGCGGTCGGCCGACCGCGAACTGCCTTGCCGTGCAACCGGATTGAGCGCGTGCGGCTACTTCGAGGCTTTGGACAGCACCCCGGCGAGCTTCAACAAGTTGCTCTTGGAACCGGGGCCGACCTTGGGAGCCCCGATGCTCTTGGAAGTGGCTGCGCCGGGGAGCGCGCTCTTAGCCCCACCAGCGCCACCGACGACCTTTGAGGCGAGGTTGGCGATGTTGAAGAGGGAGGAGGCGCCAGTGAGTGCGCTGGTGCCGGCGTTGACGCCCATAAAGGTGCTTTCGAGCGGGATGGTGATGGCCGGGATGATCTCCCCGGGTCGGGTACCGCTGCGTTGTCCGAACGGCCCTCCTGGCTCCTTCGGGCCGTAAGCGCTATCGATCATGGGGTGTAGCACGGCGCTGAGGGGCCCCACCGACTCCGGGGGCAGGTGACCCATCTCCACCAGCGCCTGAATGATCGGCAATTCGGTCGTGATCAGATAACGCGTCGTGGTGCCGCCCATCGGGCTGCGTGTCACGGTGATGTCTTCCGGCGGAACGGTAGCCGGGTCCGAGAACGCCGTTTTGGTGTGGGCGTACATCCCGATTCCCAGGAATGCATTGATATCCGCGAGCGGATTCCCGAAGCGGGTGGGCGGGTTGGAGAAAAGGTCGTAGCGGCTCGCAATCTCGATCGAGTCGTACTGACTGTCCACCGGGGGTGCGACCGTGTAGTTCAAGATCGGAACGTACTTGCCGACCTTGAACACCCGTCGCGCAAACCTGCCGGGGTCGCCGGCTTTGATGAACGTCAGGTCGCCCGGAGGAGGTGCGGCGGGATCGTGCGCCAGCCGTGCTTGTTCCTCATCGAGCACGAATGTGCCCTGGGACAGTCCGGTTACGGCGGTGGGGCCCTTCGAGCGCTTGATCGCCGCGTCGAGGTTGGTGGCGCCGGAATCCAGCGACTGACCGAGAGTCGGCGAATGCATGCCGGTGACCGGCCAAATGGCGCCCGGGTAAGGAACGACCGACCGGGGAGCATTGCGGTCGGGAAGATAGTTCTGGCCGATCCTCTTCGTCATCGAGGGCTCGTAGCGATAGAACTTCTTGAACAGCCCGCCGGCGGGCGCGGTTCCGGGCACGATCAACACCTGGTCGTTGTCGTCGGCTGCCGCGACGCCATCGTTGAAAAGTGCTGTCGTACTTAGCAATCCTGCGGCCACCGCAGCGACGAGCAACTTATTCATGACTCCCCCTCAGGGCCGATGTACGCCAGCCGCGTTCACGATGGGACCAGGGGCCCCACCAAGGCCGCGCGTTACCGACGGCCGCCACTGGATGTGTTAGGGATGCTACACGGGTCGGGCGGGTCCCGAGGCGAAAATGACGAGATAGGCACGGTATTCGCCGGGCGGCTGTCGACCGCTCACAGACCGCTCACAGACCGCTCAGAGACCACTGATGCCGAGCGCGAGCATGAAGCAACCCACCCCGGCGAGCAGGATCGCGACCTCGCGCCGGCTGCGAGACCGCAGCCACTCGTGCAGCCGGGCCATGAACTCACGGGTCTTGCGCGGCGCCACCAGAAAGCTGAGCAGCGGAATCTCCGCCATCGTGAAGGCGACGACGGTGAACATCAGGACGGCCAGCACCTGCGCGTCGGGCGCCGCCTTGGACGCGAGAATGACCGCGATCGCACCCAGGAAATTGGCCGACGGCAACGCGGTCATCAGCCCGCTCACGGCCGCCACCAGCAGCGAATCGCCCTGCAGGAAATCCCGCGCGCGTTGCCACTGTTTCCGCAGGCCGGTCGGTGGCTCGCCCTCCAGCAGGGCCACCCCGGCGTCGCCTCCGGTGGTGGCATTCGCGGGCACCCGGCTGAAGCGAGCCGAGACGTTGGAGGCCACCAAACCCGCGATGATCAGGACGATCACCCCGGTTGCCAGCTGGACGTTGGGGACGGTGAAGTGCGGGTTCCCGACCAACGGAGTGGCCCGAAGGACGAAGAGCGTGACCAGACCGACGCTCAACCCCATCGTGAAACCGCCGCACAGAAAGACGAGCAGCTGCAGCATCGGGCGTGGCCGGTTCAGCATGAGCACCGCTAAACCGAGCCGCACCGGCTCGAAGATCACCGAGATCGCCATGACGAGCACGGTGGTCCACATGATCGGGAACCGTACTCCACCAGCGCCGCTCAGGGGGGCTAACCTGCTTCCCGGCGCAGGCCGGCGAATTTAATACAGGTCGTGTCGTCGAATATTTCGCGATGCGGATAGCCTCGCGGAGCAGCCATCCGACAAGCCAAGATCGACCGGCGTCGGCGATGCCAGCTAGTTATACAAGCTGACTTGTTTCGCCATTAGCGCCCCATCTGGACGGTTGGGGGGTAATGTCACACGGACTACCTGATGGTTCTCGGGGTGTGGGCGCTAGGGGGCTCCTGTCGTCAGCGCGGACGCGCATGGGGTCGCCAGAAACTTCGGGCTGCGGCGGGGTGACTGACGTCGAACTGTCCTTTGGAGTCCACTGGCGTGGAGGTACAGGAGGATACGTGTTCGGCATAACAACACTTCACGACTGGGTGCCGGACTCCGGCAAAGTCGTCTGTTGGCACGCGTCACCCGCTGCGGATGCAAAAGCCCAGCAAGCGCCAGTCAGTGCAGTCCCACCCAGCTACCAGCAGACCCAACATCTTCGGCGTTTCGGCGAGCACCAGTCGCGTGGTCTCGATCTCTCCCGGTTGATGATTTTCACCTGGGATTTACCGGGTCGGTGCGACATCCGCGCCATGAGCTATGCCATCAACGCGCACCTTCGCCGGCACGACACGTACCACAGCTGGTTCGAGTACGGAAACGGCGACCACATCGTGCGACACACGTTCGCCGACCCGCAGGACATTGAGTTGGTCCCGGTTGAGCACACGGACATGACGCCGGAAGAACTGCGCGACCACATTGCGACACCACATCCGCTGCAGTGGGATTGCTTCCTGTTCGGGATCATTCAGAGCCGCGACCACTTCACCTTCTACGCGAGCATCGCGCATCTTTGTGTCGACCCGATGATCGTCGGGGTCTTGTTCATGGAGATCCACATGATGTACGGGGCCCTGGTGGCCGGCGACGGTCCGGTCGAATTGCCCGAGGCGGGCCGGTATATCGACTACTGTGCGCGGCAGCGCAAGGAGACGTCGGCGTTGACGGTCGACTCGCCCAAGGTGCGCGGGTGGCTCGAGTTCGCCGCCGAAAACGGCGGAACTCTGCCCTACTTCCCGTTGCCCCTTGGTGATCTGTCGGTGCCGTGGTCCGGAAAGCTGGTGACGGCAAAGCTTTTGGACGAGAACCAGAGCGAGCGATTCGAGTCCGCGTGCGTGGCGGCGGGTGCTCGTTTCAGCGGTGGAGTACTCGGCTGCGCCGCCCTCACCCAGCGCGAATTAAACGGTCTTGAAGCCTTTTCCGTGGTGACCACCACCGATACCCGCAGGACGCCAACGGAACTCATGACGACCGGATGGTTCACCGGACTGGTTCCGATCAGTGTCCCCGCCGGCGCAACGTTTTTCGAAGACGCTGCGCGTGCCGCACAGCTTTCCTTCGACTCGGGGGTAGAGCTGGCGACCGTACCGTTCGATCGGGTACTGGAGTTGGCGCAGCCTGAGATGAAGCTCGGCAGGCCGCGGCCCGGGAATTTTGTGATGTCGTTCCTGGATGCGAGCATCGCGCCGCTTTCCACCGTCGCGAACTCCGACTTGAACTTCAGGATCTACGACGAAGGCCGGGTTTCGCATCAAGTCTCGATGTGGGTCAACCGATTCCAGCACGAGACCACGGTGACGGTCATGTTCCCGGACAATCCGATCGCCGGCGAATCCGTCATGCAGTACCTCGCAGCGATGAAATCGGTGTATGCCCACGTCGCCGACGGCAGGCGCAACCGCGTCTTCGCGCACTCGGTCAGGTGCGCTTCTAATCGCGCTGACGTAGGAGCTCGTCCAGGAGTGCGGTGAATTCCTCCGGGCGCGCCGGCGTGAAGGAGGGACTGAACCGGTGCCCGGGTATTTCCAATGTGATCAACGTCGACTTGAACGGCCGGTGCACGTCTAACGGCAGCCAGCGACGCAGGTCTGACGTACCCCAGATGCGAAACCGCTGCATGAACAGGCCCAGCGACTCTGTCTGGTACCCGCGGATTCTGTCCAGCGCGATCACCTTCGACGTGCCGTCGGGAAAGTGGTAGCGGCGCAACGTGATCGCTTCTCGATCCAGTTGGACGAGGCCGTCGTCGTAGATTCCGGTCATGCGCGCGCGCTCCGCAGCTGATGACCGCGTGAGGTCAGGCAGCGGCCGTCATCCAGCCGCCACTGCCATCCGTGCAGGTTGCAGGTCAGCGTGTTGCCTTCCACCACACCGAATTTCGACAGATCAGCTTTGAGGTGCGGGCAGCGGCGCTGAATCTCCCAGCCGTCCAGGGTGATCGATGCGGAGTCATCGTGCGTCTCGGCGAACCAGCCGTCGGCGTAGGCGATCCGCTCGTCGGTCAGGCACTTGAAGAACGTGTAGAGGTATTCGTTGTAGCCGCCCACCCGCCAGGCCCGGAAGCGGGTGGACAAGAAGATGGTGTTCACCCAGTCCGGTTCCTGGTCACGCAGCACGGTGCGGACCAGCTCCGGCGCAATCTCAAAGCCGTAGCGGACCTTCTCGTCGGGAATCCGTTCGCGCACCGTCCGTTTCGGGAAGTCGAGAATCACCGTCTCGGGCCCGATCACCAGCTCGACGGGGTAGCCGATGCCGTCGCAGATCTCGTTGCTTTGCAGCATGATCGGCTCGAACAGCGCGCGCAGCGGCTCCAGCAGCGACTCCCCGGTGGCGGGGGCCCAGCTCGCCCGCTCGGCCGCCAGGACGGGCGCCATCCGTTCGGCGTAGTCGGCGATGTACGCCGACTTGCCGGTGGTGAAGATGGCCTCGACCTGTTCGGTGGGCAGTGGATGGCGCAGCGAATTCAATGTCGTGCCAGTGAAGTCCGCGGTCGAGCCGGGCATCATCAGCAGGCCCCGGTCGTGCCCGTGGGCGCGCATCTGGTCCAGGAACACCATCTGGTCGGGGAAGATATTGGCCGGGTCACCGCGATCGTCGTTCAGCTGACGCAACTCCGGGTCCAAAAAGCACGGCGGTCCCGCCGACGGCACCACCCAGGTGGCACCCACCTGGGCGATGTACAGGCGGGCGCGGTCCATCTGGCGTTGCCGTTTCTGGGTGGCGAAAGCCACCTTGGCACGCTCCGGCATGTCGTAGACCATCGGGTACCAGATCGCTCCGGAGTACTGCAGCAAATGGACGTCGACGTCGCCGAAATCCGCCGCGAGCACGTCCAGGTCGACCGGCCGGGCGTCGTTCATGTTGAAAACCGTTGTGTCGCCGTCGGAAACCACCAGTGCCGAGTCACCGATCGGGCCGTCGGCCGGCGCGCGCAGCGCGATCACCATGATGTCCAGCTCACCCTTGGGCCCGCCGAGCCGGTGCGTGACCGAGTCGGTGGTCTCGAAGAATCGGTGAAACCCTAACTTCTGCAGCTCATTTCGCAGGTCAGGTACCGGGAAGTCGGGCAGCAGCACCACCGCGTCCTTGTTGACGTGCGCGGCCAGGTGCTTGGCGTCGAAGTGGTCCCTATGAAGGTGCGAGACGTACAGGTAGTCGCAGTCGCCCAGGGCATCCCAATCCAGCGTGCTGTTGTCCGGGAACGGGAACCAGGACGCGAAGTAGGCCGGGTTTACCCACGGGTCGCACAGGATGCTGCCCGCGCGGGTCTGGATCAGAAAGCCGGCGTGGCCGACGCTTGTGACCTGCACAAATACCTTTCAGAGGACGTTTCTGGACTGGTTCGGGGTTGCATCGAGCTTAGCCTGAGGCTTAATCCTCGGCCTGCCACAGCCGCCGGTAGTAGTCCAGGCGCGCCGGGTCCGGCTCCACCCCGTAGGCGGTGAAGAACTCTTCCTCCGACGAGCGTCCGGGGTAATTCCAGTCCAACGACAAGGTGGCCACCGCGAGATCGGCCCAGCGGTCGGCCACCCCGAGAAGGTCGAAGTCGACATGCCCGCAGCAGCGTCCGTCGTCGTCGATCAACGTGTTGGGCGAGCACGCGTCGCCGTGGCAAACCACCAGTCGGTCGATCGGCGGCGGCTCACCCAGGCGTGCCCGACTTTCCGCCGTCAGCGGCTGCAACCGGCGACTGGCCGACCAGTCGAACGGGCATGACCGCACCGGCAACCGGTCGTGCAGGCTGCGCAGCCCGGTCCCGATCGCGCGCACCGACACGTCGGGTGACGCCAGCCAGCGGGGGTGTACCGCGGACAGCCCGGGCAGCCCGCCGGTGCGCAGCCACGCCCAGTCCCCGTCGACCCCGACACCCAACACCGGTGGCACCGTCACGAACGCAGCCGCCCAGCGCAGTCGGCGCGCCTCGTCGGCGAAGTCGCAGGCACTGGCCGTCGGGGCGACCTTGATGAATTCAGTGCGGACGATGAACTCCGTGCCCGAGCCCACCCGGAAGGTGACGCCGCCGAGTTCGTTGGCCCAGACAGCGCGCACTGTCCGCCCCGCAGCAAATCGGTGGACGACGGCGGGCACCGGGGGCGGGGATGACGGGACGGACAAGGTTGCCTCTTTCACCACTTCGGGCCACTTCGGGCCACTTAGGACAGGGCCGGGCCCAGAGCATTAGGCTGAATGGCTGTGGAACCGGTGTATGGGACTGTCATTCAGATTGTCCGTTTGATCTTTCGTATACAGGGTCTGAAGATCACCACTTCGGGCGTGGAGAATCTACCTACCAGCGGCGGCGCCGTCATCGCAATCAACCACACCGGCTACCTCGACTTCATGCTCGCGGGTTTGCCCACCTACGAGCAGGGCCTGGGCCGCAAGGTTCGGTTCATGGCCAAGCAGGAGGTGTTCGACCAGAAGATCACTGGTCCGATCATGCGCAGCCTGCGGCACATCCCGGTGGACCGGTCATCCGGGGCCGCCTCCTACGAAGCCGCGGTCAGGAATTTGAAGGACGGTGAACTGGTCGGCGTCTATCCCGAAGCGACGATCAGCCGCAGCTTCGAGATCAAGGAGTTCAAATCGGGTGCCGCCAGGATGGCGGTCGAGGCCGGCGTGCCGATCATTCCGCACATCGTCTGGGGTGCGCAGCGCGTCTGGACCAAAGACCACCCCAAGAAGCTGTTCCGACCGAAGGTGCCGATCACGGTACTGGTCGGCGAACCGATCGAACCGACACTGGGCATCGCCGAACTCAACGGACTTCTGCATTCGCGCATGCAGCATCTGCTGCACCGGGCGCAAGAACAGTACGGACCCCATCCGGCCGGCGAGTTCTGGGTGCCGCACCGGCTGGGCGGCGGGGCGCCGACCATGGCCGAGGCGGCCCAGTTGGACGCCGAAGAAGCAGCGATGAGGGCCGCGCGCCGCGATCAGCGGGCTGGAGCATCGGAACAGTGAGGAGAGCGTGGAGCCCACTTACCGCACGCTGGTGATCCTCGCCCGCTCGCTGGTTCTGGCAACCGGAAGCCGGATCAGCTACAGCGGTGTGGAAAACATTCCCGAGCGGGGCGGCGCCGTGATCGCCATCAACCACACCAGCTATGTCGACTGGCTGGCCGCCGGGCTGGCGATCAACCGCGCGCACCGACGGATCCGGTACATGATCAAGGCCGAGATGCAGCAGGTGAAGGTGGTCAACTTCCTGATCAAGCGCACCAAGACCATCCCGGTGGACCGTAGCTCGGGGGCCGGCGCCTATGCGGTGGCGGTGCTTCGGCTGCGCGAGGGCGAGCTGGTCGGGGTGTATCCGGAGGCCACGATCAGCCGCAGCTTCGAGCTCAAGGAGTTCAAATCGGGGGCCGCCAGGATGGCCGCCCAGGCGGATGTCCCGATCGTCCCGTTGATCGTGTGGGGTGCGCAGCGAATCTGGACTAAAGACCATCCAAAACAGCTGGGCCGCAAGAAGATTCCCGTCAGCGTGCGGGTGGGCGCGCCGTTACGGGCTGGCGCGGACATCGCGGCGACCAATGCGGCACTGCGTGAGTCGATGACCACGCTGCTGTACCAGGTGCAGCAGCGGTACCCGCATCCGGCCGGGCAGTACTGGGTGCCGCGACGACTTGGTGGCGGCGCCCCGACGGTGGCGGACGCGGCGCGGATGGATGCTGATGAGCTCGCGGCCAAGGCCGCCGGCGGACACCACAGCAGTAGGCGTGGAAGGAGCAGTTAACAGATGGCAGAGCCGTTCTTCCGGATGATGGAGTTCCTCGTCCCGTCGGTAATGACGGTGAACGGAACCAAGATCACGTACCAAGGCCTGGAGAACATTCCAGCGCGCGGCGGCGGTTTGATCGCCCTCAATCACACTAGCTACGTCGACTGGATTCCCGCGTCGATCGCCGCCTACCAACGTCGGCGCCGGCTTCGGTTCATGATCAAGGCCGAAATGCAAGAGGTGAAGGCGGTCAACTACGTCATCAAACACACCCAGCTGATCCCGGTGGACCGCACGGTGGGGGCCGAGGCGCTGGCCGTGGCGGTGCAGCGGCTGCGCGAGGGTGAAATCGTCGGTCTGCACCCGGAGGCGACCATCAGCCGCAGCTTCGAACTGCGGGACTTCAAGACCGGCGCCGCCCGGATGGCGCTGGACGCACAGGTGCCGTTGATTCCCATGATTGTCTGGGGTGCGCACCGCATTTGGCCGAAGGACCATCCAAAGCACTTGTTCCGCAACAAGATTCCGATCACGGTGGCGGTTGGCACACCGTTGCCGCCGCTGGGTACTCCCGAAGAGCTCAACGCGCAACTGCGCGAAGTGATGAACACGATGCTGTACCGGGTCCAGGAGGAATATCCGCATCCGGAAGGGGAGTACTGGGTGCCGCGACGGCTGGGTGGCGGTGCGCCAACCCGGGACGAGTCCCAGCAATTCCGCATCGCCGAATTGACCGAGCGGTTGCAAAAGCGCGGACACGACGGCGTGACGCGGTCGCCCCGCGGCGAAGGCGGCCAAAGCTGACGACACCGCCGGCGCTCATCGCGTGCGACGTCGACGGCACCCTATTCGACGACGACGAAACCATCAGTCCGCGGACCCGCGCCGCGGTGCAGGCCGCTGTGGGCGGGGGTGCGCACTTCATCCTGGCGACCGGCCGCCCGCCGCGCTGGGTGCGCCCCGTCGTCGAGGCGCTGGGCTTCGCACCGATGGCGGTGTGCGCCAACGGCGCCGTCATCTACGATCCGACGACCGACCGGGTGGTGTCGGCGCGCACCCTGTCCGTCGACGCTCTGGCCGAGCTGGCCGAGATCGCGGCCCGGGCCATCCCCGGTGTCGGGCTGGCCGTCGAGCGGATCGGCGAGCGTGCACACGACACCGCGACCCCGCAGTTCGTCAGCTCGCCGGGATACGAGCACGCCTGGCTGAACCCGGACAACACCGAGGTCTCGTACGAAGACCTGCTCAGCGCGCCGGCGATCAAGTTGCTGATCCGCAAAAGCGGTGCGCGCAGCGCGGACATGGCCGCCGAGCTGGCCAAACACGTGGGGATCGAGGGCGACATCACCTATTCGACCAACAACGGGCTGGTGGAGATCGTGCCGTTGGGGATCAGCAAGGCCAGCGGCGTGGCCGAGGTCGCCCGGCCGCTCGGGATAACCGACCGCGAGGTGCTGGCGTTCGGTGACATGCCCAACGACGTGCCGATGCTGCTGCAGGCCGGTCATGGCGTGGCGATGGGTAACGCTCACCCCGACGCGTTGAGCGCGGCCGACGAGGTCACCGCCCGCAACAACGAAGACGGTGTCGCGCGGGTGCTCGAGCGCTGGTGGTCATAACGGTTTTTGCTATCCGCACCGCGCGGCGATGTGAAAGACTGCCGGTCGTGCCTGCCTTTCGTCCTGTCTTCACGGTTGTGAAGTCCGTCGGCGTTGCGCGGGTCGCGATGACTGGACCCGGGGACGGCTAGTGGATTCGGAAGAAGACCCGCCGGCCGGCGGTGCCAAACACCGCCGCTCGAGCAGGGGACCCGGGGCCCCGAGGCCTGCGTCTGGCTCGGACGACGACACCACTTTTGCGGTATCGCTGCCGCCGGTCCCGAGCTTTGGCGAACAACCTCCGCTGGTCACACCGGTACCGCCGACTTTCGGTTCGGAGTCAGACGAGCCCGGCAAGTTTGCCTCTGGCGGCAGCGTTGGATTTCAGGACGCGGCAACCACGCGACCGCGTCCGCCGACGCCCGCCGAATTGCGCGCCCGCGAGAAGTTCGCCAAAAAAGAGCAGGAGATCGAGGAAGCGCGCCTCGCGGCGGAGGAAAAGCGCAGGAAGCGCAACCGCCGGCTGATCGGCGCCGGGGCCGGCATCGGGGTGGTCGGTGTCGTTGCGGGCCTCGGGTATTGGGCGTTGTCGGCGCCCACCGTCACCGCGCAATGCGTCCGGGACGACCCGAACGGGACGCCGGTGATCGTCCCGGACAGCTACTGCACCGGTCATACCTCGGGGCTCAACGGCTTCTTTTACTACGGCGGACACCAGTATCGCTACTACTACGGCAGCTCGGGGGGCATCGGTTCGCGGCCGATCGGTGGATCGACGGTGCGACCACCGGGCGCGACGATCAGGACCGGGTCGGGCACCACCATTCAGCGTGGTGGGCTCGGCGGCAAGTTCGGCGGCGGGAGCAGGGGCGGCGGCTCGTGAAGCGCTGCAAGACCCAGCCGCGTCCCAACTGGCGCTCGATCGTGGAATCGCAAGGACTGGTGTACGGGACGCCGGCCCGCGACGCGAGGGGAAGGGACCGCCCGTACTGGGACGAGTCGGTCTATTACGAATTCGACATGGACGAGATCCTCGCGCTGGAAGCCGATGTCGAACTGCTGCACTCGATGTGCCTCAACGCCGTCGAGCAAGTGGTCTTGATGGAGCGATACGCGGATTTCGGTCTGCCGGAATGGAGTTGGCAAGCCATCGGCGAATCCTGGCGCCGCTCCGACCCACATGTATACGGTCGCTTCGATCTGCGCTACGACGGGCGCAGGCCGGCGGTGCTGCTCGAGTACAACGCGGATACGCCGACCACGCTGCTGGAAGCCGCGATCCTGCAATGGTATTGGCTCAAGGACAAGTTCCCCGACGACGACCAGTGGAACTCGCTGCACGAGCAGTTGGTCGATCGCTGGAAAGTGGTCGGTGATTTGCTGCCCAGCGGTGAGCTGCACTTCACCTGGTCGGGTGTGGAGGCGACCGGCGAGGATCAGATCACAACCACCTACATGCAGGAGACCGCAGCCGAAGCGGGTTTCCAGACCGTCGGATTGATGATCGAGGACCTCGGGTGGGATTCCGCGCTGTCGCGGTTCGTCGACCTGGAGGAGGACTCGATCCACGCGGTCTTCAAGCTCTACCCGTGGGAGTGGGTGCTCGACGACGAGTTCGGCAAGAATGTGGTTTCCAGCCTGCCGGCGACGGCGTGGATCGAACCGCTCTGGAAGACGCTGCTGTCGAACAAGGCGATCTTGGCAGTGCTGTGGGAGATGTACCCGGGGCATCCGAACCTGCTGCCGGCCTACCTCGACGACCCGCACGAGCTGACCGAATACGTTCGCAAACCCAAGCTCGGCCGCGAGGGAGCGAACATCACCGTCGTTGGCGCCGGACTGGAGACCGCGACCGGCGGGGTCTACGGCGAAGAGGGCTTCGTCTACCAATTGCTGGACCCGTTACCGCAATTCGACGACATGCGGCCGGCGCTGGGGGCGTGGCTCGTGGGGGATTCGTCGGCCGGACTCGGCATCCGCGAGACTGCCGGACTGGTGACCGACGATGGCGCAGCTTTTGTCCCGCACCGGATTCCTTTGAGATGACCGCAACGAACGGAGACCATCGATGACGACAACCACCGTGGCGCTGTCGGGCTATTGGGATGCGGGTTACTGGAATGTGCTCGGCCGCGGGGTCGGTGCGATCGCCCTGTACTCGATCGTCGGCCTGGTGCTGATGATCCTCGGGTTCTACGCGATCGACCTGACCACCCCGGGACCCCTGCGCAAGATGGTTGACGAGGGGAAGCCGAACGCGATCGTCGTCGCTGCCGCGGGGATGGTCAGCATGGCGCTCATCGTGGTGCTGGCGATTTACGCGTCTTCGGGAAAGCTGTTGGAAGGGCTGGTCGGGTCCGCGATTTTCGGGATCGTCGGGATCATCGCGCAAGTGGTGATGATGAGGGTCGCGACCCTGGTGATCGGCATTGACATGGACGCGTTGTTCGAGGCCGACGAGTTCGGCTATGACTCGCTCATAGTGGCGGCCGCGCAGTTCGCGCTCGGCATTGTGGTCGCGGTCGCGATTCTCTAGCGAGCTGCGGGCAATAAGGCACATCCCGATTTCCCCAGGCGAACAGTTTCGGCAGAACACTCAATCGCTCAACCTGCTGGTCGTACCATTTGCTAGCCGGGTGGTCGGACTCTTTCGCCGGACCGCGGCGATATTTCCGGTAACGCCGAACACGGAGGTCGGGCAACAATGTCTTCTTTCACTTTCGCGGCCAGGGCGATCGCGATCACCGCATGCAGCGGCGCCGCTCTTCTCGGATCCACGGCCTATGGGGTCGCCGATCCCGGGGACACATTGATGGGAATGCTGCCCGACGGCTTCACCTCGGCTAATTGCCAAGAGAACACCAAGAGCGCTTCCTCGCTCGAACGGGTGACCTGCGACAAAAGCAGCGACCCCAGCGGACCATCGAGGGCCGTGTTCTTGCGATACGGGAGCGTGGATGACTTGGCAGCCCAATTCAAGAGCGCCGGCGACAACGGATACACGGTGGCGTCGTCCTGCCCAGGCGGCAAGGCTTCCCCTGGCACATGGAGTCCGGGCAGCTCCAATCAGACCGGTGGTCAGGTCGAGTGCGCGACCAACGTCGACGGCCAACCCGCGGTGATTTGGACGGACAACGCCAAGCTGAGGCTCGCTGTCGTCGAGGGTTCAGACATTTCCAGCCTCTATCAGTGGTGGGCCCACAAGTCCGGCTGACAGAAGGGATTACCGGCCGGCACGAGACCGCAGCGCTTTGGGTGGAACCGTGGCTGCGATCAGGGAGGCGGCGTCGATGGTCTGCGGCCGGTAGGGCAGCGTCGCCAACCGGGCCGACATGACCGAGACCGGGTCGGCCTCGAATTCGGCCAAGCCCGACAAGAACGCCCACTCGTGTTCGACGCTGCCGAAATAGACCACCGTGCAGAAGGTTTCGTGAAACCGCTGCCACGACCACTGCAGCGACTCGTTGCGCCACAGCGTCGGGCAGCCGGCCTGGAATACGACGACACCACCGATGTCGCGGCATTTTTCGAGAAAGTCGGCTTCGTATAACCGGTTGTGCTGCGCGAGCCCGGTGCGCTCGTCGGGAAGGTCGACAACCACGATGTCGTACGGCACGGTGCAGCGGTCCACGAAACTCCAGCCGTCGCTGTAGTGCACGCTGATCGGGCCGAGTCCGCTTTCCGCCCTGAGCAATTCGTCGGTCGAGTAGCCGTAGGGCAGATGCTGCGCGCACAGCCGGACGGCTCGGCGGTCGATGTCGACGTGATCGACGTGTGTCGCGCCGGCGGCGACCGCCAACTGGCTCACCACCCCCTCGCCGGAGCCGATGACGAGCACGCGCTGGATCCGTTCGGCCAGCAGCAGCGCCGGCACCAGCAGCGCCTCGTGATAGACGAGCTGGCTGAACTCGGTGCTCTGCCGCTCGCCGTCACCGAACAACGCGACACCCTGTTCGGTGCGGCCGATCACCAGATGCTGGAACTCGGTTCGCATGTCGCACAGCACCTCCGAGAGGTGCCAGCTTCGGGTGAGTCCGGGTGCCATCGGTTCGACGATCTCCCTGCCCTGCGTTTGGCCCGCGAAATAGGTTGGCAGCGGTTGAAATCCATTGAACGATACTGACGCATAGCTAGCGGTGTAGGCGCCGGCATCCTCGACTGTCACGCGATCGCCGGGCCGCAGCGTGACCGGAAGCGGATACCGCTGGTAGAGCACGTCGTCGCCGTCGCACGTCGGCCCCGCGACCACAGCGTCCTCGACAAGATCGTCGTCGCGGCCGGTCCGTAACCGGTACCGGATGTACTCGTTCTCGGTTTCCGCGAGGCCGCCGTAGCGACCGACGTCGAGGTACACCCAGCGCTGCCCGTCGGTGCCGGCGCGCACCGATACCACCTCGCAGCAGATGGCGCCCGCCGAACCCACGATCACCCGTCCCGGTTCCATCACGAGTTGTGGTGGATTCGTCCCGAAATGGCGTGCCAGCGCGGAGCTGATGGTATCGGCGACCAGTTCGAGCTCGGGCGCGCCGGTCGCATACGCAAGGGGGAATCCGCCGCCGATGTTGATCGTGGTCAGGTCGCCCTGAGCGTCGAAGATCGATGCAGCACAACGAATTCCAAGCCCCCACGCGGCCGGGTCCAGCTGCTGCGAGCCGACGTGAAAGCACAGCCCCTCCGGTCGCAGACCCAGCGCTCGGGCCTGGTCGAGCAGAGCCGGGGCGTCGGCGGGAGCACACCCGAACTTGTGGCCGAACGGCGTCACCGACGACGGAAAAGCCGGTGCGATACGGCATTCCACGCCCGAGCCGGGGGCATGTTCGGCGATGCCGGCCAGGCCGTGCTCGGTGTCGAACGCGAACCGCCGCACTCCCCGCGAGTGCGCGTGGGCTATCTCTGACGGTTTCTTGACGGTGTTGCCGAACGTCAGAAGCCGGCCGTCGATACCGGCCGCGGCGCACGCATCGATCTCACCGACCGACGCGACGTCAAAGGCCGCGCCCTCTGCCGCGAGCAGACGCAGGATGGGTTCGGCCGGATTGGCCTTGACCGCGTAACGGATCCGCGCCTCGGGAAGAGCGCCCCGCAGCGTCCGGAAATTCTCCCGGATCCGATCTAGATCGATGGTCAGATAAGGCGTCTCCGGCACACGTCGCAGCCTAGGGGACCGGGTGCGCGGGTAGCGAGAAGTGTTCGGGTGGGACGGTCGGACCGCTCGGTTGCTGGGTGGACAGCGACGTGGTGATCCCGTCGACGACCTCGGTGACGTTGCCGGTCAGCCGCTCGAAGTTCAAGGTTCCGTGCCCGAAGTTCTGCGTGATCTGCAGCGGCTCTTGTATTTCCGCGCTGGTCGGCAGGCCGAGGGGGCCGCGTTCAAAGCTCAGCGAGGCCCAGGCGTCGTAGATCGCGCCGGTGACCGGTTGGGCACCGGTCTCGGGCGACCAGTACATCGCGCCCTTGGCGAACGTGGCGTAGCGGGTCGCGCCCAGTCCGCTCGCCTCCGGCGACGTCGGCGCGCCCAGCACGCTGTTCATGCCGCCGATCGCCTGCCAGTGCTCGTAAATCGCGCCACCCTGCAGGGCCTTGATCAACTCCTCGGGCGGGTCGTTGAAATGCGATGCGATGTCCCGGATCTCGTCCATCAGCGCGTAGGCGGCATTGCCCGGGCAGTCGGTGTTGCCGACGTCGCGGTGGGTGAAGATGGTGGGCAACTTCGCCAGGGACCCGGCTGGAAAGGTGGTGAAGTGACTACCCGTCGACTCCAGCGCCACCGTCCCCTTGGGATCGATGTTGTCCATGCTCAGGCGCCAGCCGAGCAATCGGCCCACGGCTCGGATCTGCAGCGGCGTCGGCGGCACGTCGTCGAAGTTGCCGATCATGGCCACGCCCCAGGTGTCCCGGTTGAAGCCGCCGGTATGGAAACCCTCGACGGGTTTGGTGAGCCCGCCGGCCATGCCCTCGAACACCTGGCCGTATTTGTCGACCAGCGCGTTGTACGCGATGTCACACCAGCCCAGTGTCTTGCTGTGGTAGGTGTAGATGGCCTTGACGATCCCGGCCGACTCTTGCGGTGAATAGTCGTTGCTGCCGGCGGTGTGGTGGACGACCGCGGCGCGAATCCCTCTGCCGTACTGCGGAGTACCGCAGCGCAACGACTCGTCGGCGCCCCACTCGGCCCGGCTGATGATGCTGGGCGCCTGACCCGGCAGTATCACCCCGGTCGGCGGCGTCCACCGAGATCCGGCGGGTGCCTGCGGCGGGGAAATGAGTACCGCCGAGATGTTCTGGCCGAAGGGCTGTTCCTTGGTGGCGGGCTTGTATCCCAACCCGGCGCTATCGGGCGCCGATCGTCCTGTCGGTCCCTGCGTCACCGCGGCATCGACCGGGCGGGTGATCGCGATCTGCACAGTCGTGGTGGTCCCGACGAACACCGGATCTGTACTGCGGGGCCCCTGAGCGGGCGCCTCGGTGGGTCGTGGGTCGGGCGCTTCGGTTTCGTACTCGGTCTGGTACCAGGGCCCCCACGAACCGTCGTTCCGCTTCGCGCGCACCCGCGTCGAGGTGCCGGTCAGGTCGCCGGTCAGCGCGACCAAGGAGAACGGCGTGTCCTGCGTCAGTTCGCGAACCGTGACACCGCCACCGAGCCCGATCAGCGGCCGTTCGGCGAGTTGGGTGTCATGAGCCGGCGGCGGGGCGGGGGAGCTTTGCCGCGCCGGATCCACGATGCACGTGACGATGACGGCGGTCGCCGCGATAGCGGTGAGCAGCATCGTCGGCGCGCGGCTACGGGACGGCACCAGCTGATGTTACGCGTGTGTCTATTGTTATTTCTGAGTCGACACGGTATGTACCGGCAACAACCCTTCGACGGCACCGCAGAGGTTTGGTAGCTGGGCGGGGTGCTGGATCCCGGCTTCAATACCGCTCTGCGGTGCCGTCAGGTGACAGGTCCCCGTGGCTCCTAGCCGCCGGGCAGCGCTTCGACGGGCGCCGCGGCCAGGCCGGGCATTGCCGCAACAGGTGCGGCCGCGGCGGGTGCCAAGGCTGCGGCGCCCGCGGCCCCCGGTAGTGCGGCGGCCCCCGGTAGTGCGGCGGCGCCTGGCAGTGCGGCGGCCCCCGGTAGCGCACCGGCGCCGGGCAGTCCGGCGCCCGCCAGACCGGCGGGTATGGAGGGTGCCGGGATGCCTCCAGTCGGTAGGCCGGCACCCCCGGCGCCGGGTGCGCCGCCCTGAATGCCCTGCATGATCGCGGGCATTATCAGGCCCTTGAGCAGGTCGATGGCCTGACCGGCGCCCAACTGGTTGGCGGCTTGCATCAAGTCGTTGATCAGCCCGCCGCCACCGCTCGGAGCGCCCGCCGCAGCTGGGGAGGCTCCCGGCAGACCTCCACCCAGGCCGCCACCAGCCAGCGACGGGTCACCCAGGATCGGGTAGGTGCCGTCGGCGCCCGGGTCCAATCCGCCCGGGGAGGTGATCGGCACTTCGCCCGGGGCGCCGATCGGCGAGCCGATGGCCGGATTCGCCCCGGTGGGCGCGGTGGTCAAGCTTGGGGTCACGCCGGCCGGGCTGGTCAGCCCGGGGTTCGACAGCGCCGGGTTGAGCCCGGCCCCCGTCGTCGGCGTCAATGTGGTACCCGGCGCGGCCAGAGACCCCGGTGTCGCGCCCAGACCCGGGCTGCCCAGACCCGGTGTCGCACCCAGACCCGGGCTGCCCAGACCCGGTGTCGCACCCAGACCCGGGCTGCCCAGACCCGGTGTCGCACCCAGACCTGGGCTGGTCAGGCCTGCGGTGCCGGGAGTCGTCCCGGTCAGGCCGGGCACCCCCGGCAGGTTGATGCCGAACTGCGACAGCCCCTGAGTCAGGGCGCTCATCAGCTCGTTGGGCAGGTCGGTGATCGCCGCCGCCCGTTTGAACTCGTGATGTTCGGTCGGTTTGACGGACGGGGTTGCTTCGTAGACAAGGAAATATGCGCAAGGACTCGCGACTGCCAGGGCGGCGGCCGCGCTCAATGCTGTCGAAAGCTTGCGTCGGCGTCGGTTCGGCACGGAAGTCTCCTCAATCTGGACCCTTAATCGGGACTATGTTTTGTGCGGTCCGTCTCTGCCCGTCACGCATGGCATGAACCTCACACGTTCGATGGTACGAGTGAGGTTGGTGTGACTAGAGTGGCGATATCGAATCGTGAGGCAATCGCGACCTTGTTGGCAGCGATCGGTTCCGGACCGCGTCACGGCCATCC
>NZ_DATJYB010000123.1:0-2496 GCF_035499775.1 Mycobacterium sp. | reverse complement strand
GCCTACCCGCCGGAATGATGATCGTGGGCAAGCGATTCGACGATGTCACCGTGTTGCGGGTCGCCGACGCCTTCGAGGCCCTGTGCGGGGGGTTCCCGACTCCATAGCGCGAGCCGGTCGACTTCCCGAAGTTGACCGACCAGGTGCTCGAGGACATCGACCTGCCCAAGGCGATCGTGCAGGCCGGTACGTCAGTGGTCCGCGGTCGCCGCCCGCGCAACAAGATCTAGCGCGAGCAGTCCCCCAACTAAGCCCGGCACAGGATTTCGCCGTTGGGGACCGCCATCCAACCATCCGGCGCCGCAACCCAGGCCAGCCACGCCGCGGAAATCTCTTGAAGCTCAGGGAAAGTCGCCATACCCGAGTCGATCAGCTGGCGCGACAAGTCCGACTGCAGAATCCGGTCGGCCCACATCCCGCCCCACCATTCACGGGTCTCAGCCGTGGCGTAGCACCACATGCTGCCCGTGGCAGTGATGTCTTTGAAGCCGGCCGCGCGTGCCCACGAGAGCAGTCGCCGGCCGGCATCCGGTTCCCCGCCATTGGCGCGAGCCGCCCGCTGGTAAAGATCTAGCCACCGATCCAAGGCCGGAAGCTGCGGAAACCAGATGAAGCCCGCGTAGTCGCCATCTCGTGCCGCCACAACGCCGTTCGGCACGCACACCCGCCTCATCTCGCGCAGCGCCTGCACCGGATCGGCGAGATGCTGTAGCACTTGGTGGGCATGGACGACGTCGAAGGAGTCGTCGGGAATGTCGAGCGCATGCACGTCGGAGGTCAGGAACGACACGTTCGGCACGTTGCGCGCCCGGGCCTCTGCGCGGGCCAGGTCGAGGGCATCGTTGGTCGGCTCGACGGCTGTCACCGTTCCGGGTGCGACCCGGTCGGCAAGGTCGACGGTGATCGTCCCAGGGCCGCAACCGATGTCCAGCAGCCGCAGACCCGGCTGCAGGTACGGCAACAGGTAGCCGGCGGAGTTCTCCGCCGTGCGTTGCCGGTGACTGCGCAGCACCGACTCGTGATGTCCATGCGTATAGATGGCCCGACGTTCTTCGTTCACAGTTCAGAGCTTACCGCTCGATGCCATATTATGAGATAATCATCTCACTATGCGAGACAGCTAGTCCACGGGTGCGTTGAGAATCGGGCGGTCAACTCCGGCGCCCGGCCCGTCGAAGTGCCACCACTCCCCCTGGTAGACACTCAGCCCGCCGTAGTTCATCGCGTCCCGCAGGCGCTTGCGGTTCGCCTGAGCTTCCGGACTGACCCCCTGGGTCGCGAAAGCATTTGCGCGTGAAGTGAAGTCGTCGAAGTCGGTGCCCATGTCAGCCAGGCAGAACCCGGCTGTCTGCCGCTCCGGCGGGCACGGCGCTTGCGGAAATGCGAAGGTGACGTCCACCGAACGCCCCGCTTCGTGGCTGCGCGCATACTGCCCGGGCCGCGCCACCCACGCCGGATTCGGGACCACGTTGAACATCCTGACCTGGACCTCGTGCGGACGGTAGCAGTCCCAGAACACCAGCGTCTGGCCCTGCGGTCGCAGGGCCGTCGCGGCGGCTGCGAGGCCGGGCGCCATCGATTGATGCACCAGGCATCGTGCGTCGGCGGGATACAGCTGCGTGTGGGTGAAGTTGTTTGTGGTTGCATAGCGCAGGTCGATGATGGCGTCGGGAACCACGGTGCGGACGTCGACAAGCCCGGCCGCGCGCGCCGCGTCGCTGACCGGCGGCACGCCGGACGGATCACCGGAGGCCACCGGCACGCCCGGCAGCACGGCCAAGCCCGCGCCCATCGCCTGCAGAAGGACCCGCCGCAAAACCGTCATCTGGGTATTGTCCGCCAGTCGACGCGGCCGACGGCGTAGCGCCGCGAATTCCGTGCTGGAAATTTCATCTTGCGATGAGACCAGTTTGGCCGGATCCCCGTTCTTGACCAGCTTGCCCGACGCTACTGTCCCAGCAACTTTCGCTTCTGAGCCTCATACTCGGGGCCGGTGAGCACACCGCGATCACGCAGCGCCATCAGCTCCGTGAGGCGGTCCAGCGGATTGGCGGCCTGCTCCTGCATCCATCGCTCGCGCATCTCGAAAGTGGCCTGGTTGGCAGCTTTTCGCGCCTCGGCCGAGTGATCGAACACGACCTTGCCGTGATCGGACGGGTCGTACAGCACCGCGATCAGCCACTCCATGCTCGGGCGCTCCGACTCCCAGAGCCACGCCTCGATGTCGGCTTCGAATGCGGGTTCACCGTGGGGCTCTACCCGCACCGTCATCGCCCACAGCGCCCGCGTCGCTTCGGTGGGCGCAGTTTGATAGAACGGATCGTCAGTGTTGTAGAGGCCAGAGACCTTCCGGCGGGTGACTTCTCCGGCGGCTGGAAGCCGCCGGCTTCTTCTCACGCTGCTTGAGCGTGAAGGGCCAGTCCGGCCCGTAGGATGTTGCGTGCGGCCATCTCGTCTGCTTGGGCGCGATGCGCGCATCGCCGGCAGACGAACGTC
>NZ_DATJYB010000122.1:0-13114 GCF_035499775.1 Mycobacterium sp. | reverse complement strand
GACCGCCTGACCATTCACGACTACTTCTGGCGCTGGGACACCGACTGGTTTTGGTGCTCGCGTGCGTTCGGCGCGCAGAACCCGCGGCTGCGGCGGTGGTGGCCGCGCCGGTATCGGCGCAGCAGCGTCTACTGGAAGCTGATGGCCCTGGATCAGCGTTTCGGCGTCGCCGACCGGATCGAGGCCCGGAACGCTCGCCCGGCGCGCGAGCGGGTGGTGCAGGACGTCGAGCTGCCGATCGAACGGACCTGCGAGTTCCTGGAATGGTTCCTGAACAACGTGCCCATCGAACCCATCTGGCTGTGCCCGCTGCGGCTACGCGACCAGGCCGGCTGGCCCTTGTATCCGCTTCGCCCGGAGCACACCTTCGTCAATGTCGGGTTCTGGTCTTCGGTGCCGGCCGGCGCCGAGGGAAGCTCAGCCGGCGTCGCCAACCGGACCATCGAGGCGAAGGTTAGCGAGCTGGACGGCCACAAGTCCCTGTACTCGGACTCCTTCTACACCCGTGAGGAGTTTGATGGGCTCTATGGCGGGGAGTCTTACAACACCGTGAAGAAGACCTATGATCCCGATTCGCGTCTTCTCGATCTCTACGCAAAGGCGGTGCAACGACGATGACGGCAACCAGGGAGCCGGTCACCACCGGCAAACTCAGCATGGCCGAGGTGCTCGAAGTCCTCACCGCAGGTGCGCGGCACCCGCTGAAGTTCACCGCCTACGACGGCAGCACGGCCGGACACGACGACGCCGAACTCGGTCTGGATCTTCGCAGGCCCCGCGGCGTCACCTACCTCGCCACGGCGCCCGGCGAGCTCGGTATCGCCCGCGCCTATGTGTCGGGTGACCTGCAGGTACGCGGTGTGCATCCGGGCGACCCCTACGAGCTGCTCAAAACACTGACCGACAAGGTCGAGTTCAAGCGACCGTCGCTGCGGGTGCTGGCCAATGTCGTGCGCTCGATCGGCGTCGAACACCTCCTGCCGGTCCCACCGCCGCCGCAGGAGACGCCGCCCCGGTGGCGTCGCGTCGCGGACGGCTTCATGCACAGCAAGACCCGCGACGCGGAGGCGATCCACCACCACTACGACGTCTCCAACACCTTCTACGAATGGGTGCTGGGGCCGTCGATGACCTACACCTGCGCGGTCTATCCGACCGCCGACGCGACGCTGGAAGAGGCGCAGGAGAACAAGTACCGGCTGATTTTCGAGAAGCTGCGCCTCAAGGAGGGTGACCGGCTGCTCGACGTCGGCTGCGGCTGGGGCGGCATGGTGCGCTACGCGGCCCGGCGCGGTGTCCGGGTCATCGGTGCGACGCTGTCCGCCGAGCAGGCCAAGTGGGCGCAGCAGGCGATCGAGGACGAGGGCCTGACGCACCTTGCCGAAGTGCGGCATTCCGACTACCGCGACGTGCGTGAGACCGAGTTCGACGCGGTTTCGTCGATCGGGCTGACCGAGCACATCGGCGTGAAGAACTACCCCGCCTACTTCGGCTTCCTCAAGTCGCGGCTGCGCACCGGAGGCCTGCTGCTCAACCACTGCATCACTCGGCACGACAACAAGTCGACCTCTTTCGCGGGCGGATTCACCGACCGCTACGTCTTCCCCGACGGCGAGCTGACGGGCTCTGGGCGCATCATCACCGACGTCCAGGACGTCGGTTTGGAAGTGCTGCACGAGGAGAACTTCCGCCACCATTACGCAATGACGCTGCGCGACTGGTGCCGCAACCTGGTCGAGCACTGGGAGCAGGCCGTCGTCGAAGTCAGTCTGCCCGTCGCCAAGGTGTGGGGTCTGTACATGGCCGCGTCGCGGGTGGCCTTCGAACAGAACAATCTCCAGCTGCATCACGTGCTGGCGGCCAACGTCGACACCTGGGGCAGCGACCAGCTGCCGCTGCGGCCCTGGTGGCAGCCCTAGCCCGATGGTGGCGACCCGCTGCGCCCGGCTGCGCCCGATGGTGGCGACCCGCTGCGCCCGGCTGCGCCGCGCTGGCGATCGCCACTAGCCGTCGATACGGCGCGCGCCCAGCTCGTTCTGTAGCAGTTCCAGCGCGACCTCTTCGGGATCGCGACGCGGCTCCGACGGATCGCTGCGGCCCGCTTCGGCGAGCATGCTTTCCTCTTCGTCGCGCCGCGCGGAATCCGAGTCGGGGGCGGGCGGTTCGTCCGGCGCCGGGGCGGCGGGAATCTCGGCCTTCTGGTCGTTCGTAGCGGGCGCACCCGCCTCGCAGCGCACCCGCCAGTTCACGCCCAGCGCGTCTTTGAGTGCCTCCGCGATGACTTCCGCGTTGCGCTGTTCGGACAGGCGTTTGGCCAGCGGCGCCGAGGTGTGGGTCAGCACCAGCGTGTCGGCTTCCACGGCACGCACCGTGGCGCCCGCCAGCATCACCTCGGTGGTACGGCTGCGCTGGCGCACCTTGTCGCGCACCGTCTGCCACATCGTTCGCACCGCTGCCGCGTTGAGTTCGCCTGGAACGGCGGCTGATTCAGCAGCGGGCGGTGCCGGCGCGGGCGGTGTCGGCGCGGGCGGGGGCGGCTCGCGTTTCGGTTCGTCTGGCGCCGCGCGCCGCCGTGGCGAGGATACCGGCTTGGCCGGCTTCGCGGGCGCGGTGACGGGTGCCGTTTCGGGGATCGACATGTCCAGGCGGGTCTCGATGCGCTCGACACGTTGCAGCAGGGCCGACTCGGCGTCGCTGGCCGAGGGCAGCAGCAGTCGCGCGCAGACGACTTCGAGCAGCAGCCGCGGTGCCGTCGCACCGCGCATCTCTCCCAGCCCGGCCTGTACCACCTCGGCGTAGCGGGTCAGGGTCGCCGGACCGATGCGGGCCGCCTGTTCGCGCATTCGGTCCAACACGTCCTCCGGCGCATCCACCACGCCGCGGCTGGCCGCATCGGGAACCGCTTGCAGCACGATCAGGTCGCGGAAACGCTCCAGGAGATCGATGGCGAAGCGCCGGGGGTCGTGACCGGCGTCGATCACCGATTCGACCGCACCGAACATCGCCGCGGCATCTCCGGCAGCCAGTGCGTCGACGGCGTCGTCGATCAGTGCGACGTCGGTGGCGCCCAACAACCCGAGCGCCCGCTGGTAGGTGACGTGGTTGCCCTCGGCTCCGGCCACCAACTGGTCCAGCACCGAGAGTGTGTCGCGGGGCGAACCACCGCCGGCCCGGATCACCAGCGGATACACCGCGTCGTCGACGATGACGCCCTCCTGCTCGCAGATCCGCCCGATCAAGGCCCGCATGGTGCGCGGAGGCAGCAGCCGGAACGGGTAGTGATGCGTGCGCGACCGGATGGTCGGCAGCACCTTGTCCGGCTCGGTGGTGGCGAATATGAAGATCAGGTGCTCGGGGGGTTCCTCGACGATCTTGAGCAGGGCATTGAATCCCGCGGTGGTCACCATGTGCGCTTCGTCGATGATGAACACCCGGTAGCGCGACTGCGCCGGCGCGTAGAAGGCACGGTCGCGTAGCTCGCGGGTGTCGTCAACGCCGCCGTGGCTGGCGGCGTCGAGTTCGACGACATCGATGCTGCCGGGCGCGTTCGGCGCCAGTGCGGTACAGGAATCGCAAACCCCGCACGGGTTGGCCGTCGGTCCCTGCGCACAGTTCAACGACCGGGCCAGGATGCGCGCCGACGACGTCTTTCCGCAGCCACGCGGCCCGGAGAACAGGTACGCGTGGTTGATCCGGCCGGCTTCCAGGGCGACGGACAGCGGCTCGGTGACGTGCTCCTGCCCCACCACCTCGGAGAACGATGCCGGTCGATATTTGCGGTACAGAGCCACGCCAGCAGGCTACCGGCGCCCGGTGACGGAGCAGACCCCAGTGGGGCAGTACATATGCGTTTCCGCTGCTGACGGGCGCCGCTCAAGATTCTTTCAAGGATCTCCTGAGATGGGTGCCGCACCTTGGGCGTGCCACCCCAACAACGACCCCCTCAAGGAAATCCACCCATGAACCAACTCGCCACAACGTCAGCTCCCGAGCAGACGCTCGACCACGACGCCGCACCCGTCGACGTCCGTGAATCGATGCGGCGTCTGCCGTCGGCGCTTCAGCTGCCGCTGACGTATCTGACCGGCAAGCCCTACACCGGGCAGCGTGGCCCGAAACCCACCCCCACCTTCCACCTGGCCACCGCCCTGGGATCCGTCGCTGCCGGACTCAGCTGCAGCGCGGCCGCCTGGTCCGACCCGAATCTGCTTCTGCTGGTCATGGGTTGGGCGATGACGTTGCACGGCATGCGCAATCTGCGCATGCTGATTTTCCACCAAGCCGCCCACCGCAACATGTGGGCCAAGCCGCACGCGGACCGCCTCCTCGGGCGCATCATCGCCGCCGTCCTTGTCGTGCAAAGCTTTCAGCGCTACAGCAAAGAGCACATCAGCGACCACCACGCCGCGCGGCACATGACGCTGCACGACCCCACCGTGCAGGCAATGCTGGTCACCCTTGCGCTGCGCCCCGGCATGACCCGCCAGCAGATGTGGCGGCGGATCATCGCCCTGCTGTGCTCACCGGTGTTCCACGCACGCTTCGCCTGGGCCCGGATCCGCTCCTACGTCCACGGGGCCACACTCACCGAGCGCCGCGTGGCACTGCTGGGTTACCTCCTGCTGGCAGCGCTGCTCACCGTGCTGCACGGCTGGATGTTCTTCTTCGTCGCCTGGGCACTGCCGCTGTTCTTCTTCTTCCAGATCAGCAACGTGCTTCGGCTGTGCGTCGAGCACACCTTCCCCGAGAAGGACGTCGAGGTTCGCCGCGGCCGCGCCTACATGGCCGGGCTGAGCAACGCCATCTTCCTCGGCGAGCCGGTACCCGGCGACGACCTCACCGGTGCCTGCCGCGTCTACGCCTGGGTGCGTTGGACGCTGCGCATGGCGCTGATCCACTTCCCCAGCCGCTACCTGGTGCTCACCGGCGACACCGTGGTCCACGACTACCACCACCGCTTCCCGATGAGCCGCGAATGGGCCGACTACCTGTTCGCCCGCCAACGCGACCTCGAGGCCGGCCACCCCGGCTGGACCCCCTACCGCGAGGTCTGGGGCCTCATCCCCGCGATCAACCTGGTGCTCGACTCTCTGGCCAGCGCCAACGCGGACGAATTCGACCTCGAGCGCCTCGCCCAGATCAGCGACCGCGAGCTCTTCGCAGCCTTCGACGACTAACCCCACCGACCACACATCCGCAAAGGACCAAGTTTCATGAACACCACCGCCACCACTGCGCCGCGCGTCGTCATCCTCGGCGTCGCAGCCAGCGACGCGCACGCGGTCGCCAACCAGCTCATCGCCATGATGCTGCGCCAGCAAGGTTTCGTCGTCGTCAACCTCGGGGTCTGCACCCCGCTCGAGGAGTTCGCCGAGGCCTACCGCGCGCACCCGCAAGCAGAGGCAGTCCTCATCGGCAGCCTCAACGGTCACGCCTACGAAGACCTGAAAGACCTGCCGGAACTGCGGTCGGCCGGCCAACTCGCCTGCCCGATCATCGTCGGCGGCAACCTTTCGGTGGGCAGCCACAAGGGCCCGGAGACCGCCAACCGGCTCAGGGCGCTGGGCGTCGACCACATTCTCGACTCCGCAGACGAGCTTCCCGTCCTGCTCAACCGGCTGGCCGACCAACGCATCACCGATCGGCCGGCGCGCGAACTGGCAGCGGTCGGCTCATGACAAGCCCGGGACTGCTCGATCTGACCGTCGACGAAACCCTCGACCTGCCCGATCTCCCCGAGGTACTGGACCACCTGCGGGCCTCCACCAAGGCCAGCGCCCACACGATCCTGCGCACGGCCGCCGACACCGGCGTCCCCGCCCTGCAACCCCGCTGCGGCGTCGGCGGCCACGACGAGATGCGTTCGTTGCTCCGGCAACTCGAAGCCGGTGCGGCACCGGACCTGCTGCCGGTCACCATCGACTCGCACACTCGGCTGCGGCACTTCGACGTCGCTGCCGACACACTGCGCACGTCGCCGGCCAACCTCAACGGCTACCCGCTGGTCAGCCACGGCTGGGAACGCGGCCGCGAACTGAACGCCTGCGTGCACGCCCCGCTGGAGATCCGTCACGGTTCACCGGACGCCCGCGACCTGTTCGCCGTCTCCATCGCCTCGGGCATCACCTCGTTCGAAGGCGGCGGAATCTCTTACAACCTGCCGTACTGCAAGGACGTTCCACTCCCGGTATCGCTCGAGGCTTGGCGCGAGGTCGACGCGGCGTGCGGAACCCTGGCCCAAGCCGGGGTGATCGTCGATCGGGAGCTCTTCGGCACGCTCACCGCCGTGCTGGTGCCGCCGTCCCTGAGTCTCGCCATCACATTGCTCGAGGCGATCCTCGCCGCCCGCGAGGGCGTGCGCTGCCTGTCGATCGCCTATCCGCAAGGTGGTGCGCTGGCCCAGGACGTCGCCGCCCTGCGCGCGATTCCCAGTCTCGCGCGCCGATACCTGCCTCCCACCGTCGAGGTCTTCCCCGTGCTGCACCAATTCATGGGCGTGTTCCCGCGCAACCGGGACAAGGCCGACGCGCTGATCCTCTACGGCGGCCTGACCGGACGCCTCGGCGGCGCCGCCAAGATCATCACCAAGACGAACCAGGAGGCCTACGGCATCCCCGACGCCCCCGCGAACATCGCCGGCATCCGCACCACCCGCATGGCCACCTCCGACCTGCTCGACTTCGTGCGAATCGACCAGGAGCAGGTGGAACAGGAGCAGCAGTGGATCGAAAGCGAGGTCGACGAGCTGGTCCAGCCGATCCTGGCCGCCGATGACACCGCGGCCGCGATCGCGCAGGCGTTCGCCGAAGGCGCCCTCGACATCCCGTTCAGCGCAAGCATCCACGCCCACTCCCAAGTCACGCCGCAACGCGACAGCACCGGCGCCATCCGCTATCTGCAGACCGGCGCACTGCCGTTCGGCCGATCCACCCTGCAACGTCACGCCCGGCTGCTGGGCACCTGCCCCGGACACCGCGAGGCGTCGGCCCAGGCGATCACGTCGATGCTCCGCGACATCAACTTCTTCGCCGACGACAGCGACAAGACATGAGCGCCACGACGTTACCCACGGCCCGGCGCACCGGAGTAGACGCCGTTCCGGCGCCGGCGCTCATGCTCGTCGGAATGGTCAGCACGCAGCTCGGTGCGGCCTTCGCCAAGCATCTTTTCGGCACGGCCGGCCCGGCGGCGATGACCGTGATGCGGCTCGGCTTCGCGGCCGTCGTGCTGTTGCTTTGGTGGCGGCCTTCGCTGCGGCTGGACCGTCGTACCGCGGGCGCCGTCCTCGCGTTCGGCGTGTCCATCGCCGGCATGAACCTCTGCTTCTACCTGGCCATGGCGCGGATGCCGGTCGGTGTGGCCCTGACGGTGGGCATGGCCGGTCCGCTTGCCGTCGCTACCCTGTCCTCGCGTCGGGCCACCGACCGGCTGTGGATCGTCCTCGCGGCCAGCGGCATCGCGCTGCTCGGCTGGCAGGGCGGCGCGGCCGGGCTGACCGGACTGCTCATCGCGCTGGCCTGCGCCGTCTTCTGGGGGGCGTACGTGCCGCTGTCGGCGAAGGTCGGGGCGATGGTGCCCGGCGGCGGCGGCCTTGCGCTCGCCATGGCGTTCGGCGCCGTGTGCTCGCTGCCGGCCGGACTCGCCGAGGGCGGCGCCGCGCTCGCCCGGCCCGAGGTTCTCGCCTTCGGGTTCGGCGTCGCGATGCTGTCGTCCCTGGTCCCCTACACCTGCGAGATGGAGACGCTGCGCAGGGTGTCGGCGCTGGTCTTCGGGGTTCTGCTGAGCCTGGAACCCGCGATCGGCGCCCTGGTCGCACTCGTCGTCCTGCACGAAATCCTCTCCCCGGCTCAGGCGCTGGGCCTGGGCGCTGTCGTTACGGCATCGATCGGCGTCATCCGCAACACCTCCACGAGAACCAAATCGAAAGGAACCAAATAGAAATGATCGACACGGGAAGCAACGCAGCGCTGGCCGGCAGCCCCGAGGGCCTGCAGCAGCTCAAGGAACTCGTGGACACGGCCCTTGGCGCACTCCACGACGCCGCGCTCAAACGCGGCGGCCCCGTCGCCCCCGGCGGGCCCGAGGCGGCCAAGGCAGCGGTTCACGAGGCCCTGGGTGGCGGCAAGTTCCTCACAGACGAACCCAGTGCCCAGCGGGTGACGGACCTCTTTCAGGCCTACGCGAACTGGGCGGTCGACCTCACCCACCCAGCCGCGGTGGCCCGCATGCAGTGCGCGCCGACCGCGGCGGCCGCCGCGGCCGAACTGGTCGCGGGCGCACTGAACCAGTCGCTGCACGCCTGGGAGAGCGGGCCCTTCGCTCTCGAACTGGAGCGGCAGCTCATCGCGGAGATGGCCTCCTGGGTCGGCTACACAAACCAGGCGTCTGGCACCCTGACCCCCGGCGGCAGCATCTCCAACCTGATGGGGCTGCTCCTGGCCAGGGAGTATGCCCTCAACGACGCCGACCCCGGAGCGGTGTCCCAGGCCGGCCTGCCGGGACGACGGATCCGCCCGCGCATCCTGTGCTCCGCGGCCGCGCACTTCTCCATCGCACGCGCCGCCGCATTCCTTGGCCTCGGCCGGGATGCCGTGCTGAAGGTGCCGGTCGACGAGCGGGGTCGCATGCTCGCGGGGGAAGCCCGGCAGATCCTCGCCAACCTCGCCCCCGACGAGGTTCCGGTGGCGCTGGTCGCCACGGCCGGCACCACCGACCACGGTTCCTTCGACCCGCTGCCCGAACTCGCGGCGCTGGCTGCCGAGCACCGGATCTGGCTGCACGTCGACGCGGCCTACGGCATCGGCGCGCTGTTCTCGCCGACGCTCGCGTCGCTGCTCGACGGACTCGCCGAAGCCGATTCGATCGCGTTCGACATGCACAAGTTCGGCTGGACCCCGGCTTCGTCGAGCGTGTTTCTGGTGCGCGACCGGCGACACATGAACTGCCTCGACGAGCAGGCGGTCTACCTCAACCCATCCGACGACGAGGCCGCCGGCTTCACCTCCCTGCTCGGCACTTCCCTGCAGACCACCCGCCGCTCCGACGCCCTCAAGATCGCGGCGACGCTGCTGACGGTGGGCCGCGCGGGCATGGGTGCCTGGGTGGACGCCTGCCACCAGCAGGCACTGCACGCCGCAACCCGGATCGCAGCCAGCGACACGCTCGACCTGGTGGCGCAGCCGATCCTCAGCACGGTGATCTTCCGTTGCCGGGGCACGGACGCGGCCCCGGGCGGCGACGAGGACGCCTGGCACTCGGCCATCCGCCGCAAGCTCATGACGGACGGCCGGGCGCTGCTCGCCCGCACCAAGATCACCGGCCCGGACGGCACCCCGCAGGTCCGCCTGAAGCTGGTCTTCCTCAACCCGATGACAACCGCGGCGGAAATCGACGAGGTCTTGACCGACATCGCAGCCGCCGCCCGCGAACTGGCGGTTTAACCGAGCCCGGCGACGACGTGCTGACTCTGCGCTGGCGGCGGGATCTACTTGACCTATTGCGCCGTGGGCGCAGAGTCAACCAGGGATTCAGAAGCCGCCAGCAGCGCCGAGGTCGCCAGGCCGTCGACCGCCTCACGCAAATCCGATAGCGGCGGGAAGGTGGGCGCGATGCGGATGTTCTTGTCGTCGGGATCTTTCCGATACGGGAACGACGCACCCGCCTCGGTGACCGCGATCCCGGCGTCCTTGGCCAGGGCGACGGTTCGCCGTGCCGTGCCGGGCAGCACGTCGAGGCTGATGAAGTAGCCGCCCTTCGGCTCGGTCCAGGAGGCGATCTTGGAATCGCTCAGCCGCCGGTCCAGAATTTCCAGCGTCGCCGCGAACTTGGGCGCCAAGATCTGCTGGTGGCGCAGCATGTGCAGGCGTACCCCGTCGGCGTCGCGGAAGAACTGCAGGTGCCGCAACTGATTGACCTTGTCCGGGCCGATCGATTTCTTCGCCGCGTACTGCAGATACCAGGCAATATTGCCCAGCGACCCGCCCAGGAAGCTGACGCCGCCGCCGGCGAAGGTGATCTTCGAGGTGGACGCGAAGACGTACGGCCGGTGCGGGTTGCCGGCCTTGGCGGCCAGTCCGAGCACGTCGACCTGACGGATGAAATCCAGCGTCAGGGTGTGCACGGCATAGGCGTTGTCCCAGAACAGCCGGAAGTCGGGCGCGGCGGTCCGCATCTGGACCAGCCGGCGAACCGTCTCCCACGAGTAGGTGATGCCGGTCGGATTGCCGAACACCGGCACGGTCCACATCCCCTTGATCGCGGGGTCGACGGCGACCAGCTCCTCGATCAGGTCGACGTCGGGGCCGTCTTCGAGCATCGGGACCGGGATCATCTCGATGCCCATCGTCTCGGTGATGGCGAAGTGCCGGTCGTAGCCGGGAACCGGACAGAGGAACTTGACCCCGTCCTGCTCCTTCATCCAAGGCCGGGGCGAGTCCACGCCGCCGTGCAATATCGAGAAGGTCACCAGGTCGTGCATCAACTCCAGGCTGGAGTTGTTGCCCGCGATCAGGTTCTGCACCGGGATCCCGAGCAGCTCGCCGAAGATGGCCCGCAGTCCCGGCAGGCCGTGCAGGCCGCCGTAGTTGCGGGTGTCGGTGCCCTCCTCGTCGCGGTAATCGTCTCCGGGCAGGCTCAGCAGCCGGTTGGAAAGGTCGAGCTGTGCTGCGGACGGTTTGCCGCGGGTGAGATCCAGGGACAGCTTCTTGGCCTGCAGCTCCGCATATTCCTGCTGGTGGCGGGCGTGCAGGGCAGTGAGTTCTTCAGGGCTGAGGGAGTCGAACGCCACCACAACGGCCTTCCGGTCCTAGACATCTTCCGGTCGTAGACACAAATAGTGGCTCCGTCGGCCCCAACTAAGGGGACCCCGCGCACCCGACAGAGCCCATTGACCCTTGCTGCCTTCCGGCCCTGGGGGAGTTCACAGGATAAACGCCGCGCGGGGTCCATGGCGAGTGTAATACCTGACGTGCAAGACTCGGCGTCGGGCGCAAGACACCCGGCGTTTGACTCAGCGGCTACCATGACGGCGGAGGATTCGCCTAGTGGCCTATGGCGCTCGCCTGGAACGCGGGTTGGGTTAACAGCCCTCGCGGGTTCAAATCCCGCATCCTCCGCAGAGGATCGCCCTCGTTTTGAGACGCGGACATGCACGATTGTGGGCTGGTCGGCCTCTATGCTGGCTTGAGCTCAGCAGCTTGAGGAGGCTTATGGGACGCACGTTAGCCATGTGGTGGCACGCTCTGTTTTCGCTCGCCGCCGGTGTCCTCTATTTCTATTGCGTCTTGCCACGCTGGTATGAGCTCTTGGGCGAGTGGCCGCATGGATGGTGCATGGTTGGCCGGATCACCGCGGGCGCGCTGATCGGCCTGGCCGCGCTGCCGGTGTGGTTCACACTGCTGCGCACTCGTAAGCCGGAGCTGGGCACGCCGCAGCTGGCGCTGTCGATCAGGCTGTGGTCGATCGTGGCCCACGTGCTGGCCGGGGTGCTGATCATCGGCACCGCGATCAGCGAGATCTGGCTCAGCCTGGACGCTGCCGGGCAGTGGTTGTTCGGCATTTACGGTGGCGCCGCCGCGATCGCCGTGCTCGGGATCTTCGGGTTCTACCTGTCGTTTGTCGCCGAGTTGCCGCCGCCACCGCCGAAACCGATCAAGATGAAGGAGCCCAAGGCGAAGCGCACGGGCCGCAAGACGCGCGCCAAGGACCAGGCAGAAGAGGCATCCGAGGCCGACGAAGCCGAGACCGACGAGGTCGCGGACACCGAAGACGCCGAAGAGGCCACAGAGGCCGAAGAGACCGAAGAGGCTGAAGAGGCCGAGGAAGCCGAGACCACCGAGGTCGAGGTCGGCGAACTTGAAGAAACCCAAGTAGCCGAGGTGGCGGAGCAGCCGGAGGAATCGGTCGACGCCACCGGGGAAAGCCCGCAGCCCACCGTCGTGATCCCCAAGCCCAAGCCATACGCGGAAGACACCGAAGTCACCAGAGTCGTGGAGAAACCGCGGCCCAGGCTGCAAAACCGCCGGCCGACCGGCAAGACGTCACATCGGCGTAGGCCGCGCGGCGGGGTCGCAGTCGAGGACTAGCGACGGCGCAGGCGCTCCAGCTGGGCGGCGATGCGCTGATGTGTCTCCTCTGCTCCCCACAGTCGCCGGACCTCGCGGTCGATGTCGCCGCTATTGCTGATCCGCGCCAGAGTAGGCGCTCGCAGCTGGTTTTTCGTTTGGCGGTAAGCGTCGGCCGCGATCTCGGCGAGGTCTGACGACTCCGCCACAGCCGCCTCGAGCAGGTCATCGGCGACAATGCGGTGGACCAGGCCCAGGGCGATCGCCTCGTCGTCTCGGTAGACCTGCCCGCCGAGCACAACCTCCTCGGTGCGATCTGCGCAGACGTGCCGCATGACCTCCAGCGGGGCGACCGGAAACGGCACTCCGACGCGGACCTCGGTCGCCCCGATCTGTACGGACGGGCTGATCAGCCGACGGTCGCAGGTACAGGCCAGCACGCAGCCGCCCGCGATGGCGGCGCCGTTGATCGCGGCGACCGTAGGACCCGGATAGCTGAACAGCGCCACGATCATTTCGGACAAGGCCGGGATCAGCCGATCGACGTAGTCAGCCCCGCCGTCCATCACGCGGCTGAGGTCAACCCCTGCGCTGAACACCCGCCCGGCGCCGGTGAGGACCAGCGGGCCGGCGCCCGACTGCTGCAGCTCGCCGATGGCCGCGGCCAGCTCGTTCGCGAACTCCACATCGATGGCATTGACGCGCCCCGACGACAAAGTCAGCACTCGGACCGCGCCGACGGCCTGAATGTCGATCACTGTCCCACCTACTGACGGCCGGACACGAGAATCACCGGAATGTCGGTGTTCTCGTCGGTGTGGTAGCTCGCGCAGACGCGGTGGTAGCCGTCGGCGATCTGGAGCGGAACACCGGCCGCGAAGTCGCCGCGGACCAGCAGGATAGGCGAGAGCGGCTGCCCCTTTTTGATCTTGGACAGATCCGCGGCGACGTGCGGATTGTCCTCCGAAAGCAATCGAAGTTGCGCGGCCCGAAGAATGTCTTTGGCCTTCTTGTGCACGATGGTTCCGCTCTGCAGCCGCTCTTCCAACTCC
>NZ_DATJYB010000121.1:0-3621 GCF_035499775.1 Mycobacterium sp. | reverse complement strand
GTTCGGGCGAGGAAGAATTGACAACGATATGGCATCGAACAAGCGCCGGCGGCACACGCCGGATCAGATCATCCGCAAGCTCGCCGAGGGCAACAAGCTCCTCGCGGCCGGCCAGGAGTTGGCCGAGGTGTGCCGGCACCTGGAGGTCGCGGAGTCGACGTGGCATCGCTGGCTTGCCCGGTACGGCGGCATGAAGGCCAACGAGGCCAAACGGCTCAAAGAACTCGAGGCCGAGAACTCGCGGCTCAAGAAGTTAGTCGCCAACCAGGCCCTCGACATTGACATGCTCAAGGAGATCTCGGCGGGAGACTTCTAACCCCGAACCGCAAGCGCAGCGCCGTTACCGCGCTGCGCGACCGGTTCGGGGTGTCTGAACGCCGCGCCTGCACCGTCGTTGGTCTGCACCGTTCCACGATGCGGCTGGCACTGTCGCCGATCACCGACGAGGAGGCCGGGTTGCGGGCCTGGTTGCGCCGGTTCTCCACTGATCGGCCGCGTTGGGGGTGGCGGCAGGCGGCCAAGACGGCCCGCCGGGAGGGCTGGCAGGTCAACCGACAAGCGCGTGCGCCGGCTGTGGCGTGAGGAGGGCTTGCGGGTCCCGCAGCGCCGCCGCAAGAAGCGTTTGACCGGGATCGGTGTCGCCGTCGGGACGATGTCACCGATCCGCCCGAATGTCATCTGGGCGATGGACTTTCAGTTCGACACCACCGCCGATGGCCGCACGATGAAGATGTTGAACGTGATCGACGAGTTCACACGCGAAGCCCTCGCGATCGAGGTCGATCGGTCCATCGACGCCGACGGCGTCGTCGACGTCCTGGATCGCCCAGCCCTGCAACACGGGGCGCCGCATTACGTGCGCTTCGACAACGGTCCGGAGTTCGTGGCGCACGCCGTGCACGATTGGTGCCGATTCAACAGCGCCGGTTCACTTTTCATCGATCCCGGCCCACCGTGGCAGAACGCCTGGATCGAGTCATTCAACGGCAGACTGCGTGATGAACTGCTCAACTCCTGGCGCTTCGACTCACTCTTGGAAGCCCGCGTGATCATCGAGGACTGGCGCTGCGACTACAACACCAACAGACCCCACTCCGCCCACGGCGAACTCACCCCATCCGAGTTCGCTCTACAGTGGACCACGACCCACCAACCCCAAGCCGCATAGCGACTGGACCACCAAACAGGTCCCCTTCAAGCGGAAGCTCCCAGGGACACAGCGCCGTCCCCAGGCCGGTCAGTACTGCGCGCAACCTCGGCGGGTCGCCGCTCCGTATTATCAACGGCACCGACTCGGCCCCGGAGTTGCCTTGGCACGAAGCGATCTCGCCGCCGCGGCCGCCGCGGGCAGACTGCCGAGCCGACCCGTCACCGCCCCCGCTGACCACGCAGCGCGCACACACGGCGGGTTACCGTCGCGCGCATCACGGGGACGGCAACTCAACCTGGGTCAATCAGTGCACACCGTCGGGTGGATTGATCTTGCCGGAGGGCTCGGCGGAGGTCGTCGGTTGTGGGTCGGCGGTGCTGAGGACCTGTCGTCCCGCGCGAACTGATCCGCCGGCACTACGCGTGCTGGCCCGGGGGAAGGCCAAAGGGACCACAGCGTCAGGTATGCCAGCCCGAAGAACGCCCCAACCGCGAGTGCCACACCGGTCGGCTGGACGTGGGCGAGCGGCGAACGCACCCAACCGAGCGTCGTCGCCGCCACCACGCCCGGCTGCGTCACCAAATCCCAGGAGTTCCACCGCTGAAACCGCCCGATCACCACACCTATCGCGCACAGGCCGACCGAGACGACTACCGCGATCCAACCGGTCACCGCACCGAACTCGCGCTCGATCCGCCGGCACACCAGGTGCATCGACACCACCCCGAGCATGACACCGGTCCACGCCGCGATCCCGTATTGCATGACGTGCCGCCACACTTCGACGCCGCTGCCCAGGTGCACCAGGTCGGTCACCAGATACGGAGCATTGGGCAGGAATGCCAGCCATCCCAGCCCCAGTGGAATCAACCAGATCCGCCGGCGTACCAGGGCGAAACCGGCCGCAAAGAACACCGGGATACACCCCAACACAAGATTCCACACGAAGAATCGGGTCGGGTAGATCGGGGGCGGGGCCGGATCGGTGACACCCAACACCATTGTCAGCCCGGTGGTGGCCACCACCGATACGATCAGCGCCACACGCCGTGAATAGGTCATGAGTGCAGTTTGCCAGCCGTGGGTAGCGGCCTGGCAGGACGATAAGCAAGACACCAGCCTGGGCCTGACACGGCAGGGCATAATCGACAACCGTTCTGAGCTGCTGTGAGCTACAACGTTCGATGCACTCCACCGCGAACACCGTGTGATCGGACAAGACATCACCGGCACTGCGGGCTACCGTCATGACAGGCTCCGGTTCGGACGCGCGGCCGGCAACGGCCCACCAACCACGGTGTGCGGTTCACACCCGATCGGCACCATCCGAGCGTAGGAACTGGAAGCCGCTCCAACACCACCAGGGCAGGCAGGTGTGTCAGGATATCCATCGGTGAATCGCCGAAGCTCCCATTACGCCGCCGCTCAATGCGCTGGCCGCCGTCGATGCCAGCGCCGTCGCGCGGATAGTTCTGCGCGCCCCCAGCAGGCCACCACCCGTCCGATGTGGATGGCGCAGACGTCAGCGTCCCCGGCTGCGTAGTCTTGACCGACATGTGCTCCTCCTAACGGAAGCCGACCGACCACCCAAGGCAGGCCCCTCGTTCCTGCCGCGCCTGGGTGCGACCCAGCATGTGTATACAGACAGTGCATCTAGCCGAGGGGAATAGATACCAGTCGTAGCATTGCCTAATCTTCCAATACACCGAGAGTCTTCTAACAATGCAGTCTTCTAGTAACATGACAAAGTGTGGGTGAACGCGGGATGACAGGTATAGAGCAGGCCGCGGACCAACGGAAGGCTTTCGCGGGCACAACTCCGCCCTTCGGCGGGTCAGCGCGCTCGGCGGGTTTTCGTCCGTATCATCGTTGAGGGCACTGACTCGGCGGCGGAGTTGCCTTGGCGCGAAACGGTCGCGCCGCGCGGCGACCGCGACGAGACGGGGAAGGCGATGACCGAGGCCAGCGAACAACCAGTCGGCACCACGCGCCAGCGACTCATCGCCGCCGCATCACACCGGTTCGCCCGCCACTCCTACAGCATGGTCAGCCTCGACGACATCCTGGCCGAGGCCGAACTGACCAAAGGGGCGATGTATTTCCACTTCCCGTCCAAGCAGGCACTGGCCGTGGCGATCATCGACGACCTCAACGCGATGAGCCGCACCGCAATCACCGAGTTGCTGGCCCGCAAGATGTCCGGACTGGAAACACTGATCGACCTGCTCTATCTGCAAGCCGTGCAAAACACCCAAAACGAGGTGGCCCGAGCCGGGGTGCGACTGCTCGAAACCCTGGACAACGCCCCCGCCCCAGCCACCGCGGTCTGGCAGTCATGGATCGGGTTCGTCACCACCTTGATCCGCAAAGCCGTCGCCGAAGGCGACGTCAGCGACCATCATGATCCCGAAGACATCGCCAAAATGCTGGTGGCGCTGTGGGTGGGGACCCGCCGCATCAGCGATCTCGAC
>NZ_DATJYB010000120.1:0-13684 GCF_035499775.1 Mycobacterium sp. | reverse complement strand
ACCTACCGCGCCTCATCGCAATGTTGCACAGCGTGCTCTGGACAATGGATCTGACTGGCGATGGCTGGCGACGCTACGTGGCCCTGGTCCTCGACGCGATATCGACCGGCGAACGACGCCCGCTTCCGCCGGCGGCCGCGTTCCGTTACGCGCCGGACAGCGGCTGGCCGATGTAGGGCTCGGCGCCCTTACTTACGGCGCGGATTGGCGGCCGCGGCCAGCGCCAGAGCCAGAGCCACAGCGCCGACGGCGACCAGCGGGTGCCACCACTGTGTGCCGAGCCAGTAGATGTGTGTGCCGACCAGACCGGGATGATATTTGTCGGTGCCGAACAGCCACGTCCGCACGAAGTAGGTCGCCAGCGCGAGTATCGCGCCGACGAAGGTGAAACACAGCAGCGCGAAAAGCGTTCTGCTCGAACGCTGCCAGGTCCCCAAGACGATCAGGTAACCACCGATCCCGGCTAAGATCAGGCCCGCTGCCCCGATCTGCACCGTGCATTGAATCGCGAACGCGATCCCCAGAATGAGGAGCACGGCGCCGGCGATGATCGTCGACCTGGCCAGTCCCTTGGTCAACGACACCACGCGATAGCCGGCGAGCGCCAGGGTTCGCAGGGTAATCAGCGGCGGCTTGAGGACGCCCGGCAGTTGTCGGACCGAGCCCACCGCCGCCGACGCGGTCGCGGCGGCTTTGGTGATGGTGTGCGCCATCAGGGGTGAGCCCTTGTCGCTCGCAAACGTTTCACTCGCGACGGGATTGGAGTTCAGGAGTTTGTATTTGGCATCTCCCGGGGATGCGGCCAAGACTTGCGAGGCCCACGTTCGTGATTTCGTCGGGCTCCAATCCGGCTTCTTGCCCGGCTCCGGGTCGATGACCGAGTTGGCCAGCCCGTCCAGTTCGTCGTCGAGTACACGGCGCTGCCAGGCCTGTGCCAGCCACAGCGCGGTCAGCGGAATGCTGGGCGGCAGCTCCTTTGCCGAATTGTCCAGGAACGCAAGCTCGTCGAGCAGAATATCCTCGGTCAGGCCGCTGTCTGGACTCGGAGGATCGAGATTGCCAAGTGCTTCGAGCTTGTTGAGGAACCACCGAGCCGGCGTGGTTCCGTCCGCATAGTCGGCAGCGTGCGACTGGACTATCCACCGCACCCGGCGCGGGTCCAGCACCAGATGCACGAGCCAGCCCGCGCCGTCAAGACGGCCCCACATCCAGTCGTTGGTTCGCCATGACCGCTTGTAGAAGGCACCGAAGTGGTGGAACTGCATGCCGGTGAGTTTGTCCTGGGCGGTCTGCCAGTCGGGCGCGAGCAGGCTACGGGTGTCGGCACTCACTTGGACGAGCTCGAGCGATTGCTCGACGTCGGCATCGGCCGGCAGCATCGCGCGCTGGGTGCTGGCCAGGTCGAACAACTTTCGCGCCACGCTCTGCGGGTCATCAAGCGGCCCATAGTAGTTGAGGTATGTCAGCAGCGGACTAGGCTCGCTGCCGGCGAGTGCGGTCAGCGCGTCGCGGCAGGCGACGAGGGACCCGCCGAGTCCTGCCCATGCGTTCTCTTGCACCGCGCACTCGTCGAGATACCGCTCGGCGAGTGTGTTCGCCGCGTCCTCGAGCGATCCGTTGCGAGCCTCTTCGCCGGTGCACACCTGCAAGATGAGTGCAGCCAAATCGATTGGTACGGGGGGTCCCCAGGCGCCGTGGATATCTTCGGTGAGTTTCGCCAACGCCGCAATGTCGTCATCGGACCTGGCCAGCTGGTACGCCGCCCGCGCGACAGCGATCGCACATCCTTTCGCGAGATCGTATGCCGGCTGGCCGTATTGAGCGAGATCGGCCAAGCTCTGCGGCAGTGGCCGTGGTGGCCAACGACGCAGGATCGTCGCTGTGATCCGTCGACGGCACACCCGTTCGGCATCGCCGCCGATGGACAGTTCGAATTGCCAGTTCTTCGGCAGACTTTCGAGTGACCCACCCGGTGGCCAAGCGCTCAGCTGGCGCAGCAGCGCGCCGGTGAGGACATTAGCGTGCCTGGCTGCCTCGCGCTTTCCGTAGTCGGCCAGCAGCGACGTGGTCAGCAGTCGAGATCCCCTCGTCGCCGCGAGCTCGGCGAGACGCAGTTTGGCGTCTGTTCGCGCCTCCATGCGGTCCTGGTGGGTCCGAATGGCTCGCAGGTCACCCGCGATCGACTGTGTCGTCACCGCGCCCAGGTCCTTGAGCAGCCCGTCGACGAGACCCAGCGGCCGGTCGACGTCGTCCGGTAGAGGCCCGTTCACCGGGTCCGGTGGCGGCCCGGCAGACGGCACGACGAACAGCAGCACCCGGCGAACCGCTCGTCGGGCGGGGCGGTCGAAGATGCGCTTGAGCAGCACATCGATGGGCTGGTTGTCGAGCAGACCGCCGTCGGCGGCCCAGTGCGGGCGGGTGATGTTGGCGAACGGCGCCATCGGCGGTCGCGCCGGGACGGCCCCGTCCCTGGCGGTTCCTTTCGTGAAGGGGAGGAAGGAGGGCTCGAACGCCAGGGGGAACGACGCCGAGCTGCGAGCCGCCAATGCCAATGCAGCCGCACTGTCCTTCTTTGCCAGATCGCCCTCGGTGAAGGTGAATATCCCGCGGCGGTCGACGTCCTGGTCGAACGTGCCGTAGGAGTCGGTGAACCTGCTCGTCTCGCCGGTCAGCAAGGTCGTCGTGACGTACAGGGTGGTGGACGGCGGCGCGCCCGCGGGCGGCGGGAACGGTCCGACCGCCAGCGTCGGAATCGCCTTCGCCAGTTCGGCGAACATCCGCTCGTCGCCGTACAACAGGGACGGCGTGTTCTTGTCGGTCGGGTCTCGCAGCAGGTCGGCCAGGGCCCCGAGATCGAGCCAGAGATCGCGGAGCCCACCGAGGTCGCAACCCGTGGCCCGCGACGAAGCGAGCAGTGCCGCGCCGATGCCGCCCGCGCTTGTCCCGGACAAGACGTCGACGTCCACGACCGTGTCGAGTAGGTCGATGAGTTCGGCGTAGAGCCGCAGCGACGCGGCCGATCCCTTGGTGAGCTGGCTGTCGGCCGGGGCGGCCCCCCGCCGCCTGCGCCACTGAGACGCCTGCGCCAGCAGGTTGATCTCGCGGGCGACACCGGCCATCCAGATCGCCAGGCTGACGCCGCCGGTCATGGTGGTGGCCAGTCGGAGTTCCTGCGTCAATTCCGTCACCGGTTGCGGCTCGAATATCATTGCGCCCCCTTGATGTAACGGGGTCCGCCGAGTGGAGCCGGGCCCTTGGCCTAGCGTGCCACGATCCCGCCACCGTTCACGAAGAAACGCCGCAAACCGGCGCAAGTATCCGGCCGCTCAATCCGCGGCGAGTACCGCTTTGGCCGCGCGCTCACCGGATTGCGCTGCGCCGCTTACGCAGTGGTACGAGTAGGTGGATGTATCGACACCCGCCCAGTGCACGCGCCCAACCGGCTCGCGCACAGCGGGACCGAAGCCATGACCCGTCCAGACACCCGGTCCCATGCAACCGGCGAAATCCCCGCGCGTCCATTCGTCCATCGACCAGTTGAACTCGAAATAGGAATCCGGCTCCGGATTCTGCGGTAAGACCGCCGGGAAGTGGATCTGCTCGGAGAGTTGCCCGGCATCTGAGCCAAAGCGGTGCGACATTTCTTTCAGCACCTGCGCCTTGCGCTCGGCACGGCTCATGTGATTGAACTCGCGGGCCTTGTCGGCGGCCAGGAAAACGCCTATCAAGCCGGGCTTGTCGCTGGTCGCGTCGTGCCCGCATTCGCGCGCATTCGGGATGTAGTCGCCCGGGTAAATCGAAATCGATTCGCCAACCAATCCGCGCTTGCGCCAAAACGCCTCGTCGTAGCAGAGCCAGATTTTCCAGAACGAGCCGGTCGGCACCCGGTGCTGCAATTGGGCACGGTCGGGCGGCAGGATGGGATCGAAACGGATGAAGTTCGTCATCGAGATATTTGTCGCGACGACAACCCGCCGCGCCCGTACGCTGACGTTCTCCGCGCTGACCGTGACTCCGTTCGCATCCTGGCTGATCTGGCGCACTGGCGAGTTGAGATGCAGCGCCTCCGGACCCAACTTCGCCGCGATCCGGTCCGCCATTTGCTGCATTCCGCCGCTGACGCGGTACTGCTGTGCCTGCCCGGCGGCCTGGCCGCTCATATTGAAGAGCTTGCTCCGGTAGGTCTTCAGCACGAAAAGCCAATGCAGGAGCGACACCGCACCGAGTTCCACGCCCGTGTACCCGACAATCGCGGCGCCCAGCAGTGCCTTTGCCTCCTTGGTGATGATGTTCAGGTCGAACCAGGACTTCACCGTTATCTGGTCCGCCTGGCGGGTGGTGCTGGGTCCCAAGCTGACGGTAAACGGGAACTTGACTTCCTCTTAAGGCTTTTCGGGATTGACCACCTCGGACATCTTCTCCATGCTGAGTATGGCCTTACCCAAATCCAGCTTTGCCGTCATCGGAATCGGCGGCAGCGATTTCAATGGATTAGAGTCGTGGGCGTCGTACTGGTGAACCTTGTTGGCATAGTCGACGAAAACCGTCTTGCCCTGATCCCATTGCGAATAAACCTCGACTCCCAAGTCGTCCATGAGCCGTCGAACGTCGGGCTGCGCCGCCGCATCGGCTACCCATTGCCCGCCGATCTCGAAGAGCGTCCCGTCGGAAAGGTGCGCCGTCCAGGTCCGGCCCCCGATACGCGGCCCAGCCTCAAGCACCGTCACCGAGTGCCCGGCCTGATGAATTCGGTATGCCGCGGTCAGCCCGGCGTATCCCGCACCCACGACACAGAAGTCGGATTCGAGTTGGGCCATCTGAGTCCTCTACCGGTTGACGTCGAATATGGCGTGGTATTACGTCAAGCGCGAATCCATTCGACACGCAGATGGTCGGAGTGTCACTGCTGGTAGGACGGCGGTGCTTCGTCGAGCAGCAAGGTCTTGGTTTCCAGGTAGGGCAACAGTCCCTCACGGCCGCCCTCGCGACCGATTCCCGATTGCTTGAATCCGCCGAACGAGGTACTCATGTCGATGCGCATGTTGTTGTGGCCCACGGTTCCTGAACGCAGTTGCCCGGCGACCTCGCGGGCCCGGGCGATGTCCGGGGTGAACACCGCGGCGTTGAGCCCGTAGATGGTGTCATTGGCAATGTCGACCGCGTGGTCCTCGCTGTCGGCCGGTATCACGCTCAGCACCGGACCGAATATCTCCTCCTGCGCAATGACCTGCTTGTTGTCGACGTTGGCGAACACGGTCGGCTCGATGTAGTAGCCACGCTTCAGATGCTTCGGCCGGCCGCCGCCGGTGATCAGCGTGGCGCCCTCTTCGATGCCCTTGGCGATGTAACCCTCGACCCGGTCACGTTGGCGTTCCATTGCCAGCGGGCCCAATTGCGTTGCCGCGTCGAATGGGTCGCCCACCTGCACGGCCGAGAATGCGGCAGCCAGCGCGTCGGCGAATTCGTCGTGCCGGTTGCGCGACACCACAATTCGAGTCAGCGAGGCGCACACCTGGCCCGTCATCATGCACTCCGCGCGTGCCAGCGTCGCCGCCGCGACACCCAGGTCCGCGTCGTCGAGGATCACTGCCGCCGACTTACCGCCCAGCTCCAAGGTGCATCGCGCCACCCGGTCCCCACATATCGACCCGATCTTGCGTCCCGCTGCCGTCGATCCGGTGAATGCGATCTTGTCGACGCGTGGATCGCGAACCATCAGCTCGGAGACTTCGCGGTCGGCGGTGACCACGTTGAGCACGCCGGCCGGCAGCCCCACCTCTTCGGCGATCTCTGCCATCAAGTAGCCGGCGCCGGGCGCTTCGGGCGAGACCTTGACGATCAGGGTGCATCCCGCCAACAACGCAGGCGCGGTTTTGGTCACGATGAGTGTCAGGGGCGCGTTCCACGGGACGATCGCACCGACGACACCGACGGGCTCACGCACCAGCAGACCGAATCCACCGCGAGCCAATCCCCTTGCCGCCGGCTGGAATGGCTCTTCGAAGGGGTAGTCGTCGGCCAGGTCGGCGTAGAACCGAAAGACCCCGGCGTCACCCATCGCCGAGTACTGCGCCATCGAGTACAAGGTGCCGGATTCCCGCGGCCACATCTGGCCGTAGTCAGCCGTGCGGGCGTCAAGTTTGTCGGCGATCGCACGCAGGTACCCGGCGCGCTCCGCGTGCGTCATCCGCGGCCACGGCCCGCGGTCGAAGGCGTGCCGCGCGGCCGCGATGGCTGCATCCATGTCGGCGGGCTGGGCCTCGGGAACCCGGAAATACAGTTCCTCGGTACTCGAGTCGAAGACCTGAATCGTCGAGTCGCTGCTCGGCTTGACCCATTCACCGTTGATGAAGAAACGGTCCGTGCGCCGCAGCGGTACCTGGTGATCGGTGGCTAACGTCATCGTTTCGCCTTCTGCAGTAGGGCATTAGTTTGCCGCTGACTATATCCTTATATGCCTTTGCCGACAGGAATGCGATCCTGGACTGCAGAAGGTACATCGGCATGAAGGTCGAAGCAGCCGCACTCGTCGGCACCCAGCAGCCCTACAAGATCGTCGACATCGAGCTGGACCAACCCAAAGAACGTGAGGTGCTGGTCGAACTCACGGCATCCGGGCTGTGTCACTCCGACGATCACCTCGTCACCGGCGACATGCCCGTGCCGCCGCCGATGGTTGCCGGCCACGAAGGCGCGGGCGTCGTCGTTTTCACCGTCGGCGTCATCACCGTCGGCGTCCTGCATGGCGAATTGCTTGCGCCTGCAATGCAACTCATCGCCAAGGGTGGGACATCCGTCCTGACGTCGGTGTGATCAGTTGCCGGATATCACAGAGTCGCCGGACATCACAGCTCAGTTCCGGCTCGACGGAATGGCGGCTCTGGTCACCGGCGCGGGAAAGGGTATCGGCCGCGGCATTGCCCTGACCTTCGCCAGGGCGGGGGCCGACGTGGCGGTGGTGGCGCGGACCGAGGACGACTTGGACGCGGTCGCCGAGCAGATCCGCGCGACGGGCCGCAACGCCGTGGCGATTCCCGCCGACGTCACCGAAATCGACCCGCTCACCGACGTTGTCGAGCAGGCGGTGAATGCGCTCGGCGGTCTCGACATCCTGGTCAACAACGCCGGCGGCGTCGAACAGCTCGCTACCTACACCGAAATGACCGTCGCGATCCTGGAGAACTCGTTCCGCTTCAACGTATCGGCGCCGTTCGAGCTGGGTCGGCTTGCGTTGCCGCACATGTTGTCTCGCGGCGGTGGTGCGATCGTGAACATCGGGTCGATGGCGGGCATGCAGAACGAACGGGGCTTTCTGCCCTGCAGTCTGGCGAAGTCGGCGCTGGTCAAGTTCACCCAGCTGGCAGCCGTCGAGCTTGCGCCGCGAGTCCGGGTGAACGCGATCCTGCCCGGCTGCGTGGAGACCGAGGCGCTGCGCGGGTTCATGGACGCCATGCCCGACGTTCCTATGTGTTTGACGCGCAGCCGGGGCTGCTGAGCGCGCTCGACTTACCGCTGACGCTGCTGCGGCATGCGTTGCGCAACCCCGTTGCGTAAACGGACGGGTGCTGGTCACTGCCTGACACGGCCGTGGAGCAAAGTGAGCGTGGCGCCGATGATCGATGCGCGCCGCGTCGCGTTGCCCGGCGCGTTTGATTTGCCGAAGCGCGCTCGACGCGAGGACGACGCCACACGGCGGAACCATGATCGCCGAGATGAGCGTGGCAATTGCCGCTTCGTTTGTCGGTGCGTGTCGCTGTGGCGGTCTCTTTTTCGGATTGCTCACGTGTCCACCCTGACGTAGGGCGGAAGACGTTATCGCCGGGTTGACAACCAGCGGTTAGCACACCACGGGATTGGGTACTCGCCGGAAGCGGCATCGTCTGCGAGGATTCGGTACCGGGTCCCCGGTGTTGCCGGAGGTCAAGCGGCAATAGAGTAGCGAGACCAGCGACGCGAAGGAGAGCAGTGGTGAAGCGGGGCATCGTCGTCGGGGTAATTGCCGCGTCCATCGTGGTTGCGGGTTGCGCCGGCTGTTCGAAGAAGTCGGATACAGGCACCTCGGGTGAGTCGGCGGGTACGCCGGCGCCGATCGCCACTGCGCTGACCGTCGACGGTCAGCCGCAGAATGTCAGTGGTCCGGTCACCTGTACCCCCAACGGCGACAACATCAACATCGGCATCGGTGATGCCGCCAACGGGGTCGGCGCGGTGGTCAGCAACGGCGATCCGCCCATCGTCCATGCGGTGGGGTTGGGCAGCATCGGCGGCATCATGTTCGGTTATTCGGATGCCGCCCCAGGTCAGGATGCCGCCGCGGGGGCGCAGAAGAAAGACAAGTCCTACGCGATCAAAGGCACCGCGAGTGGCGTCGACAGTAACCAGCAGCCGGTGACCAAGTCCTTCGAAATGACCGTGGCCTGCCCGTAAGCGCAGGCAAACCAGACATCGTGGGGGCCGAAGGCCCCAGAGGGGACGGAGCGCATGTCAAGGAAGCGTGTCGCCGCCGCGGCGGCGGTTGCGGTGGGTCTCAGCCTCTCCGCGATGACGGGCAACGCGGGATTCGCCTGGTCGGACCCGACACCGGTGCCGACCCCGGGGGGCGGCGGCCACCCCGGCGGTCCAACCGGCGGTCCTCCGACGCACAACCCGCCGCAGGAGCCTCCGACGCACAGCGCTCCGCCGCCGGCTTCGACTCCGGGGCCGCACACACCGGCGCCGACCCCGGCGTCGACTCCGGGGCAGCACACACCGGCGTCGACTCCGGCTTCGACCGCGGGGCCGCACACCCCGGGTTCGACGCCGGCAAGCACGCCGGCGGCGACTCCGTCGAGCGGGCCATCCCCGACGTCGCACACGACGCATGCTGGCAGCCCGAGCGCGACGCCGTCCAGCGGACAAACCACCACTCCGGCGGGCTCCTCGCGATCAAACTCTCCGCGCCCGGGTGTCACCGTGGTCTTGAATCCGCCGGCCACCCAACCCCCGCACCAGCCGTGGACGCCGCGTGGCACGGTAACCGCCAGCGCTACGGTGGGCGGCCCCGGGGGGAATGTCACCTTCGAGGTGGTGAGCCCACGGCTACAGCCGCCACCGCCGGGGCGCATCGGCTGGAACGACGGCCGTCCGCCCGGCCACCCGCCGCCCGGTTGGTACGGGCCCCCGCCTGTTGGTGGGTGGGACGCTCCGCAACCTCCTCCCGGCGGCTGGAACCGCCCGTGGGAAGGACCACCGCGCGACGTGGTCTACGGGCGCAGCTATTTCGCCCCGTTCAACTACAACACCTTCACCGTGTTGCCGGTGTTCAACTGGCAGTACGGAGGTTGGGGTTACTGGTTCTTCGGCGTCTGGGTCCCGCTCTACTGACGATCAGTCCACGCTGCTAGCCGGCGCACCAATCGCCATGCGGTCCAACGCAGTTGGCGATTGGTGTCAGGATGAAGGCGGCGGGGGATCAAGCATCTGCACCTTGGTGCCGTTCCAGCGATACCGCACCGTGGCGAGTTTGCCGTCGTCACAGGCCGTGCAGCTCTTTCCGTATGCGTAGCTGAGCACGACGGTGTCTTTGGTGGACTTTCCGGCCACCAGGTGAGTAAACGGATATGCCTTCAATGTCCCGGTCCCAATATAGGTTCCGCGGTGGAACAGCAACGCCTGATCCGGTGAACTGCCCGTCGCCCCTTCGACGGTCACCACGATGGCCGACAGGTCGGCACACGGATCGTAATTGCTTTCCTGCGGTTTGCTGCTCCACTTCCATCCGGTCGCGGGGTCCGCGGGGAACTGTGCGAGCGCCGACTGAACGGCCGCGGCCTGGTCGGGCCCGCAGCCGTTTGGTGCGGCACCAGCCGGTGGCGCGATGCCGACCAGACCCGCGATCACAGACAGCGCCGCAGCAATACCGATTACCCGGACCATAACTGCACCCCTCGACAGTCCCCTGTGGCTAACCTGGGTGACTCAAGATTGCCACCAACTGCGCGGGCGTGTCAGGCAAATGCCGGAGTTGGGCATACCAGCGGCGATCTGCGGGTTGTGAGCCGACGAGGACGAGGAGAGCACCCATGACTACCCCAGTACCCACGGTGGATCTTGGTGACGACGATCTACGGTGCCGTCGACGACACGGAATCCCTTGCCATCCTTAACCATTGCCCCGAGGTCGACGTCACTTTGATCCAAGCTGCTGCAGAATCGCCGCGAGGAAGTCACGCTCGCAACGAAATTCGGTGGACGAGAACACCGGCTCGTTGGCGGTCACGCTTAGCGCAGCGAAGTCGGCCGCGCTGGATGCGGGCCGGGCGCGAGTAGGCCTACCGGGGTTGGTTCGGCACCCCTGGATAGAGCTGCTCGGTGGGCCCGGCGGTCACCCAACCCCCGAGCTTTGTCACCAGGTGCGGCGCAAAGACGGCACCGTAGAGGAGGTTTCCGATGACGACGACAGCGACGATGGACAGGGCTGACGATTGGAGCCGGCTCGACGATCTCTTGGCGGCCCACATCTCGATGACGTTGCGCCCTTCGGAATCCGTCCGTCCCAGCAGGTAGGTGAACACCATCATCTGCACACCCATCGCCAGGGAGTCGTACAGCGGGTACTGGTGTTTGGCCCCCTCAAATATCGCGAGCCCGGGGATCACGTAGCCGTAGTAGAAGTTGCCCTGGCCGGCGCCCAGGATTGCGTTGAACAGGAAGGCCCAGCAGAATCCGACCAGAAGGCCGACGGTGAGCAATGCGACTGGCCGGCGCCAGTGGAACTTTGCGCTCAACCATCGCCCGAGCGCGGCGCCGATCAGAGCGGGCAGCACGAAGTAGGACATGTAGCCGATCGGCACCGACGAGGGCAGTCCGCCCCACGTCATATTCAGCGGCCACCACGACGGCATGCGCGGGAGAGCGGGCGGAAACTGTGCGTACATCGCCCAGTCGTAGGGCGCCTCGATCCACGAGAACGAGATCGCCGAAATGCAGAGTAGAAGCAACGGGTGGAGGCGGCGGCGGCGATAGCTCAGATACACGCCGATCGCGAAGAACGCGATGCCAGTGACGTAGGCGAAGACGAGGGCCGCCCGCAACGATGGGGCCAACTCAGTGCTCACTGGTCACGTTCCTGGGACCGTGCTTCGGGGTCGAACCGAAGTACCAGGCCGAATACCAGGATGATCAGTCCGAACAGCGTGCCAAGCATGATGACCGCGCCCACGCCGCACCTCTCTTCAATGCGAGGATCTTTAAGATAGTGCATACTATCTTAAAGTGAACACGATGCCACAGGTGCCGGCCCCGGCGACCCGACGACCGCGCGGCGCGCCACGCAGACTTCTGCTCGATGCCGCGCGCAGCCTTTTCGCCCGCCAGGACTACCGTGGCACCACGACGCGGGAAATTGCACAGGCAGCCGGCGTCACCGAACACCTGCTTTTCCGTCACTTCGGCTCGAAGGCGGCCCTGTTTCGCGAGGCTCTCGTTTTGCCCTTCACCAGCTTCGTCGACGAGTTCGGCCGGACTTGGCAGTCGGTCATCCCCGAAGAGACCAGCGAGGACGAGCTGGCCCGGCACTTCGTCGGGCAGCTCTACGACGTGTTCGTGGAACACCAGGGTCTGCTGCTGACCCTGATGGCATCGGATTCCCTGAGCGAGGAGGAAATGGCTGAGGCCGGCATTGCCGACATCACGCGTGCACTCACGGTGCTTGGCCAGATCAGCGCGGAGGGCATGAAGTTGCGCGGCTTGCAGTCGGGCCAGCCGGACCTGCCGGCCCACTCGACGGTGGCGATGATCGCCGGCATGGCTGCCTTGCGCGCGACCTTCTTCGGGCCCAGGCAGCCGTCGAGGGAGGTGATCGTGGATGAACTCGTCCAGGCGATCCTGCACGGATTCCTGCACCGCAACGACTGAAGGGACATAATGACAGAGGTCAGTGCGATCGAGTTGTATTACGACCCATTCGATTTCGCAATCGACGACAACCCGTACCCGGTGTGGAAGCGGATGCGCGAAGAAGCGCCGCTGTACTACAACGAGAAGTTCAACTTCTATGCGCTGAGTCGGTACGAGGACGTGGCGCGCGAACTGCCGAACTGGGAGACCTACCGATCCGGGCGCGGAACCACGGCCGACATCCTGTTCAACAACATCGAAGTGCCGCCGGGGATTCTGCTGTTCGAGGATCCGCCGCTGCACGATCTGCACCGCCGCCTGCTGTCCCGTGTCTTCACGCCACGTCGCATGCTCGCCGTGGAGTCGATGGTGCGCGGATTCTGTGTGCGGGAGCTGGATCCGTTGATCGGTGCCGGCGGGTTCGATTTCATCGCAGACCTCGGGGCGATGATGCCGATGCGGACCATCGGCTACCTGTTGGGTATCCCCGAGGCGGACCAGGCGAAAATCCGCGACCGCAATGGCACCTTCATCGAGATGGACAAGGGACGCGAGCCCGGTGAGGTCAATCCGAATCTGTTCCAGGACATGATGATCATGTTCGCCGAGTTCATCGAGTGGCGGGCCAATCATCCGTCGGACGACCTGATGACCGATCTGCTGCAGGCCGAGATCGAGGAGGCCGACGGTAGGCGGCGGCCCCTGTCGCGCACCGAGGTGCTGGCCTACACCACGATGATCGCCGGCGCCGGGAACGAGACCACCGCCCGCCTGATCGGTTTCATGGGTCAACTGCTGTCAGATCATCCCGATCAACGCCTTGAATTGGTCGCCGATCCGTCCCTGATCCCAGGAGCGGTGGAGGAAACGCTGCGCTACGAACCGCCGTCGCCGGTGCAGGCGCGCTACGTGGCCAACGACGTCGAACACTACGGTCGTGTCGTTCCGGAGGGCTCGTTCATGTTGCTGCTCAACGGTTCTGCGAACCGAGATGAAAATAGATTCCCCGACCCGGACCGATACGACATCCACCGTCAAGGTAGCCACCTGAGCTTCGGGCAGGGCCTGCATTTCTGCCTCGGCTCGGCGCTGGCCCGGATGGAAGCTCGGGTGGCTTTCGAGGAGGTCCTTCGGCGCTGGCCCGACTGGGAGGTCGACTATGCCAACGCCGAACGCGCGCACACCTCGAGCGTGCGCGGATGGGCGAGGTTACCCGTCTTCACCAGGTGAAGCCGGCGCGCCCCGGGCGTTCCTCGTGAGTCTCATGTGTCACAGGAAGTTGGGGGGGTGTCCTTGTGCCCACCTATCAGCGCCAGCATTCAAACCTCCTGCGCGGCAAGCCAATCTGTCGCTCACTGGTCGGCAAGGAGACGCACCCGACCCCTTCGGCCCGTGGAACATCCCACCTTCAAGTTGCGCGTCGCCGCGGCGCATTTCAGACTTGAGGATCAGGTTCCCAGCAGAGCGGAAACCCATGGCCGACCCGATCGCAGCATTGAAGTTGGCTTCCCGCCTCATTCGTCCAGGGATCGTCGCCGGAATAATCGCGACTCTGATCGCACCAAGTGATACGCCCACTGTGGTGCCCCTGGCGTGCGGGATCACCTGGACGCGGACGGGGGGCGTATGGATCTTCTTGCCCGACTGTAGGAAAGAATCGCCGCCTCCGCAGCCCCCACCGGGCGTCCCGCCGCCTAATGCGTAGTCAGGACGAACTCTTATCACCGGCGGCGATCAGCTCCGCGAAGCTACCGGCGAGAGGTTTCACTACACCTGCGGCTATTTGATCGCATGCACTGGCTACTAC
>NZ_DATJYB010000119.1:0-16768 GCF_035499775.1 Mycobacterium sp. | reverse complement strand
CAAGGTCCCCGAGGACCTGCCCGACGAGGCCGTCGCGCCGCTGAATTGCGCACTGGCCCAAGTGTTGTTCGCGCTTCGCGACGTGCGGCTCGGCGACACCGTGGTCATCCAGGGTGCGGGTGGGCTGGGCATCAACGCCGCTGCCGTCGCACGCACGGCGGGTGCGTCGCAGGTGATCGTCATCGACAAGATCGCCGAGCGACTTGATGTCGCAGCCGATTTCGGTGCCACGCAGTGCATCGACGCCAGCGGCATCTCGACCTGGGAGGTCACCGAGCAGGTGCACAAGCACACCGACGGCATCGGCGCCGACTGGGTGCTCGAAGTCGTCGGAGTACCCGGTGTCATTCCCGAAGGCGTCGGCTTCCTCAACAACGGCGGCACCCTGCTCGAGGTCGGTAACGTCGGGATGGGCCGCACTTTCGAGATGGACCCCAGTAGCTTGGTCTTCGGCAACAAATCCATCCGCGGTGTGTCGTTCTACGATCCGGTCACGCTGGCAATTGGATTGTCGTTCCTGCAGCACACCAGTTTTCCGTTCGGCCGGCTGATGCCCAAGCCGTTCCATCTCGCCGACGTCAACGACGCCTTCGCTTCTGCCGACGCCGGTTTGGTGCCCCGAGGCGCTCTGGTGCCATGACTGCGTTGTCCCCGGCGGCGGAAACCCGAGAGCTCATCCTCGATTCCGCGTACGCCTGTTTTCGCAAGCACGGCCTGCTGAAGACGACGATCGTCGACATCGCCAAGGAGGCCAACGTATCCCGCAGCACGATCTACGAGTATTTCCGGGACAAGGGCGCCATCCTGGAGGCGTGCGCCGAGCAGGCCTCCGAGCAGTTCTATCGCGAGATGTCGCGAGCGATGGACCGCGGCAGTTCGCTGGAGGAAAAGCTCTCCAACGCAGCGGTTTTCGTAACCCAGGCACGGCGGGCCATCGCTGCCGAGGAGTACTTCGACGAAGACGCGATCAGCCTCCTGCTGACCAAGGACGCCGCGGTGCTGTTGCGCGAATGTGTCGACTTCTTCGCGCCGTATCTCTCGGCCGCCAGGCTCACCGGCGAGGTGCGAAAAGACCTCGACGTCGAGTCGGCCGGTGAGTGGTTCGCGCGGATACTGTTCTCGTTGTTCAGCACGGCATCGCCGATCCGCGACATGGACGACCCCGATGTCGTCGCCGAGTTCGTGAGTGCGCACGTGGTGCGTGGCTTCGCCAGCGATCGCCCGCGGACCAGGCGTCAAGGGTGACGGAGATCCGGGCGGCGATTCCCGAGGACGCGCTGGCGGTGGCCCGGGTGCACGTCCGGTCCTGGCAGGCGGCGTACCGGGGGCTGATTCCGCAGGCGTACCTCGACAGTCTCAAACCGGAAGTCTGGGCGGCCAAATACGGCTTTCAGCGCACCGACCCGGAACGGCCAACGACCTTGGTCGCGGTGGACGGCGATGGCATTCGCGGCCTGGCCATGACGGGTCCGTACCGGGGTGACGATCTGACAGGTGTCGTTGAGCTGCTGGCAATTTACGCTGATCCCCAGCATTGGGGTGCCGGTGTGGGGCGGCTGCTGGCCGCGGCGGCCCGAGAGCAGATGCGCTCGGACGGTTTCACCGAGGCCGCGCTGTGGGTGCTGGACGGGAATGTCCGTGCCAGACGGTTCTACGAGCGCGACGGATGGGCGCTGGACGGAGCACGCCGGACCAAGACCATCGCCGGGGCCGAGTTGGACGAGGTGCGCTACCGACGCGCGCTCGCCTAGTTGGCGTCGCCTCAAACTATCTGGGCCACTTGTATTTCAGTGGTCTACCGCAACCAATAGTCTTGTCGGTGGGTGTTCGCCACCCCGCTGATCCCATATCCCTGGTCGGTTGTTGTGCCGCACCACAACTCGCCGGATTCCGGCGATGTACAAGATGCCAGCAATGTCCGGCCAGCCTTTCCAGAATATCTAGATCCGCCTACAATTGGAGATCGTTTTGCAGCACTAGCAAACGCTATCACTCCAACACCGAAGGAGTTTGACGAACAGAATGCCTGATCTGAAATTCATCAAGTTCCACGTAATCACTTAGCAAAAGGGTGGTGAAGGTAGTTCATGAATAAAATCTGGCTCGTACCGATGGCGGCAGTTAGTGGGATTTTTATTTTCCCGCCAGCGAAGGCGAATGCCGGTTTGTGTGATTATCCGGCCGTCCTCACCGGGGCAAACGTTTTCCTTGTCCAGGGGGCTTACTGTGATTGGCCCACTGAAATCAATGGATCACATATGCACTGCGAGGCAGGAGGAGTGGGTGTTGACGTTGGCGCGGCTACTGCCGGAGGCGCCACTCTAGGCCTGGGCGGCGCGGGTGTCGGCGGTGTCAGTTGCACATGGCGGTGCCCCGACAACACCATGGCGCCGGCGCCAAATCCCCCTGGCGCTTGGAAGTGGTATCTCGTTCCTGTTGCGAATGCGTGCAAAGACCATATGCAACCGGCTGGATTTTCCAGTGCACCAGTTCTTCCCGGTGAAGGTATGCCAGTTCCGGCACCAGTTCCTACAGCGGTAGGTGGTCCGCCACCACCGCCATTACCACCACCGTTAGCGCCGGAAACAGAACTTCCTTGATCCATAGGAAAGCCGACGGAAAATGCCGCCGCGTGCTCGGAGGCCAGGCCCACGGATCGCTCGCCCGCAACGGTGAGACGATGACCACGCCCGCTACGGCGAAGTACGCCTAACGACCAAGTCGACTAGGCCCGACCCAGCGAATTGTTCTGTACGCCAAGAAATGCTCGGGTTGTGCACTTGTCGTCAACAGGGAGGTCAGCAGGTTCGAATCCTGCGTCCCGCGCCGGGCCGCGCCCTCGAGTTGGCTGATCAGAAATCGGCGACGGGCTCGGGCACCTTCACCGGCTGGTCCGAGTGCTCGACGACAACGCACTCGACGAACTCGCACACGGCCCTGAGGCGCCAGCCGCACACTAGAAAAGAACAAAGATGCCCAGGAGAGCGCACATGACCGCCAGCGGCGATGATCAACCAACGCGAAAACGCTGGCGGCTCGTGCCGATCCCGGTGCTCACCGGTGTGGTGGCGGTCATCGGTGCCGTTGTGTTGTCTGGATGTCGGGGTCCGTCCGCAGGTCAGGGTCCGGCGGCGAGTTCCCGCTCGGCTGCGCCGTCGACTGGTCCTACTTACCGGGTTACCGCCACCGTGCCCGCCGGGGCCCCGGTCGAGGTAGCGGTGGATCCGGGCACCCACACCGTCTACGTCACCAACGACAGTGACAGCACGGTGTCGGTGATCGACGCTTCGACGCGCACCGTCACCGCCACCGTGCCCGTCGGCAAGGGCCGGCGCGCCTACAAGGGCCCTGGCGGGTTGGCAGTGGATCCGGGCACCCACACCGTCTACGTCGCCGACCACGACGATGCCACGGTGTCGGTGATCGACGCCTCGACGCGCACCGTCACCGCAACCGTGCCCGTCGGCAATGAGCCGAACGGGGTGGCGGTGGACCCGGGCACCCACACCGTCTACGTCGCCAACGCCAAGGACAACTCGGTGTCAGTGATCGACGCTTCGACCCGCACCGTGACCGCCACCGTGCCCGTCGGCAAGGACCCGCAAGGGGTGGCAGTGGATCCGGGCACTCACACCGTCTACGTCGCCAACACCGTCGACGCCTCGGTGTCGGTGATCGACGCTTCGACGCGCACCGTGACCGCCACCGTGCCCGTCGGCGACGAAACGACCGGGATGGCGGTGGATCCGGGCACCCACACCGCCTACGTCACCAACAGCCGCGACGGCACGGCGTCGGTGATCGACGCCTCGACGCGCACAGTGATCGCCACCGTGCACGTCGGCGAGAAGCCGTGGGGGGTGGCGGTGGATCCGGGTACCCACACCGTCTACGTCGCCAATTACGAGGGCGGCACGGTGTCGGTGATCGACGGCTCGGCGCGCACCGTGACCGCCACCGTGCGCGTCGGCAAGAACCCGTACGGCGTGGCGGTAGACCCGGGCAGCCACACCGTTTATGTCGCCAACTCCTGGGACAGCACGGTGTCGGTGATCGAATCTCGATAGTAAGTTTGCATCGGCGTCTGGGCGTGCGTGTCGGCTGCCGGTGGCGATCATCGTGTCCACCACACTCGCCGACCCGGAAGCCGCCGCGGGCAAGGGACTCACCGCTGGCGACAGCGGATCGTGCTCTACGCCAAAGAAACTCCTCGAACCCGACGATGACGACGAACCCGATTGACGCCGCTCAGCCCGGCGACGCCAATCTGGGTATCACCTCGTCGCCCAGGCGGGTGACGAATCCGACCGGATCAGGGTTGCCCGGTAGCGGACCGACATTGATCAACTCGACGCCCGCTTCGGCGTAGCTCTCTATGGTTTTAATGAACTCATCGGTGTCTTTGAACGGCTCGAGCTGCGGGCCGAGGCCGACCGTCTTGCGGATCGACGCAGGGTCGCGGCCGACCTTTTCGCAGTGTCGTTGCAGCACATCGCTTTTGTGTTTGAACACCGCTGGAGTGGCGGCCGTGCTGTTCCACACGTCGGCGTATTCGGCGACGAGGCGCAGTGTCTTCTTCTCGCCGTCACCGCCGATCAGCAGCGGGGGACGGCGGATGGGTGGTGGCTGGCAGATGGTTTCGGCGAGGTGGTAATGCTTACCGTCGTAGGGCCCGTCGTTGTCGCTCCACATTTGCCCGCAGATTTGTATTGTCTCTTCGAGCATTTCGAATCGTTGACCAAGCGGCGGATACGGGACACCGAGAGCCAGATGTTCGCGTTCGTACCACGCCGCGCCGATGCCGAACATGGAACGCCCCTGCGACAGCACGTCCAACGTCGTTACTGTTTTGGCCAGGATTCCCGGATAGCGGTAGGTCACGCCGGTCACCAGCAAGGTCAACGAGATTTTTTCGGTTTGCCCGGCAAGGAAACCCAGTGACGTATAGCCCTCTAGGAACGGATCCTGCGCCTGCCCGATGGCCTCCATCTGAAAGAAGTGGTCGGCCAGCGTGAACATCGTCGCGCCGGCTTGTTCGGCGATCCTGGCCGACGCGGCCAGGGTCGGCCCCAACTTCTCCGGCGCACCGGGCAGGAAGTCGATGAAATGTACTCCTAGTTGCATGATTTCGCCTCTCTAGCGTGATTTAAAGTCGGTCAGCCAAGCGTTCGATCAGAGGAACCGCTGCGGCGAGCGTCCTCAACTCTGCGACCGAGAAATCCTCCGCGAGGATCTTGGCGAACTGACGGGCCCGCACATCGCGCTTGTGCCGCAGAAACCCCAAACCCGAACGAGTCAGCGACATCACGATCCGCCTGCCGTCCGCCGGATCGGGTTCACGGCGCACCAAGCCCTGAGATTCGAGACGGCTCAACGTGACTCCCATGGCCTGCGGACTGATCTGCTCGACGCGGGCCAAATCCGCGGCTGAGGCGGGACCTCCGCGGTCCAGCCTCGCCAGCGCCGCCCGTTCCGGCAGCGTCAACTCGCCGGGAGCTTCTAACTGCTTGACCCGGCGCGCAATGAGTGCGATGCCGTGATACAACCCCGAGCCCAGCTCGTCGACATTCGGACCACTAGCCATATTAACAACCTAGATTGATAAGTCCAGATTGTCAAAATCCGACCGAGAAAGCTCAGCGGCCAGAACGTTCGGCCAGCGCCCGCAGGAAAAACGTCAGGTTGGCCGGGCGCTCGGCCAGTCGGCGCATGAAATAGCCGTACCACTGGGTGCCGTAGGGCACGTACACGCGGACGTGGTTTCCGGCATCGGCCAGTCGCCGCTGTTCGTCGTCGCGGATACCGTACAGCATCTGGTATTCGAAATCGCCAACACCACGCCCTGATTCGCGAGCCATGGCAGGGACCGCGTCGATGACCTGCGGGTCATGCGACGCCACCATCGGATACCCGCTGCCCGCCATCAGCACCTGCAGACACCGCAGATAGGAGTCCGTCACCTCGGCCGGGTCCCGGTAGGCCACCGACGCCGGCTCGTCGTAGGCGCCCTTGCACAACCGGACCCGGGCCCCGACGGTGGCCAGCTCTCGGCAATCGTCCAGTGTGCGGTGCAGGTACGCCTGCAAAACTGTGCCCAGCCAAGGGAAGTCGACGCGCAGATCACCGGAGATCGACAGCGTCGAGTCGGTGCTGCGGTGGTCCTCGGCGTCCACGGTCACCCCGGCGCCCACCTGCTGGGCCCGCTCGCAGACGGTGCGGGCGTTGTCCAGCGCGATCTTCTTGCCGTCGCGATCCAGCGCTTGCCCCAGCGCCGAAAGCTTGACCGACACCTCCAGCGGCCGCACCCCGTCCCCAGCCGCCCCGGCATCCAGCGCATCGAGCAGTGCCAGGTACGCCTGCACGGTGGCGGTGGCATCGTCGACGTCGGTCACGTCCTCACCCAGGTAATCGATGCTGACATAGCGCCGCGAATCCCGCAGCACGGCAACGCTATCCAACACGGAATCGATGGTCTCGCCAGGTACAAACCGGTGCACCACGCTGCGGGTGGCCGGCAACCGTTCGGCGGCGCGGCGCAGGCCCTTCGTCCGGCTCGCGGCAAGGATCGCCGGACGAAGCGTACTGGCGAACACTCCGGCCATCAGTCCGACCCCATGTGCGGGTACGTGTATTCGGTGGCCGGGACGAACGTCTCCTTGATGGTGCGCGCCGAGGTCCAGCGCAACAGATTCATCGGGGAGCCGGCCTTGTCGTTGGTACCCGAGCCGCGTGAGCCGCCGAACGGCTGGCGCCCGACCACCGCCCCGGTTGGCTTGTCGTTGACATAGAAGTTGCCGGCCGCGAACCGCAATCGGTCCTGTGCGGCCAGCACGGCCTGGCGGTCGTCGGCAATCACGGCCCCGGTCAGCGCGTAGCGCGACCCGGTATCGATGACGTCGAGCACCCGCTCGTACTGGTCGTCGGGATAGACGTGCACCGAGAGCAGCGGGCCGAAGTACTCGGTCGCGAAGGACACGTCGGTGGGGTCGTCGGACAGGAAGACGGTCGGGCGCACGAAATAGCCTTCGCTGTCGTCGTATTCACCGCCGACCGCGATGGTGACGCCGGGCGCGCCTTTCGCCCGCTCGATCGCGTCGACATTCTTGATGAAGGCACGCCGGTCGATCAGCGCACCGCCGTAGTTGGTCAGGTCTGTCACGTCGCCGTAGCGCAGGCTCGCCGCGGCGCTCAGGAAATCGTCTCCCATCCGCTGCCACACCGAATGCGCGACGAACGCCCGCGACGCCGCCGAGCATTTCTGGCCCTGGTAGTCGAAGGCTCCGCGAATCAGCGCCGTGCGCAGCACATCCGGGCGCGCCGAGGCGTGGGCGAGCACGAAGTCCTTGCCGCCGGTCTCACCGACCAACCGCGGATAGCTATGGTAGTGGCCGATATTGGTGCCGACCTGGTACCACAACCGCTGGAAGGTGGCCGTCGATCCGGTGAAGTGGATGCCGGCCAGCCGCCGATCGGCCAGCGCCACATCCGAAACCGCGAAGCCGTCGCCGGTGACAAGGTTGATCACCCCGGGCGGCAGACCCGCGGCCTCGAGCAGTTGCATGAGCAGGTAAGCCGACAGGGTCTGGGTGATCGACGGCTTCCACACCACGGTGTTGCCCATCAACGCCGGAGCCGTCGGCAGGTTGCCGGCGATCGAGGTGAAGTTGAACGGCGTGATCGCATAGACGAACCCGTCCAGCGGACGGTAGTCACTCCGGTTCCACTCCCCCGGACCGCTGATCGGCTGCTCCGCCAGGATCTGTCGGGCGAATTCGACGTTGAACCGCCAGAAGTCGATCAACTCGCAGGGCGCGTCGATCTCGGCCTGGTACACCGACTTGGATTGACCGAGCATCGTTGCGGCGGCGATCTTTTCCCGCCAGGGCCCGGCCAGCAGGTCCGCGGCCCGTAGGAACACCGCGGCGCGCTCGTCGAAAGGTATTGCCGTCCAAGCATTTTTGGCGGACATGGCCGCGTCGATGGCCGCCGTGGCGTCGGCATGCACCGCGTTGGTCAAAGTGCCGAGCTTCGCGGCGTGCCGGTGTGGCTGGACGACGTCGATCGGCTCGCCATCGCCCATCCGATGGGTGCCGCCGATGACGTGCGGCAGGTCGATCGGGTGGTCGGCCAGGGCGGCCAGTTCGGCGTGCAGTCGGGTGCGTTCCGGGGAATGCGGGGCATAGTCGTGGACCGGCTCGTTGGTTGGGGCGGGTACTCGGGTGATCGCGTCCATGCTTGCCAGGATCCCCGGCCCGGGTCCTCGATCGGTTGGCTGATCAGACAACGATTCACATCCTGGGTAGTACGATCGGACAACATGGGGACGACCGGCGTCGGGCTGGGTCAGCTGCTGCTGGCGCTGGATGCGACCCTGGTCAGCCTGGTCGAAGCCCCACGGGGCCTGGACCTCCCAGTGGCGTCGGCGGCGCTGATCGATTCCGATGACGTCCGGCTGGGTCTGGCGGCGGCGGCGGGCTCGGCCGACCTCTTCTTTCTGCTGGGCGTCAGTGACGCCGAGGCGCTGCGCTGGATCGACCGGCAGGTGCAGCGCGCGCCGGTGGCGATCCTGGTCAAGGAGCCGTCGGACGCCCTGGTGGCCAAGGCGGTCGCGGCCGGGTCGGCGGTGGTGGCGGTCGAGCCGCGGGCCCGTTGGGAGCGGCTGTACCAGTTGGTCAATCACGTGTTGGAACATCACGGCGATCGTGCGGACCCGACGGATGATTCGGGCACCGATCTGTTCGGTCTGGCGCAGTCTCTGGCCGACCGGATCCACGGCATGGTCAGCATCGAAGACGCCCAGTCGCATGTGCTGGCCTATTCGGCCTCCAACGACGAAGCCGACGAGTTGCGGCGGCTCTCCATCCTGGGTCGCGCCGGTCCCCCCGAGCATCTCGAATGGATCGGCCAGTGGGGCATTTTCGATGCGCTGCGGGCCGGCGGCGAGGTGGTGCGCGTCGCCGAAAGGCCGGAATTGGGACTGCGCCCGCGACTGGCGATCGGGATCCACCAGCCGCCGGCCGGTGCGCGACGGCCACCCGTCTTCGCCGGCACCATCTGGGTGCAGCAAGGGTCCCAACCGCTGGCCGACGACGCCGACGAGATGCTGCGGGGCGCGTCGGTGCTTGCCGCCCGGATCATTTCGCGGCTGGCGGCCCGACCGTCCACCCATGCGCGCCGCGTGCAGCAGCTGCTGGGCCTGACCGAGCCGGACGCCGTCGACGTCGCCGCCATCGCCGGTGAGCTCGGTCTCGCCGCCGACCGGAACGCCGCGTTGATCGGCTTCGACATCGCAGACACCAAAGACACCGCGACCCGCCCGCCGCGCCTGGCCGACGTTGTGGCGTTGAGCGCCAGCGCTTTTCGGCGTGACGCGCAGGTGGCGTCGCACGGATCGCGGATTTATGTGCTGCTGCCTGCCGCCGCGACGACCCGGTCGGTCACCTCGTGGGCCCGCGGCACGATCGGCTCGCTGCGCACCGAACTGGGCGTGCAGCTGCGGGCTGCCATCGCCGCGCCGGTCCCCGGTGTGGCCGGCCTTGATGCAATTGCCGCGGCGCGTACCGAGGTGGACCGCGTGCTGGATAGCGCTGAGCGTCATCCGCTTTTGGGACAGGTGATCTCACTGGCCGAGGCGCGCACCACCGTGCTGCTCGACGAGATCGTCACGCTGGTCGGTGCCGAGCCGCGGCTCGTCGACCCTCGGGTACGCGACCTGGGCGCTCAGGATCCGGTACTCCCCGAGACCCTGCGCGCCTACCTGGACTGCTTCGGCGACATCGCCGCGGCCGCGCAATGGCTGCAGGTGCACCCCAACACCGTTCGCTACCGGGTGCGGCGAATCGAAAAGCTGCTGTCCACCTCACTCGCGGACCCCGATGTGCGACTGCTGTTTTCACTGGGGCTGCGGGTGTTGGAGGTGCCTTAGGCGGCTCACATCTCCCACTGTCGATGCGCCCCGACAGGCATCTTTGCTGGTGGCGTCGACCATGTATGCGTACTTTCGTTGCAGGCCCGCGATATTGTTTTCGAGAATCTATGTCGCGCTGGACCGCACGTTGCGAGGGAGGCGGGCGTGGACGGGACGCCGTTCGGACGCTACCGACTGGTCGCGTTGCTGGGTCGGGGCGGCCAGGGCGAGGTCTGGCGCGCGTTCGACACCATGACCGAACGCGTGGTCGCGCTGAAGCTCCTGCCCGAGCGGCTCGCCGACGACGAGGTCTACCAGGAGCGCTTCCGCCGCGAGGCCCGTTCGGCGGCCGGACTCAACGAGCCGCACGTGGTGCCGATCTACGATTTCGGCGAGATCGACGGGCGGCTGTATGTGACGATGCGCCTGATCGAGGGCCGTGACCTGCAAAGCATCCTGGGCGGCGGGCCGCTGGAGCCGGCCCGCGCCGTGCACATCATCGACCAGATCGCTTCGGCGCTGAACGCCGCGCACCGCATCAACCTGGTCCACCGCGACGTCAAACCGTCCAACATCCTGGTCGCCGAAGAGGACTTCGCCTACCTGATCGATTTCGGCATCGCGCGCGGTGAGGACCAAACCGGGCTGACCACCGCGGGAACCGTGATAGGCACGCTTGCTTACCTGGCGCCCGAGCGGGTCACCAAGGGAGAGGCCGACGCTCGCTCCGACATCTACTCGCTGGCGTGCGTCATGCACGAATGCCTGACGGGGGAACAGCCGTTTCCCGGCCGCGGCCTCGAACAGCAGGTCAACGCCCATTTGTCGCAACCTCCGCCACGCCCGTCGGCGATCCGCCCCTACCTTCCCGCCGAGCTGGACGCCGTCATCGGCCGGGGAATGGCCAAGAATCCCGACGCTCGCTACGAGACCACCAAGGACCTGGCCTACGCGGCACGCGCGGCGATCACCGCCCCCCCTGCTCGGCCCGAGCCGGCGTGGCCCGTCCAGCCGCCACCGCCACCACCGCAGTCTCAGAAACCAAGACCCGCACCGCCGCCACCGCAGAAACCACGACCCGCACCGCCTGCTCGACCCGTGCAGCCGGCACAGCAGAAACCACGACCCGCGCAGCCGGTCAGGCCAGCACCTCAGGCACGACCCGGTCAGCCGGCACGGCCCGGACTGCAAGCACTGCCGGCCCAGCCGACGCCACCGGCGCGGCCACAGCACCCAAAGCCGGCGCAACCGGCGCAACCGGCACAGCCGGCAAAGTCCGCGCAACCGGCACAGACCTCACAGCCCGCGCAGCCCGAAAAGGCCGAAAAGTCCGACATATCCTCGACGGCCCCTACCCAGCTCGGCCCGATTCTCAGCTCCGTCAAGATGGAACCGGCTTCCAGTCCGGCAATTCCTACATCGTCGGCCAGTCCGTCGGGTAGTGAGAAACAGCCGCGAAAACGCCGTGGGATCGTGTTGGTGAGTGTGGCCGCGGCGGTCGCGCTGCTCGTCGCCGCCGTCGTCGTCCTGGTGGTGACACATCACGGAGGCGGCGGACAGGGAACCGGAACCCCCTCCCCGTCAGGACCGACCAGCGCCGGCGCAGCGCCGAACAGCGGGCCGTTCACCGGCGTGTACCGCGCCGACTTCGGCCCGTCGGGCGTCGGCGGGAAACTCGATCAGGGAGCGACGCCGTCGACGGGGCAGTGGTCGGTGCGCTCGGCATGCGGTTCGGCCGGTTGCGTGGCAACGGCAACCGTCTCGGGCGGGCCGACGCTGCAGTCGACATTCGTCTTGGACGACTTCGACGGACAGTGGCACGCGGTCGGCGCGGTCTCGGTGCCGGCCGCGCCCGCCGGAGTGTCGGGCTTTGCCAACTGCACATTCCCGGCCGAATACTGGACGGTCATCACTCTGCAGGCGCGCCCCGACGGATCACTGGTCGGTCAATACCGCGCGGCAAGCCAAGTCGGCCCTTGCATAACCGAACGAACCGTCACCTTCACCCGCACCGGAGACGTCGACACCAGCAAACTTCCCGACCCGGCCACCCAAGCACCCCGCGTCGCGTCCCCCGCCGAAGCGTGGCACGGCCGCTACCACGGTACGAGAACACCACAGGACAACCACCCGCCGGCCTCGTGGGATTCCAATCTGCAGACCGACTGCCTTCGGACCGGCGAACGCTGTGTCAGCTACGACACCGAACAAACCAAGGTCTACATCTTCGCGGACGGCAAATGGCTGTGGAACTTTGACGGCAAGAGCAAATGCAACGGTGTCCAGGAGTTTGAGGATAAATCTTCGTGGGAATTACCGCTGCCGCAGCCACCGCAAGACCCGATCACGTTATTAACCGGCCACGGGCACAGGGACGTAATCGGCAGTGCATGTGCCCGGTCCTATAACGAAAACGTGAAATTTGAGCGCACCGGCGATTAATGGCCCTGCCCGCCACGGCGGCGGCAATTCGTAACGGAGGCCAACGTGGACGGCACGCCGTTCGGACGGTACCGATTGATCGAGTTGCTGAACCGCGGCGGCATGGGCGAGGTGTGGCGCGCTTTCGACACGGTGACCACGCGGGTGGTCGCGCTGAAGGTACTGCCCAAACAGTTCGCCCATGACGGCGTGTACCAGCAGCGTTTCCAACGCGAGGCCCGCTCCGCGGCCGGGCTCAACGAACCGCACGTGGTACCGATCTACGACTTCGGCGAGATCGAGGGGCGGCTGTATGTGACGATGCGCCTCATCGAGGGCCGCGACCTGCAGGCCATCCTGGCCGACGGGCCGCTGGAGCCGGGCCGCGCGGTGTACATCATCGACCAGGCGGCCAGCGCGCTCAACGCCGCACACCGCATCAAGCTGGTGCACCGCGACGTCAAGCCATCGAACATCCTGGTCGCCGAAGAGGACTTCGCCTATCTGATCGATTTCGGCATCGCCCGAGCGACCGGAGATACCTCCCTGACCAGTACCGGCAGTGTGGTCGGCACCTTTGCCTACCTTGCCCCCGAGCGGGTCACCGCCCCGAACACCGCCGACCACCGCTCCGACATCTACGCCCTGACCTGCGTCTTGTACGAATGCCTGACCGGTAGCCAACCCTTCCCGGGGAACAGCGCCGAACAACAGATCGGCGGCCATTTGACGTTGCCTGCGCCGCGTCCGTCGGCACTGCGCGCCGGACTGTCCGCCGAACTGGACGCGGTGATCGCCAAGGGAATGGCCAAGAATCCCGACGAACGCTTCGCGACCACCAAGGAGATGTCCAACGCTGCCCGCGCTGCCCTCAACGCCCCACCGGCAGGACGCCAACCGGTGCGGCCGACACAGCAAACCCGCCACCCGCAAGGCCACGGCTGGTCCGCTCCGCCCACCCAGTTCGCTCCGGCCACCGAACCCACCCGGTTCGCAACGGCTTTCGCGCCTCCCGTTCCGGCAGCGCCGCCGGCTGCGCCAGACCAACGAAGCCGCAGACGCAACCGGATAGCCGTGGCGGGCGGGGCGGCGGTAGTCGTCATAATCGCCGCGGTCGTATCCGTCCTGGCGTTCACCGATCACAAGACTCCGGTCGGCACCCCGTCCACCGGCCCGACGAGCACCGCGCCGCCGCCCAGCGCCGGACCCTTCACCGGCACCTACCGTGCCGACTTCGGCCCTTCGATGGCCAACGGGAAACCGGACGGCGGGAACGCGTACACAGCGCAGTGGGCCCTGCGATCGGCGTGCCCTTCCACCGGTTGCGTGGCCACCGCGACCGCTTCCGGGGGTGACCTGCTTCAGCAGGCATTCGTGTTCGACCAGGTTGGCGACCAGTGGCATGCGGTCGCCGTCACCTCGGTGACGACACTGCCGCTGGGCGACCCGTCCTTCATCAGGTGCACAGCCCCCGCCGAGTTCTGGACGGTCATCACGCTCCAGCCACGATCCGACGGCACGCTGACCGGCCAATACCGCGCGTCGGGTGGCAGACACTGCGTGTCTGAGCGAACCGTCACCTTCACCCGGGTCGGAGACGTCGACCTGAAGAGTCTTCCGGATCCGGTCGGCCAGGCGGCGCGAGCCGCGTCGCCGGCCAGCGCATTTCACGGCCGCTACCACATCACTTCTGCGGCAGACGACAATCGCGCGCCGTCATCATGGGATATGACGGTGCAGACCGATTGCCTTCGGTCGGGCCAACGCTGCGTCAGCTACGAGCACAACGACTCCGGATATGCCTGGCTCACATTCGCGGACCAAAAATGGATCTACGATTTCGACGGCAAGAGTCAATGCACGGACGTCGGGCCCGAGCACGTTAAAGTCCATCGTGAATTTCCACTGCCGCAGCCGCCGCAAGACCCGATCACCTTATTAACGGGTACGGGACATATGCAGATAATGGATACCGACTGCGCCGGTGCATTCAACGAAACCGTGAAATACCAACGCACCGGCGAGTAAAGGCCCGGCCGGGCCGGCCGGCCGTTCGCACGTTTGCCCCCGGGACCGTGAAACGTGGGCCAGACTCTATGGTGTCGCTGTAGCGCACGATGAGTGAGAGGCTGTTGTGGTGGAGGGGACGCCGTTCGGACGCTATCGGTTGATCGAGATTCTGGGTCGCGGCGGCATGGGCGAAGTGTGGCGCGCGTTCGACACCGTGACCGAACGCGTGGTCGCACTCAAGGTCCTGCCCGCGCAGTTCATCAACGACGAGGTGTTCCAGGAGCGATTCCGGCGTGAGGCCCGCTCGGCCGCCGGACTCGACGAGCCCCACGTGGTGCCGATCCACGATTTCGGGGAGATCGACGGACGGCTGTATGTGACGATGCGCCTGATCGAAGGCCGCGACCTGCAGTCCATCCTGACCGGCGGGCCGCTGGAGCCCGATCGCGCGGTGCACATCATCGACCAGGTGGCGTCGGCCCTGAACGCCGCACACCGCATCGACCTGGTCCACCGCGACGTCAAACCGTCCAACATCCTGGTCGCCGACGAGGACTTCACCTACCTGATCGATTTCGGCATCGCCCGCGCCACCGGGGAAACCTCGCTGACCAACACCGGCAACGTGCTGGGTACCTGGGCCTACCTTGCTCCCGAGCGCCTGACCACCGGACAGACCGACCATCGTGCCGACATCTACGCCCTGACGTGCGTGATGCACGAATGCCTCACCGGCAACCAACCCTTCCCCGGCGACAGCATGGAACAACAGATCGGCGGCCACCTGACCCAACCGCCGCCGCGCCCGTCCACCGTGCGCCACGAGCTTCCCAACGAACTGGACGCCGTCATCGCCAAGGGCATGGCCAAAAACCCCGACGAGCGGTACGCGACAACCAAAGAGTTGGCCAAAGCCGCCCGCGCGGCGATCAGCACCGGCACCACCGGGCCCCGATCTGTCCGGCCGACGCCGCAGCCCCACCACTCGTCATGGTCGGCGCCGCCCGCCCAATACGCCCCGGGCACCGGCCCGAATCAGTACCCGCCGACCGCCGGCCCGACCCAGTACGCCCCGGCCACCGGACCGAATCAATTCGGCCCTCCCCAATACAGTCCGCCCGCCGGCCCGACCCAGTACGGCCCGCCTGCCGCCCCGACCCACTACAGTCCAGCGGCCGGCCCGACCCACTACAGTCCGGCGCCTGGCCCCACCTTCTTTCAACCGCCGCCCGGGCTCCCGCCGGGAGGCCGAAAGAAGTCAAAGCGCAATCTGATCCTGCTGGCGTCTGGGGCGGGGGTGATCGCGCTGGTCATCGCTGTCGTCCTGGTCATGGTGCTCAACAACAACGGAAAACATGGCCCGATCGCGAACACCGGACCCTTCACCGGCCTCTACCGCGCCGATTTCGGCGCATCGACCACTCATGGGTCACCGGATCAAGACGGGACGCCGTCGTCCGGGCAGTTCGCCGTGCGGTCGGCATGCGGCTCGAATGGCTGCGTAGCAACAGCGAAGGCCACGGGCGGGCCGGCCCTGCAATCGACATTGGTATTCGACGAATTGGGCAGCCAGTGGCATGCGGTCGCCGTATCCTCGGTGAACGCCGCGCCGTCCGGCGTCTCGGGCTTTACCGGCTGCAAATTCCCCGCCGGCGATTTCTGGACGGTAATCACACTGCAAGCCCAATCCGATGGAACATTCACCGGCGAATATTTCGCGCAGAGCGCAGAATCCAACTGCATCACCGAGCGAACCGTCACCTTCACCCGGGTGGGAGATGCCGACCTCAACGATCTTCCGGACCCAGCCGATCAACCAGCGCGAGTCGCCTCTCCGGCCGAAGGTTTGCACGGCCACTACCATGCGACGCTCACGCCTTTGAACGATCGCAAGCCGCTGTCGTGGGATACCTCCTTGCAGACCGAATGCCTGCGAACAGGCGGGCGCTGCCTCAGCTATAAATACAAGGGATATGACCTGATGCCGTTCGAGAACGGAAACTGGACTTACGCTTTCGACGGCCAGAAAGCATGCGCCGGCTACGGTTCTCCGCAGACGAAAATCAATTGGGTATTTCCCCTGGTGAAGCCGGCTCACGACCCCATCACGCTATTAACCGGCCACGGACACAGAACCGTGGTCGACACCGGTTGTGCGGGCTCATGGGACGAAGACGTGAAATACGAGCGGACCGGCGACTAGCCCGCCTGACCGTGCGCTGGTCGGCCGGCTTCCGCCGTCGCGAAGGTGCACAGATGTACGGAGACACGCCGGTCCGGCCGGCATTTTGTGCACCCTCGCCGACGGGCCAGCGGGGGTGGGCGAAGCGGAGGACATGATGAACGCACCCTGGTACGGGGCGACGAAAATGGAATTCCGGCTGCGATTTTTTTCGGCCTGGCTGATTTATATGGCCGCGTTTGCGTGCT
>NZ_DATJYB010000118.1:0-2542 GCF_035499775.1 Mycobacterium sp. | reverse complement strand
GATCACCATCGAAGAGTCAGGGAACCGCATTCTGTCGGACTTCTACTCGTCACTGCGCGACCGTCAGACGCGGATGATCCGAGACTCTATGATGCGAGATCGGCAGCGCATGACGACGATCATGGACGAACACCGTGTTATCGCCGAGGCACTGCGCGACGGCGACCTCGACGGGGCTCGGAACGCGGTGCAAACTCACCTCGCGAGCACGGTGCGCGCCCTCGGGCTCTCAGTCGAGCCTCCGGCGTAGTCACCGGCATCGCTGGTCGGTGTTGTCCGCTGCTTGATCTTCTGAGCCACGCCGGTCCTTCATCGCGACGTACAAGATCACGCCGACGACGATCACCGCCGGTAAGAAGGCCGGCACGGCGAGCAGCAGCATGTGGTGTGCCACATACTCGACGTGCGGAGTAGTCATGGTCGTCGTATACCCCACGGGCTGTGATGAGCTGCGGCCGTTACCCTACTTTGAACACCGTTCATTCAGGCAGATGTGGGCATGCGACGGCCACGGGCAAAGATGTTAGGGGAATACCTGGTGACGCAAGCGGCAACTCGACCGACGGCCGAAGCCGACGGGGGCGCGGAAGACCTCGACATTCTGGAAGAAGCCCGCCAGCAGGTCCTCGAGCGCGGCGAGGGATTGCGCAAGGACCAGGTGCTGCGGGTACTGCAGCTGCCCGACGACCGGCTCGAGGAACTGCTGGCGCTGGCCCACGAGGTGCGGATGCGCTGGTGCGGCCCCGAAGTCGAGGTCGAGGGCATCATCAGCCTGAAAACCGGCGGCTGCCCCGAGGACTGCCACTTCTGCTCGCAGTCGGGGCTGTTCAAGTCGCCGGTGCGTAGCGCCTGGTTGGACGTCCCGAGCCTGGTCGAGGCGGCCAAGCAGACCGCAAAGTCGGGGGCCACCGAGTTCTGCATCGTGGCCGCGGTACGCGGACCCGACGACCGGTTGATGGCCCAGGTCGGCGCCGGCATCGAGGCGATTCGTGACGAAGTCGAGATCAACATCGCGTGCTCGCTGGGAATGCTCAGCGCCGCGCAGGTGGACCGGCTGGCCGAGATGGGCGTGCACCGCTACAACCACAACCTCGAGACCGCCCGCTCGTTCTTCACCAACGTGGTCACCACCCATACGTGGGAAGAGCGCTGGCAGACATTGTCGATGGTGCGCGACGCCGGTATGGAGGTGTGCTGCGGCGGCATCCTGGGCATGGGGGAGACGCTTGAGCAGCGCGCCGAGTTCGCCGCCGAGCTGGCCGAACTGGGTCCCGACGAGGTGCCGTTGAACTTCCTCAACCCGCGGCCCGGCACGCCGTTCGGCGACCTCGAGGTGCTGCCAGCCAGCGAAGCCCTGAAGTCGGTGGCCGCCTTCCGGCTGGCTTTGCCGCGCGCCATCCTGCGATTCGCGGGTGGCCGCGAGATCACCCTGGGTGATCTGGGTGCCAAGCAGGGCATCCTGGGCGGTATCAATGCCGTGATCGTCGGGAACTACCTGACCACGTTGGGCCGCCCCGCCGAAGCCGATCTGGAACTGCTCGAGGATCTGCAGATGCCGATCAAGGCGCTCAACGCCACCTTGTAAGAGACTGGGAAACCGTGGCTCAAGAACTGGGCGCTCCGGTCAGTGGCGGCGTCTACAACGTCTACACCGGCGAATTGGCGGGTACGCCCAGCCCGACAGCGGCCCAAATGGGACTCGAGCCGCCCCGATTCTGCGCGCAATGCGGGCGCCGAATGGTGGTGCAGGTTCGCCCAGACGGCTGGCGGGTGCAATGCTCGCGGCACGGACAAGTGGACTCGGCCGACGGAGAGGGGCAGCGGTGACCGAACATTCGGGCCCTGAGCCCACCATGCCCGCGCTGCCGTCGGGAGCAATATTTCGTACCGGGCCGGCAAGACCTGGGGTGCCTGTGGTGCCTGGGGTGCCGCATGCCGTCCCCCGCTCATCGCGTGGCCGCCGCGCGCCGATCGTTGTCGTACTGGGCCTATCGGCGCTCGGTGTCTTGATCGGCGGGCTATGGGCCTGGATCGCCCCGCCCATCCACGCGGTGGTGGCAATCACCCGCTCCGGTGACCGGGTGCACGACTATCTGGGCACCGAATCCCAGCATTTCTTCGTGGCGCCGACGCTTTTGATCGGGCTGTTCACCGTGCTGGCAGTGGTGGCGCCGGTGCTGCTGTGGCAGTGGCGCGCGCAGCGCGGTCCCGAGATGGTCGTGGCGCTGTGGGTCGGTCTGATGATCTCGGTCGGGTTGGCCGCGGCGGTGGGGGCGGTGCTGGTCCGCCTGCGCTTCGGCGACTTGAATTTCGACGCCATCCCGCTGAGCGGTGACCACCGGATTGCCTACGTCATCCAGGCGCCGCCGGTCTTCTACGCCCGGAAACCGCTGCAGGTGGCCGCGACGTTCATGTGGCCGGCCGGCACCGCCGCGCTGGTCTACGCGGCGTTTGCGGCCGGGAGTGCGCGCGACGACCTGGGCGGCCCTCCGGTTGCCGCCGGACCGGCGATCGTGGCGCCGTCGGCACCCGTGCAGCCCGG
>NZ_DATJYB010000117.1:0-21938 GCF_035499775.1 Mycobacterium sp. | reverse complement strand
GGTGGTGACCATCGGTCAACTGCTCGACAGCCGCCGGATCGACCCGGTTGAGACCGACGACGATGACTTGGCATTCATGCAGTTGACTTCCGGATCGACGGGATTTCCCAAGGCGGTTCGCATCACCCACGCAAACATCGTGGCCAATGCCGAGGCGATGTTTGCCGGCGCGAACGTCGACATGGATTCGGACGTGATCGTGAGCTGGCTGCCCTGTTTTCATGACATGGGTATGACCGGCTACCTGACCGTGCCGATGTACTACGGCGTCGAGCTCGTCAAGGTCACGCCCATGGACTTCCTACGCGATACGTTGTTGTGGGCCAAGCTGATTGACAAGTACAAGGGCACTCTGACCGCCGCACCCAACTTCGCGTACAAGCTGTTCGCCAAGCGGTTGCGCAAGCAGGCTACGCCCGGCCAGTTCGACCTCTCTTCGCTGCGGTGGGCACTTTCGGGCGCCGAGTCGGTCGAGCCCGCCGACGTCGAGGACCTCTGCGACGCCGGCGCGCCGTTCGGGTTGAACCCGGAGGCAATCGTGCCCGCCTACGGGATGGCCGAGACGACGGTGGCGGTCTCGTTCACCAAATGCGGCGACGGCATGGTCGTCGACGAAGTCGACGCCGATCTGCTGTCCGTGCTGCATCGGGCCGTCCCGGCGACCAGGGGCCGCACCCGGCGGCTGGTTTCTCTCGGGCGACCGCTGGAAGGCCTCGAGGCGCGCATCGTCGACCAAGACGGTAGCGTGCTGTCGGCCCGCGGCGTCGGCGTCATCGAGGTGCGCGGGAAATCAGTAACACAGGGATACACCACGCTCGCCGGTTTCGTTTCGGCACAAGACGATCAGGGCTGGTACGACACCGGCGACCTGGGCTATCTCACCGAGACCGGCAACATCGTGGTCTGCGGACGGCTCAAAGACGTCATCATCATGGCCGGACGCAACATTTATCCGACCGACATTGAACGCGCCGCTGCGCGGGTGCCGGGAGTCCGTCCGGGATGCGCCGTCGCCGTTCGGTTGGACGCCGGTCTATCCCGCGAGACCTTTGCCGTCGCGGTCGAATCCAAGGAGTACCAGGATCCCGCCGAGGTCCGCCGCATCGAGCGGCAGGTGGCGCACGAGGTGTTCGCCGAGGTCGACGTTCGGCCCCGCAACGTGGTGGTGCTGGAGCCGGGGATGATTCCCAAGACACCGTCGGGAAAGCTGCGGCGCGCGCACGCCTTGACGCTGATGAACTGATAGGTGACGCTGCTCACGTTGTTGTGCTGTGTTTAGGGCCTCGCTCGTGGGTGGGATAGACTGGGGGGCAACGTTGGCCTCATGTGACAGCTGCCAACACGTCGTGGAACGCTCCTTCATCCCACCGGTGCCGGCCCGAAATTCGGGGCACAAACACCGCGTTCAGATGATCCGTGCATCCAGCACTACCGTCTCGCGGCGATCGATTTTGCCCACCGGCAATCTCGCCAGCTTGTGCTGACTCGGCGCGCACCTTCGCGACGTTCCGGCACACCCGATGCCTGAAAGGCACCGAAAAGTGACTACAGACAAGACCTTTGCCGATCTCGGCGTGCGCGCACCATTGGTCAGCGTGCTCGCCGCGGCCGGCATTACCCGTCCCTTCCCGATCCAGGTTCAGACCCTGCCCGATACGCTCGCCGGCCGAGACGTCCTGGGCCGCGGCAAGACCGGCAGCGGAAAGACACTCGCCTTCTCCATTCCGTTGGTCAGCAGGCTCTCGGCGGCCAAGCGGCGCCCGTCGCGACCGTCGGGTTTGGTGCTGGCCCCCACCCGCGAGTTGGCCACCCAGATCACCGCGACGCTGCAGCCGTTGGCAGCCGCCTCAAACCTGCGGGTCACCACTGTCTTCGGCGGCGTACCGCAGAACCGGCAGGTGGCTGCCCTTAAAACCGGCGTCGACATCGTGGTGGCCTGCCCGGGTCGGCTCGCGGACCTGATGAAACAACGCTTGATCAGCCTCGACGCCGTCGAGATCACTGTGATCGACGAAGCCGATCACATGGCCGATCTCGGCTTTCTGCCCGGTGTCACCCGCATCCTGGCCGCCACACCGGCAGGAGGCCAGCGGCTGCTGTTCTCCGCGACCCTCGACAACGGCGTCGACAAACTCGTCAACCGGTTCCTCCGCAATCAGGTGTTGCACTCCGTGGATGAGCTGAACGCGCCGGTGTCCGCGATGACCCACCACGTCTTCCACGTCGCCGGCGCCGAAGCCAAGAAGGAGCTGGTGCGTCGGCTGGCCTCCGGCACCGGGCGGCGAATCCTCTTCATGCGCACCAAACATCACGCCCGCAAACTTGCCAAGCAACTCACCGAATCTGGGATACCGTCAGTTGACTTGCACGGCAACCTTTCTCAGCCTGCACGCGATCGCAATCTTGCTGCGTTCAGCGCAGGTGAGGCCAGGGTTCTGGTGGCAACCGACATCGCCGCGCGCGGCGTGCACGTCGACGAGGTCGAGTTGGTGGTCCACATCGATCCGCCCAGCGAGCACAAGGCGTATTTGCATCGTTCCGGGCGTACCGCGCGGGCCGGAAACGCAGGCGACGTGGTCACCGTGGTGCTGCCCGAGCAGCGCACGGACACCCAGGCGTTGCTGCGCAAGGCCGGTATCCGCGTCACTCCGCAGCAAGTGACCGCTGACTCCGCCGAAGTGCATGCGCTGGTCGGTGAGATTGCCCCCTACCGGGCTCCGGCCCACAAGGCCACCCCACCGCAATCTTCCGTGCGTCGCAGGTCGGGTGGCGCCGGGCAACCGCGTCGTCGCGGGCCCGGCCGCCCGCAACGAAACGCTGGGGTGTCGAAATAGTTCCGGCGTTATGGCGAAGTGGTGACACGCGACCGACCAAGGACCAATGATTTTTCGACCGCCGACGATCCTGTTACACTGCGCGCGGATGTTTTTGGTGCATCCCTCTGAATGAGAGAAGTAAGGTAGATGGCACAGGGAACTGTGAAATGGTTCAACGGTGAAAAGGGCTTCGGCTTTATCACCCCCGATGGTGGCGCGAAAGATGTCTTCGTCCACTTTTCCGAGATCCGCGGCACCGGATATCGGACACTCGAGGAAAACCAGCGTGTCCAGTTCGAGGTCGAGCAAGGACCCAAGGGTCCGCAGGCCGTCGGCGTGTCCGCGGTCTAGCTAACCGGAACGAAACCATGGGCTGGTGCGCAATCGCACCAGCCCATTGGTGTGTCTAGGCCTCGCGCGACGGCGTCGTACCGTCGGGAGCATTAGCCTCGGGCCGATCTGAAAAGGTGGGATGCTGCACTGCGGTGGTTGAGCTATCGTCCGAATAAACAATCTCAGGCTCGTGGCGGTGAGAAAACAAGTCGAGAAAATCCATGGCGCACGTCCTTAAAGATTGGCAGGGGTCGAACGGTTTGCTTCTTATCCCGCGGAACGGGGACGAATCGCACGTCGATCTTTTCGCTATGCGTTATCCGGGGTCGACCGTACACCTAGCGGCGACGGGCGCCGCTTTCAGGCGGCGAGCTTGTCGACGGCCGTCGGAGCCACCAGGCCGTCGCGCTGCGAGGCCCTTTGCCGAAGCCAGAACTGCCGCAGCAGTCGCCGGTACGCGGCGAAGGTCAGCGTGATCGGGTCGCACCACGGCGGTATGCCGCCGACCAGGTGCAGACCAGTCACCAGGATCATCGACGCGGTGGCAATCGGCTGAGACTTGAAGTAGCGGCGGGCCGCGTTGGTCAACTGCTCGTCGTCAGTGGCGATCAGGTCGTATGCCGCCACGCCTCCGGCCAGTGCCACCCACGCTAGGTCTGAGTTGCGCATCGTTACTGCCTCCTATGTATAGAACGACGTCGGAGACGGCCGGGTGGTTCACGCGCGTGCCGGCTATCGGGGCAGCACGGCCTCGATAGCGGTGATCACCTCGGGCGCGTCTGGTTCGGTGCGGGGCCGAAACCGATTGACCACCTCACCGTCGGGTGCGACCAGAAATTTCTCGAAGTTCCACTGAATGTCGCCTGCTTGGCCGTTGGAATCGGCCGTCTTGGTCAGCTCGGTGTAGAGCGGGTGGCGGTTCTCGCCGTTGACGTCGGTCTTCTCCAGCAGCGGGAACGTTATCCTGTAGGTCGTCGAGCAGAAGGCCTGGATCTCAGCGGCCGTGCCCGGTTCCTGGCCCATGAACTGATTGCACGGGACCCCGACGACCGTCAGGCCACGGTCGCCATAGTCGTTGGCCAGCTTCTCCAACGCCGTGTACTGCGGAGTAAGTCCGCACTTGGAGGCTACGTTCACGATCAGCGTTGCGCCGTTGGACAATTCAGCGAGCGTAGCCGGTTTGCCGTCGAGGGTGGTCAGGGCGATGTCTTTGAGGGTCACGCCGATGACGCTAACACTGCTGCGGTTCTCAGGGTTCGCGCACGTTCAGCAGCACCTTTCCTACCGTCTGGGCGGAGTCGAGCAGCTTATGCGCCTCTGCTGCATCGGTGATCGGGACTTCGGCGGCGACGACCGGCGCCACGGCGCCCTCAGCGATCATCGGCCACAGCTGCCGCCGCAGTTCGGTGATGATCTCGGCCTTGGAGCCGGGACCCTGCTCGGGTCGGCGACGCAGGTTCGTCGCGTGCACCGATCCCCGTTTGAACAGCAGCGCACCGAGATTCAGTTCCGCTGTGGCCCCGCCTTGCAACCCGATGATGGTCAGGTGGCCATTCTCGGCGAGGGCCTCGACATTCTTGGGCAGGTAGCTGCCGCCCATAATGTCGAGAATGACGTTGGCGCCGGAGTATTCAGCGTTGACCACTGCCGGGAAATCCTGTTCCCGATAGTTGATCAAAGTCTGTGCGCCAAGGTCTCGGCAGCGCTCCAACTTGAACTGCGTTCCGGCGGTCACTGCCACGTTGGCGCCCATCGCGCGGCCCACTTGTATTGCGTGGGTGCCGATTCCGCTGCCGCCGCCGTGAATCAGCAGCGTCTGCCCACGTTGTAGGCCTCCGGTCATCACGACGTTCGACCATACGGTGGCGGCGGCCTCCGGCAGCGCTGCCGCCGCGGTGACGCTGACGCCCTGCGGCACCGGTAGCACTTGGGTGGCAGGCACATTTACCCGTTCGGCGTACCCTCCGCCGGCCATCAGCGCACACACCGCATCGCCGGGAGCCCAATCTTCAATTCCTGCACCGACTTCAGCGACCACACCGGACACCTCAAGGCCGGGGATCTCGCTGGCACCCGGCGGTGGCGGGTACAAGCCCATACGTTGCATCGCATCAGCCCGGTTCACCCCGGCGGCCACGACATCGATGGCAACCTCCCCGGGGCCCGGTGCGGGCAGGTCGTCCACCTGGGCCCACTCCATCACCTCCGGATCGCCAAAACCGTTGAGCGTTATCGCATACATGCATCTTCCTTTCGAGAGGGAGCTAGGAGTTAGTTGCCACCGGGGACCGGGAATTGGGTGCGCATCGCCAGGTCCCATAACCTGTCCGGGGTCAGTTGGCGCTGCAGGATGCCCAGCGTTGCGCTGGGAGTGACGGTGTAGCGCGCCTTCGGTCGCTTGGCCTCGACTGCCCGGCGGACGACTTTGGCAACCGAATCCGGACCACCGCCCAGGAGTTTGCCGACCGAACTCGTGTAGATCTCGGCGGTGAGCGCTCCGACACGGGAGTTGAACTCCGCGTACGGTCCGTCCTGTAAGTCGCCCACCGATTCGACGGCGGTATCGGCGAAACCGGTGGTGATAAGCCCGGGTTCGATGAGCACGATCTGTACGCCAAAGCCCTGGACCTCGAACCGCATCGCATCTGAGAGGGCTTCGACCGCGTACTTGGTCGCGTGGTAGATGCCCCCGCCAGGGAAGGTGAGTTTGCCCCCCATTGACCCGATGTTGATGATGCGTCCATGGCCCGCCTCCCGCATCCCCGGGAGCACCAGTTGGCTCATCCGGATCAGGCCGAACACATTCGTTTCGAACTGCTTGCGGATGCTGTCGATCGGGATCGACTCGACGGCTCCGGACTGCGAATAGCCCGCGTTGTTCACCAGAACGTCGATCGATCCGGCTTCCTTCTCGACGGCAGCCACCGCGGCAGCCATCGACTCCTCGTCAGTCACATCGAGCGCGAGCGTGTGGCACCCCTTGTCCGCCAAGGACTTCAGGGTCTCGGGCCGCCGCGCAGTGGCGTACACGTTGTGGCGATGCGTCGCAAGGTCGGCGGCGGTTGCCGCGCCGATTCCGCTCGAGCAACCGGTAATGAGCACAACAGACATGCGTTCCTCCTGGGTCGGGTTGTGGTTGGTAGGGCTGACGGGAATGTCTCCACTATGGCGGCGCGCCGCTGGCGCGTGGCCTTCCGGTCTGGGTTCCGGTCATGGTCCGGCGCGTATACATCGATTTGTTTCGGCTGGCTAGGTAGGTTCGCGGGCTATCGCCCTTCCATCGTTGGAATGCGTGCGAAAAGTTGCTGACGTCGGTGTATCCCAGCCGGTTCGACACCTGCTCGACGGTCATGCCGCTTTGGAGTAACTCCGTCCCGAGATGTTGGCGCACTTCGTCGAGCAGTCTCCGGAATGACGTACCCTCCGCCTCCAGTTGCCTTCGCAGCGTCCTGGTGCTGCAGGACAGCCGATCCGCCACTTGTGCAAGGCTCGGTGGTCGAGCGGGGTCGGCCAGCAACAGATCACGCACCAGACCAGCGCGGCCCGTTCTGGCTTCACGCTGCTCGAGCAGCATTCGGCATTGCTGCTCGGCGAGCTTGGCGGTGTGGGTACTCGCTTGCGGGAGTGGCACATTCAACTGTTCCGCGGAGAAGGTGACGGAGGTTTCCGTGTCGTCGAATTCGGGCACCGTGCCGAACATCTCTTCATAGAGCTCGATGGCCTGCCCCGGGTCGGGGAGAGCGAACGAGATACGGCCCGGTCGCGGCGACGTGCCGAGGATCTCACGGTACAAATTGGGGATGGCCGCAACGTCACGCTCGAGCACGAACCTGCGCAGCGGCGCTGGCACGGAACGCGCGTCGACGACGATCGAGAGCTCGTCGCCGTGTCGACGCGTCTCGAATGTGCAGAAGGCGTAGCCCAGGCGCGCAAATCTCACTCCGACGTCTATCGCCTCGCCGAGGTTCCGGCTGCTGAGGATGGCAAATCCCCATACCCCGAACGCGGTGACCCGATATCTGGCCGCCGCCTGCAGGCCGAGGCCGGGCCGGTCCCCAAGCGCTGCGACGATGTTCGCGATCGCCTTGAGTTCTTGTTGCCCGCTGACCTCGGCATCGGAGATTCGGACAGCTGCGGGCGCAACCCTGGTGCCGGCAAGACACTGTCGGGCGGTCAAGCCGAATTGAGCGGCCCAGTCGAGCATCACCACCAGACTCGCGGCCGAGCGTTTGGAATTCAGGTTGGGTGGGGTCATCGTGTCCGCGCTTGCTGCCGGTATTCTCGGGGGCCGACTCCCTTCCAGCGCCGGAAGGCCTGGGTGAAGCTGGATACCTGCGAATAGCCAAGACGTTCAGCAATTTCCGCAACGGGACGCCCATCGCTGACCAGTAGCTCCTCGGCGAGTGCCTCGCGCACCTCTTCCTGCAATACCCGCAGTGACGCGCCTTCCTGAGCCAGGTGCCGCCGCAGGGTACGTGAGCTGACAGTCAGTTGCCGGGCTGCCTGTTCGAGCGAGAGCACTGGTGATGGATTCGCCAGCATCATGTCGCGCAGTAGGCCCGCGACGCCGGCACGTGCAGATCTGTTCCGCAGCAATTCGATAGCTTGTTTCTGTGCCATCGAACGCGCGTAACGATTCGCATTGGGCAGTGGCTTGGTCAAGGACTCCCGGTCGACAATGAGGCAGTTTTCCGTAGCGCCGAACTCAGGCTCAATGCCGAACACGTCGACGTACTTCTGCACCACGTCTTCTGCTGGTCGTGGTGTCGTGTACGCGACCCGCAGTTCGAGATCGGGCGTCATGAGCAGGTCGCGCTGCAGGGTCTGGATTCCGGTGCTGTCGCGCTCGACGGCAAACCTGCGCAAACCGATCGGGAGGGCCGCAGGGTCGAGAATCAACCGAACGGAATTCTCCGCCGGGTCGGCAGAGACACTGAGTCGACAAAGACAGAAACTAAGCGCGGCCAGCGACATACCCACCGACATCGCGTCTCCCAATGTCCGGGAACTCATGAGCGCGAGCCCCCAGATGCCGGGCGATGCCGCATGGCAGCGCAGACCTGCCTCGACGCCCAGGCCGGGAACATCATCAAGCGTGCCAAGGATATTCGTGATGATCTGGAGCTCATCACGGAAGCGGACTTCGGCATCGAGATCGTCGAGTACCTCCCTGGTCAGGGGTGTGCCGAGCAACGAGTCAGCGTGGGGCATTCCGTGCTCTGCCGCCAGGTCTACCAGCAGAGCCACGCCCGCCGGTGAGCGCAGGACGTCGTGCGTAGTCACAGGAACCTCACGTGCTCGTACCTCGCTGATTGCCCTAATCGTGCGTTACTCCATCGAGGTTAGAGAAGAGCGCACCCTGCACAACAGGTGCCGGATGGCCAACTAGTTGTGAGAAGTGGCCAGCTAGTGGCACCGGCAGGCTGTCAACGGAATTCTTGGAGCATGACCAAGCGCATCCTGAACGTCGTCACCAACGTCTCGCACTACGAGGATCCGTCCGAGCCGACCGGGCTGTGGCTCTCGGAGCTGACGCACGCCTATCACGTCTTCGCCGAGGCGGGTTACGAACAGGTGATCGTCAGCCCGAAAGGGGGCGCCTCACCGCTGGAGCCGCGTTCGCTGAAGTTTCCGAACTACGACAAGAGCGCGAAGGCGTGGAAGGCCGACGAGGCGAAGATGGCCCTGCTGGCCGGCACCGCCTCACCCGATGAGATCGACTCGGCGGACTTTGATGCAATCTACTTCACCGGCGGTCACGCGGTGATGTTCGACTTTCCCGATAGCGAAGGCCTGCAACGCATCTCGCGCGAGATCTTCGAGAACGGTGGAATCGTGTCCTCCGTCTGTCACGGCTACTGCGGCCTGCTCAACACCAAGCTTTCGGACGGCTCGCTGTTGGTCGACGGGCGGAAGCTCACCGGGTTCGCCTGGTCGGAGGAGGTCCTGGCCCGGGTCAACAAGTTGGTGCCCTACAACGCCGAAGAGGAGATGAAGAAGCGCGGCGCCCGCTACGAAAAGGGCCTCATTCCGTTCTCCTCGTACGTTGTCGTCGACGGACGACTTGTGACGGGCCAGAATCCGGGTTCCGCCAAGGAGACGGCAAAGAAGGTCGTCTCGGTACTGGAAGGCTGAGCCGCTCTTGCTGTTGGCGCGTCGGTGCCGACGACTCAGACCTGTACCAGACCGGCGCCTGAGCAGCCGGTGACGAGCTCGTCGAGCCCGAACGCGTCGACTGGTCCCACGACGCCGGGCGTCTTGCCTCCCCCCGAAGCGAGCCGATCCGCGGCCCAGGCCATCAGCTCGCCGGTCAATGTATAGGGGCTGGGGCCTTCGAGGTGGACCTCGGCAACGGCGTCGCCGGACTCGTCGCGCGCCACCGCGACGACGTGGCTCAGTGTGCGGGCCCGCTCGGCCCCATCGGGACCACCGCTGCCACCGACCGTGCGTGCCGTCAACGACTCGACGAGTTTGCGGCCCCGGGGAAGCTTCGCGGTGGTATTGGCGATTGTCGAGACGAGTTGCATCGCGCGGCTGAGGTGGGGGAACCAGCCGTTGTACACCGTGACCGAGTCGACGTCGGGCAATTGGGGCGGCAGGAAAAGCACCTCGGTACCCGAGACCAGGAAAGCGTTCCTGCGCTTTGCGCGCACTGGGAATTCACGCACATGCCGTGCGGTGGTTTCGTCGACGAGCTGTCGGTGGCGCCATACCGCCGCGGGCAGGATCAGCCCTTCGGCCATGGTTTTTCGGGTGCCCTGGCTGAGTCCTTTGCGCAGAGAACCGATAGCGAAATAGCCGATCTCGATCTCGCGAACCCTGGAAGAGCCTGCACCGCCGGCCTTTGCGGCGAGCGCGCCCGCAAGGATCCCGGGGACGTAGTCGTAGCCGAACGCCGGCACGACGACGGCACCCAGCTCACGGGCTCGTGTGTCGTGCCGTTGCTGTAGTTCACGAACGAAGCCGACCTCACCGGTCGAATCCAGGTAGTGGGCGCCTGCATCGGCCGCAGCCTGCGCGACGGGGTAGCCGAACTGTTCGAACGGGCCGACGGTCGTGATCAGCACGTCACCCGCGTCGACCAGGGCTCTTACGCTGGCGGGGTTACTGACATCGGCAACCCGATAGTCCAGGCCGCCGTGCTGGTCCGCCAGTCGGGCCAGACGCTGGGCTCCGCGGCCGGCCAGCACCGGGCGCACCCCGCGCCGCTTGAGTGCGTCGACCACAAGTCCGCCGGTGTAGCCGGTAGCCCCGAAAATGACGATCTGATTGGGCATGTATCGGATCTTCCTGTCCGCGGGTTCCGTGACGCTGTGTCACCGTTGCAGTTCGCAGATCACCACGGGTATGGCGCGGCTAGTCCGCTGTTGGTAGTCCGCGTAACCCTTATATGCGGCGATAATCTTCGGCCACAGATCGGCCTTCTCCTGTGCGCTTGCGTTGCGTGCGTGCACCTTTCGCCGAGTACCGTGGATTACCAGCTCGGCCTCAGGGCACGCCAGCAGATTTCGGTACCAATCGGGGTTGCGATCGTCGCCGCCCTTCGATGCGACCAGTACCACCCGGTCCGAATCATGAACGGGTGTAGTCAGATAACAGGACCGGGGCAGCCCGGACTTACGCCCTGTGGTGTGGAGCTCCACCAGTGGCATCCCATAAGGCCTGATCAGCAGTCTGTTCCCGCTGAGCGTCAGGATCAACCGGTGGATAAAGTTCATCAATTTGGCTGCGGTGTCTTTCATTGCGTTGCTGCGCATCGCGGGCTCCCTGTCTCGAATTCGGTGGCCATTATGCGGAGCCTCGGGTCCTCCGTCATTTGACGCCAGGGATACGCCGAAGGAGATGCAGACCGGCGGTCATAATCGACGCATAGCGGCCCGGGTCGAGCCACTTCGGTGCACCGACCGGCAGCAGGCGCTCCACCGCAATCGTTTGGGATTCAGTGTATTTGAGAATGCCGTGCTCGCCGTGGCGACGCCCCATGCCGGACGCTTTCATGCCGCCCATCGGCGCGTCGACCGAGGCCCATGCTGCCGCGTAAGCCTCATTGACGTTGACGGTACCTGCCTGCAACTGGGAGGCAACATGGCGGCCGCGCTTCGGGTCGGAGGTCCAGACACTGAAATTGAGGCCGTAGGGGCTGTCGTTGGCCTTTTCGATTGCTTCCGCCTCGCTCTCGACGCGGTAGAGCGAGACCAGCGGCCCGAATGTCTCGTCGGCGTACGCGATCATGCCGTCGTGCACGTCGGACAAGATGGTGGGTTCGTAGAAGAACGGTCCGAGGTCGGGGCGCGCCCGGCCGCCGGCGAGGACGACGGCGCCCTTGCTCACCGCGTCGTCGACGTGGCGGCTCATCGTCTTGAGTTGCTTCTCGGAGATCAGCGAACCCATATCGGCAGAATAGTCAAGGGCCGCAGAGAGTTTCATTGCCTCTGCGGCAGCTGCGAACCGGGCGGTGAACTCATCCCACAACGTCGCCGGGACGTAGATTCGTTCGATCGAGATGCACAGCTGCCCGGTGTTGGAGAAACATGCGCGTGCCGCGCCGTCGACGGCTTTGCCGACGTCGGCGTCGTCCAGGACCAGCAAAGCGTTCTTGCCGCCCAGTTCCATTGAGCAGTTGATGAGCTGTTGACCGGCCTGTGCCGCGACGTTGCGACCCACGGCCGTAGACCCGGTGAACATCAGGAAGTCGGACTGTTCGATGATCGGGGTGCCCAGCTCGGCGCCGGACCCGGTGACGACCTGCACCAAACCTGCTGGCATTCCAGCTTCTTCGAGCAGTCGTACCGCCCATAGCGTCGAAAACGGCGTCTGCTGGTCGGGTTTGGTCAGCACGGCGTTGCCCGCAACGATCGCCGGAAGCGCATCGCTGATGCCCAGGGTCAGCGGGTAGTTCCACGGCGAGATGACTCCCACCAGCCCTTTGGGGTGGTGAAGCTCCCACACCTGGGTGAGCGCCAGTTGGGCGCCCCGCCGGCGTTTCGGGCCCAGGTAGTCCTCGGCGGTGTGTGCGTAGTAGCGGGAGACCATGCAGACATCGATGATCTCCTCGAAGGCGTGCCTGCGCGCCTTGCCATTCTCGAGCTGGATAAGGTCGAGCACCTCGTCTTGGCGTTGCAGCACCAGATCGTGAAAGCGCAGCAGCATGGCGGCACGTTCGCTTACCGGCCGTGCAGCCCACTCTGGTTGCACTGCCCGGGCTCGCGTGGCCGCGGCAGCCACATCGGCACCAGTGCAACGCGGGACGTCCCCGAGCAGACCACCAGTCATTGCGTTAATGACTTCAAGACGCGAATCGGGGTCGGCGGCCTGCACCCGGCTGGTCAGTTCCCGCAGAAACACGCTATCGACACCATCTGCCGAACGGGCCGTGAATGTGGTCATGGTTGCTTCCTCTTGCTCGCTGTTTTCTTGCCGTTCAAGGAGATTGGGCCGCCGCGCATCGCAGGCGGCAAGTGTCGACTTCGGACCAGGTTGATTCTTGCCGACCTGCCTCCGACAAACATCGATTTGGCCACTTCTCACAACTTATTGGCCATCCGTCACCTGTGGCTCTGCCTATCGCGTGTCTAATCTTGACGTTATCGGTCGGCGCTCCCGAAAGCTGAAGTCGGCCTGCGCAATCCCTACGAAGGACGAGGTCCACCATGGCTACGCAACTCATCGAGGTCGAATTCGCCGGCCAGACCGTCGAAGTGCCGAAGGACGGGTACTACGACAGATACCGATCAAACCCGAACCTCGACGAGGTGGCACAAGATCCTGCCGTGGGAAACATCGACTGGTTTCGCAGGATCCCGAAGGTCCAGGTCGACTCGCGGGTCGGGCCACTTTGGGCGCCGAACTTCTACTACCGCGCGAGCATCGTTCAGGCGAACATGCTCGCCCCGTTCGACCGTCTGGCAGCGATGCTGCCGGAACCTCTCGAGCCACTGCGCGCGGTCCCCGGTTACGGGGTCGCGGCACTGACCTTCTTCTCGTATTCGGTCTGCGACAACGATCCCTACGACGAGGTGTCCGTCGCGGTCGTGATCCGAAAGCCCGGTCAGCGAGGTGTGGTATCCGGCCTAATGCCCGAGCTCGAACTGCTCAACGCGACACGGCGCAGGAAGTTCTACGCCCACGTACTGGCCCTGCCCGTCACCACCGAGATCGCCCGGGTCCGCGGCGTCAGCGGCTACCAGCTACCCAAGTGGCGCACCGATATCAGCGTGAAAATCAGCGACACCGTGCGGGCCGAAATCGCCGGTCCCACAGGCCAACCGGATTTGGCACTGCACGCACCACTGCCAAGGTTCACCGACGTCCCAGCACAGTCCCGGATGGCAACCAACACCATGGTCCATCTGGTTGACGGGCAATGGAACCAAACGTCGGTGCAGTCCAACACTCTGTCATTCGCCCAGCGCAGCTTCCCGCGCGACGTCACGCTCAGTCGGCACGGCGGCCCGCTGAGCGACCTGCTCGACGGACTCGGCGCCTCCAGAATTGTCAGCGTCGATATCACCAAAGAAGCACAACTGGTGCTGAACCTACCGCGGCCCCTGGAAGCCTTCGGCTGACGCCAAAGGACTGGCAGGTAAAACGGCAGGTGCCGCTCGGAAGTGGCCCCGCCGGCATGAGCATAAAGGCGTTATCTTCGCAGGTAGAACCACTCACGCAAGCAAGTGTCCTGGTACCGTCGATTCATGGGTGGCGAGTTTGTCGAGATCCGCATAACGCTCCCGGAATTTTTTCAGCCGGTGCCCGAGGCTCTCCGACCGCGGCTGCTGGACTGGGAGGTTGACGCCAAGGGCAGGCACGTCGCCTGGCGTTACCGAATAACCCGCTACGAGCAGGACGGCCAACCCAGGTGGTCGTTGGACGGGACCGGCCAGCACCCGTGGACCAGCGACGACGTCGAGTACCTGAAGGACGTGGCCGAGCACCACGCCGGTCGGCTGTTACGCAGACAACGATGGCAGCCCAAGAGCATGTACAACGGTCAGGAGCCGCCGCTGTGGCTCGGTGGTCAAGGCTGGTCCTCGTAACACTGCGAATTGTGGCCGGGGTTTACTGGTCCGTCGGCTGGGATGGCGAGGCAGACAGCGCCGCCTGGATTCCCCTTTGCAGTTCTTGCATCAGAGCCGGGCTGTCGTGTGGAGTCGTGTCTTCGCAGCCACAGCCAAGGCTGGTGAACGGGTTGGGATCGTCACCGCCCGGGTTGGTGTCGGCGCCGGCCGGAGCTGCTCCCAGCACATAGGAGCCGAGAATGATTGTCGCGGCCGTGCAGATCATCGCGAAATCCGTTGCTAGCTGTGGTGAGTCGCGACGGGTCTGGTGTGAGTTGTTGCGTAAGAACATGATTTCTCCCGAAAAGGTAAATAGGTTGGGTGAAGTCGACCGATGCTGTCGGTCGCGGTGAGGGACGGAATGTGGCCGACGGCTTCACAACCGCGAAGCCAAAGGCAAGAAGGCCTGGCGCTGAGCTATCAGCGACGGGCGACGCAGAGTTTGGTCAAGATACCTTGATCGACGACGGCAGGCGCAGGCGCAGGCGCACCGGAGTAGCGGCCCTGCTCGAAACCTAAGGCAAGCCTCGACGGGGCAAACGAAGCCGGCAATGGCGACCAGACCGATTGTGGCGACATGCGGGTCCAAGTCGGCGGCCGATCGCGCGTCATCCATGCGGTTTTGTTTGGCTTCTGATGCGATGGTGACGAGCCATGAACAAGAAAGCTGGTGGGTTGAAAGTTGTCGCTGTGGGCGAGATTCGCGCCGCCATGGGCCCCGTGTGACCAAGTCGCGGGCAGCGGTGCTCCAACCCGGGCGTGCATGGAGCCCCGCGCCGCCCCACCTGTGGTGACGGCCGCGAATAAACTCAGCACCGCGACGATTGCGATGGCCAACTGCCATCGTCGCGTCCTGTCAGCGCCTCGAAACTCCACAATGAGGCGACGGTATAGCACGACTTCTAGTGGGCGATGGAAGCGAGCTGTGAAATCGAACAGAGTCACGTGTGTGTTGCCAAGCATCGGGAATCAGGGTGAGGGTGGCGGCCAGAGGTTCGGCGGTCGCGTGGCACAGCGACTTCACCTGCGAACACCCAAGGAGCGTTGTACTTCGGAGAAAGTGGGTAGACAAAGCAGAAGCTGGGTGCGCGTCAGGCTCAGCGGCAGATCACTAGTCGGAAGGCGGCATGATGGTTAGTCGCGAGGGCGGCCGATGGGACGTCGGCGCAAAAGACAACGCGGTTTACCTCGAGCGCATCTCCGAAGGCGACGAACAATTATTCGACGATGTGTTAGCGCCTGGCGAGGCTCGTGAATTGGCTGGGCTCTTGACGAAATTCGCAGACAAGCTCGATGAGTCCGACCACGACGACGAGACTGAGGAGTCCGACGAATCCGAGGACTCCGACGAGTCGTCGGATTAGATTCCGTCCCTGCTCTTCTTTCTGGGGCTGTTCGGGTTGGGGCAGTGGGCGTCACGGACGCGACCGGACTCACCGAGTCAGAACATCTGGTCCGCGGGTTCGGACCGACGCCGTCGGCGCGGGGGCTGGGGCGGAGGAAGCGGTTGCAGCGCCGGAATTGGCTGCGGCGGCGGAAGCGGTTGTGGAGGGGGCAGCTGCGGCGGCGGTAGCAGTAGCTGACGTCGCTGGTGCATCTGCGCGAGGCGTGTTGACCACCAACGCCGATACGCGAGTCTCGATGATCATTGGCACGGTGGGCGCCAGCCGTCGATGACCGGGGCGCGGTGAACTTCGTCGTGATGGTCATCGGTATGTGCCGTCGTAGCGTCTGCCCGGAGTGAATGTCACTGGCATTGAGGTCAACTCGTTGGAGAAGTTCGATACCAACCGGGTGATCGGCCCGGAAAACTGCATATCCGGGGTGCGGCGCATCAGTTCCTCGAAAAGGATTCGTAATTCGAGGCGGGCAAGGGAGTTCCCCAGGCAGAAGTGTGCTCCGCCGCCTCCGAACGCCTGATGCGGAGGCTTCTGCCGAGACACGTTGAATCGGTCGGGGTCCTCGATCACCTCCGGGTCGCGGGATCCCGCCGGGTACCACATGGCGACCCGTTCGCCTTCCTGTATCGGGTGGCCGCCCACCTCGGTGTCGCATTGAGCCACCCGGGTGAAGTAGATGACGGGTGTGACCCACCGCAGCATCTCCTCGACGGCGTTGGGGATGGCGTCGGGGTTGTCGACCAGCTTGTGACGCTCACCGTCGTTTTCGATCAACGCGCGCATGCCGCCGGACGCGGTGTTTCGGGTGGTGTCGTTACCGGCGAACATCAAGATGCCGAAGAAGAACGTGACCTCGTCCTCGCTGAGCCGCTCGCCGTCAACTTCGGTGACTATCAGCCGGGAGATCAGGTCGTCGGCAGGATTGGCCCGCCGCTCGGCAGTGAGTCCGCTCAGGTATCCGCCGATCTCGACGAGGGCGCCGAGGCCCAATTGCGGGTCGGCGGTGGCTGCGGCCCGTGACAGCGTGTTGGTCCATGCGAACAGTTGCCGGCGGTCGTCCTGTGGTACGCCCAGCATGTCTGCGATCACCTGCAACGGCAGTTCGACGGCGATGTCATCGACGAAATCGCACTCGCCCTTTTCGATCACGTCGTCGATGAGCGTCGTGACGGTCGCGCGAATGTTCTGTTCCTTCTGGCGGATCAACTTGGGCGTGAAGACGGCCTGCACGACGTTGCGGTGCTTGGTGTGGCGAGGCGGATCCATGCCGAGTATCACTTCGGCCATCGCCTCGGGAGGCACCGCGCCCTGACTGGTCGCGAACACGCCACCGCGCGCCGACGAGAACGTGGCCGGGTCGCGGCTGATGGTCGCGATATCAGCGGCTTTGGTGAATGACCAGAATCCTGGCTCGTCACCGGTGAGTGCGTTCCAATGCGGACTGGCTTCTGCGCGCATGCGCGCGAAAAGCGGGTGAGGCGGGCCGTCCTTGAAATAAGACAGGTCGGTCAGGTCGACGGTGGACAGGTCGACGTCCTTGAGGTTGGGTGCGGTGCTCATCGAGCGCTCCTTTCAGAGTGGTTGTCAGGGCTGGTATTCGACTTGTGGGAGGGCCTTGGTGTCGCCCAACCGGGGCGCAGTGCGGAGCAGCCTGCTTCTTTGGCGAGCATGACCGCGACGATCTCCCGCATTCGCAATGCGGCGGCGTCGGCTTGGAACTCGACTCCGGACCGCCAGTCGCCATAGCTGAGCGACCGGGATGCGTGTGCGGAGTTTCCCGATATTGGAGCAGGGACATCGGGCTGGGTGGGGACGCGCATGCACCACCCGTCGGCGGCGTATGCGCAGCCGTGGTATTCGCAGATGAGTTGGTCATCAACCACATGGCCGTCCGACAGCGGAAAGCCTCGGTGCGCACAGCGGTCGTCGAACGCCCCAACCTGGCCTCGCGAGGATCGCCAGACAACGATGTCGCGGTCGAGCAATCGTCGACCCACCGGACCCGTCGCCAGTTCGTCGCACGTTGCGGCTACATACCAGCATTTGGTGGGGTAGTTCACCTTCATAGGTCCAACACCAACTTCTCACTGCCGGAACGGGATACACACGTAAGTATCTTGTTGCCGGAGGCGCGTTCGGCCTCCGTGAGCATGGAGTCGCGATGATCCGGCGTGCCCTCAACGACGGTGGCAACACAGGTTCCGCAGACTCCTTCGAGGCAGGATGACAGAATCGGTATGTCGGCATCCTCCAACGCCTCCAGGATCGAGATATCTTGCGACACTTCCACGGTCGCTCCCGAGCGCTGACAGACCACCTGGAAACTGTCCAATCCGCCGCTGGATTCTTCGGACGCCGTCTTGGCTGCGAATCGTTCGATGTGCAGGCTGCCTTCGGGCCAGTTGACGCAGTGCTCTTCGACTGCGGCCAGAAGTTGTTCGGGCCCACAGCAATACACCAATGTCTGATCGGTTGGCTCAGCCAGGACCTCTCCCAGGTCGAACAGGCCATTCTGGTTCTGCGGCCACAGCGTGACCCGATCACCATGGGCGTCGGACAGCGTCTGCGCGAACGCCATCGTCGTCAGGCTTCGGCCGAGATAGATCAGTGTCCAATCGCTGCCGGCCTGCTGCGCGGAATTGACCATCGCGATGATCGGGGTGATCCCGATCCCGCCGGCGATGAACAGGTATCGCGGTGAGTCGACGAGCGCAAAATGGTTGCGGGGTCCCCGGACTCGCACGCTGACACCCTCGACGAGGTTGTCGTGGACGTGACGTGAGCCGCCCCGGCTATTCGGGTCGAGCAGGACCCCGACTCGCCACGACTTGGCGTCGCGTGGGTCGCCGCACAGCGAATACTGACGGACCAGCCCGTCGTCGAGCAGGAGGTCGATATGGGCGCCGGCCTCCCAATCAGGCAGGTCTTCGCCGTGTGGGTCTGCTAGATCCAGTACCGCGACGCCGTCCGCCGCCGCGTCGCGGCGGTTTACGACTAGGTCGGCCGTGAACTCGCGTACCCCCGCGCCGGGTGCCAATGCAGGGGCTTCTTGAGTAGAAGTCATGCTTCGCTGCTCTTTTCGGTGTCGGCAAGGGCCGACAGGTCGGCCAGCTCTTGCCGTAGGTCGTCCATCAAATCCCAAGCTTCGGGCAATGTTTGAGCGTCACCGACGATGCCGATGTCGAGCCCTCGGTGGTAGCTGACGACCGTGAGACTCGAGAGGCGTTGCATCAGAGTGCCTTTCGCATGAATCGTGCAGCTCTGTCGGTGTACGGCGGATACACCACCCGCAGGTCGGGCCGCGCGCGTTTGGCCAGAACGGCCCGTCGGTGGCTCATCGCCTCGAATCCCCACCGGCCGTGGTAGGCACCCATCCCGCTGGCACCGACACCGCCGAAAGGCAACTGGGGGACCATGCAGTGCATGGCCACGTGGTTGACCGCCGCACCACCCGACGGGATCCGCTCGAGAAGTGTTCTCGCGATCAGCCGTGACGGAGTGAATATGTAGAGCGCTAAGGGTTTTGGTCGGCTATTGACGAAACGTGCCGCAGCGTCGAGCGAGTTGACCCGGAGTATCGGCAGGATCGGCCCGAATATCTCATCGGTCATCACCGCATCGTCGGGCGACGGATCGACGATCACCGTGGGTTCTATGCGCAATGCGGAACTGTCCCAGCGACCGCCGGTGACGATCTTGCCGTCGCTGGTGCCGATCAGTGCGACGAGCCGATCGAACTGGCGCTGGTTGACGATGCGCAACGACGAATCGCTGTCACCGGACCGGAATTGGTGCACGTTGGCGACGATCTTGTCGATCAGCTCGTCGGCGATCGAGTGCTCGGCCAGGACGTAGTCGGGGGCAATGCAGGTCTGTCCGGAGTTGAGCAGTTTCACCCAGGCGATGCGCCGAGCGGCGACGTCGAGATCGGCATCGCGGGTCACGATGACCGGAGACTTACCGCCGAGTTCGAGCGTTACCGGCGTCAACGTCGGTGCGGCGCCGGCCATGATCTTCTTACCGACCTCGGTACCCCCGGTGAACAACGCGTGGTCGAAACCCTGTGCCAGCAGTGCCTGAGTGACCGAGGCGTCGCCCTCGATGACCCGGATCGCGATTGGGTCCAGATATTGCGGCACCAGACGCGCCAGCACCGCCGAAGTCGTCGGGGCCAGTTCCGAGGGCTTCAGCACGGCGCAATTTCCGGCGGCCACCGCCGCCACGAGCGGCGCCAAGGTCAGATATAGCGGATAGTTCCACGGCCCGATCACCAGGACCACGCCGAGTGGGTCGTACTGCACCCAGCCTCGTCCGGGTAATTGGTTCAGCGGCAGCAAGACTCGACGGCGGCGCATCCAGCTCTTCAGGTGCTTGCGCGCGTAGGTCGCTTCCGCCTTGGTCGACGCGATGTCGCCGAGCCACGCGTCGAACGCCGGCCTGCCGAGATCGTCGGCGAGTGCCGCGACGATCTCGGCTTCCTGCTCGTCGCACAACCGCTCAATCCCGCGCAGCTGCTCAAGGCGCCATGCCAGATCGCGGGTACGGCCCGTCGCGTGTACCCGGCGCAAGTCGGCAACCAGTGTCATGGCGTCCGACGACGAGGTTTGACTTGGCATTTCAGATCTCCGGTGCCGGGATGACCCCGGTGAGAACCGCGCCGGTCGCCCCACCGTCGACGACAAGTGCATGCCCGTTGATCCACCGCGCCGCGTCGGAGGCGAGGAAGACGATCGCGTCGGCGACGTCCTCAGGGGTTGCGTGCCGCCCGAGTAGACCTTTCAGGCCGTCGAGTGTGGCCTTGCCCATGGTGTTCTCGAAGTCCGCCAAGATCGGTGTCTCCACCGGCCCCGGCAGCACAGCGTTGATGCGAAACCCGCCGTACGCGGCGATCAGGCCCATCGCCATCGTGTAGACGGTGGTGACTTCCTTGGAGAAGTTGTACGCATTGCCCCGCTGCGGGTTGGCCTTGAACCAGGCCGCTCCGTCTTCGAAGTTCTGGGTCGCCAGCAATTCGTTGATTGCGACCAGGCGTGCCGGCCAGCCGAACCCGGCCGTTGATGACACCGTCGTCACGGTGCCGCCGGGCTTGAGCCGGTCGAAGAACATTTCGGTCAACTGTCGTACCGCCAGCGCATTGACAGCCAGCACCAGGTCCGCCGGAGCGGTACCGGGCACGCCGGCCACATTCATCAAGCCGTCGAACTGGCCGTCGAGTTGCTCAATTGCGGCATCGATGCTGCGTGGATTCGACAGGTCGATCTCGATGTGACGGGTAACCGCTGCGGCCGGGGTGTTGCGGTCGAGGCAGTAGACCTCGGCGCCGGCCAGCAGCAGCTTCTCGGCCACCGCGTGTCCGATTCCCGATGCGGCCCCGGTGACGACATAACGCCTGCCGGTGAACTCAGACATTGGTACTCCTATTCGCGTAGCGATCCATGAGGATCCGTTTGACGAGCTTTCCGGTTGCAGACCTTGGTAATTCGTGGACGAAGTCGATGGACTTCGGTGCTTTGTAGTGGGCAATGCGGTCGCGGACATAGGCGATGATCGCTGCTGCCAGGTCATCGGATGGTGAGACACCTTCGCGTACTTGGACGATCGCCTTGACCTGTTCTCCCATGACGGGATCCGGCACACCGATCACAGCGACGTCGTACACCTTCGGATGCAAGGCCAGGACGTTCTCGATCTCCTGGGGATAGATGTTGACGCCGCCGGAAATGATCATGAAACCCTTGCGGTCCGTGAGAAACAGGTAGCCGTCCTCGTCGAGGTAGCCGACATCACCCACGGTGCACCAGTTGTCGTGCACGGGATGCCGTGAAGCGGAGGTCTTTTCGGGATCATTGTGGTACTCGAAGGGAGCCAGATCCCGTTCGAAGTAGATGGTGCCCACCTCGCCGGGCGGTAGTTCGCGGCCGCCGTCGTCGCAGATGTGCAGCACGCCCATCACGGCCTTGCCCACCGATCCCCGCTTGGCGCGCCATTCACTCGTCGTGATGACCGTGGTGCCGTGTTGTTCGGTGGCGCTGTAATACTCGGTGAGGATGGGTCCCCACCACGAAATCATCGCGTCCTTCACATCAGGCGGGCACGCCGCGGCGGCGTGCACGGCAAGCCGCAGCGAGGACACGTCATAGGCGGCGCGCGTTCGGTCGGGCAGCTGGAGCATCCGCACGAACATCGTCGGGACCAGCTGGGTCGCCGTGACCCGGAACCGCTCGATCGCCGCCAGCGTCTCCTCGGCGTCGAATCGGTCCATCAACACCACCGTTGCACCCAAAGCTTGAACCGAGGCGCACCACTTCAACGGTGCGGCGTGATAGATGGGCGCA
>NZ_DATJYB010000116.1:0-46404 GCF_035499775.1 Mycobacterium sp. | reverse complement strand
CTTCAGTCCAATTAAATTGTGTTCCGCCCGGATTCAGCCTCTGCCCGGGCGCCGGCCGCATCGCCGTGCCGGGCCCGGCTCCGATCGCCGCGGGTGCAGTGTAGTCAGGCTCTCCCGGCATGTTGCCTTCGGAATCCATCGCTCTGCCCCGCAGTCGCGCCACCAGGTAGAGCGCCACCAGGCAACCGGGAATTTCCATGACGGCCAGCATCACTGGCATGTAGGCGTTGAACGCGATACCCAAGCCGGTCAGCGCGGCCACACAAGTGGCAAAGGTCCCAGCGGAGTCGGACGCGTAATAGCCTGCGACCGTGGCTTGGTCGACTCGCCGCATGCCAGTCATCAGGCTCAACAGCAGATAGGCGAGGCCGCCGATCACGAAGTTCAGCAGGAAGCCGACGACTATGAAACCGGCGATGGCGCCGAGGTTCGCCGGCTTGACTGCGGCGAGCTCCTCGCCGCCGTGCCAGCCGATGGCCAGCAGCAGGTACATGGTCAGGCCCTGATACAGCGGCTGTGGAAACTCGAAACGCACCTTCAGAATTGGGATTAGAAAGCCGAAGTAGAAAAACAGCAATAGTGGCTTGAACAGGTTGTGGATGACGTTGTGCCAGAACTCAAGCAATACTGTGTTACCCATGCCCAGCTCCTACCTCTCGGTGCGGGTCGTCCGTGTCGACGACCCGGGGGTAGAAGCCATCAGCGCCATTTTTCCGGCCGCATCAGCCGGACGGCGCATCAGCGAGCTTCATCGCTTACTGCATGTACTGGAGGACTGTACACAGGTAGTCGCGCGGTGAACACCCCGACCGGAAGTGTAAGCGGACCGGTCATCCGGAGAATTCAATCCATCCACAGGGGCACGCCGATCAGCGCAACTGCTCGGTCGGTACCTGATAGCGGTCCTGGTAAGCGCTGACCCTTTCGCGAACCTCATCGACGTCCAGGCCGGTGTCCGACCAGGTGTAGCGGCCGCGTCCGCCGTCCCCGGGATGCGCGGCGAGGAAGTCATGCATGTTCTGCTCAGCATCGGGCCGCAGCTCGCGGCCCAGCTTCTGATAGATGTCGCTGATCGTGCTCCACGGATCTTTCATGAAGTCGGTGAACAGCACGTCGATCACGCGGCCGGCGGGCACAGCGTCGCTGTCGCGCAGCGCCATCCCACGATCGAGGCCAACCACGATCTCCTCGTACGACTGCGCCGCGCACTCGGCGATGTTGGACTCGTCGCTGCACATCCGCCGCAGGTGGTGGGTCAGCGCGGCGATCGACGAGATGACGTTGAGCGGATCGCGGTGCATCTGCACGATCAGCGCGTCGGGGTATTCGGCCAGCAGGGCATCCAGCTGCCACAGGTGTGCGGGCGATTTCAGCAGCCACTGGCCCGGAACGCCAGATTGCAGGTGCTGCAGGAAGATTCGGTGGAAGCGGTAAGCGCCGGCGTAGTCGGCGTCATACAGCAGCCAGTGTGAGTAACTCGGCAGCCGGTATTGCACCGGAAAGATCATGCTGGTGAACTCGCTGGCCGTGATCCGGACGCACTCCTGCCCGACGAGAGCGCCCATCGGGTGGAACGCCAGGAACCCGGGAACGATGTGTTCGGACATCTCGATGCTGGCCTGCACCTGCGCGATGCGTGGATCGTCGTGGTAGGTCTCGGGCCGCGGGACCGGACAGGGCGCATCGACCTCCCAGGTCAGTGGTGCGCGCAGGTCTGGATCTTGAGTGAGTAGGTCGTAGAGGATCGTGGTTCCGGACCGGGGTTGCCCAAGGATGAAGATCGGCTGAGTGATTGGCTCGCCGGCGATTTCGGGGTGTTGCTTGCGCCACGCGATGATGTCGAGCCGGTTCTTCAGCGAGCGCATGATGTCGAGGTTCGCGATCTCCACGCCGATGGCCGAGAGGCGCGCCTCATTGACCAGGCCCTCGGTGAGTCGGTGCAGCCCGGGCTGCCAGCCGTCCTCGCCGAAGTCGTCGCTGCCCGCTTCCTCGCATGCGGTGGCGATCAGCCGTTCCGGGGTGAATCGCTCCTGCAGCGTCACAGCCGCGCCTCACGCGTTGAACTAACACGGCGGACCGACACCGTGACGTCGGGCGGGGTCGGGTTGTCCAGCCAGCGTAGGACCACGAACCCGCGATGGCGGCCGCCGGTGTCGAGCCAATGCCCAAAGCCGTAGTCCTGTGCGGAGATCGCGATACGCACCCGCCCGTCCGCGTCGGGATGGACCGCGCGATTGGTCACCGAGCTGTGCCGGCGGCGCGGCTCCAGGCACTCGTGAAAGATGCTTTCCAGCGTGACGTTCCAGTACCGGGTGTCGGGTGGTTCGATGTCGAGTACGAGAGCCTGGCCGGGGTCGAGCCGGAACGTCCTCATCATGTACAGGTTGTCCGGGGTGGTGTCGGCGGCGCCCAGGTCGGCGGCCTGGGCCGTGAGCAGGGTATTGGGGCTGTCGAGGAGCTCGGGCTTGATGGTGCGGTGCAGCGTGGCGAGCTTCATCAACGACCAGGCCATCGCGGTGAACTGGCCGGCGAGCTCGTCGTCGGTGAGGGGGGTGAGCGGACCGGGTTGCAGTGCTTCGATGTGGAGTCTGGCCAACTCTTCGGTGGCGCGGTCACCGATGTACTCGCGGACGACGACCGACGATGCGTCCTCGGGGATCTGCACCCATTGCGCGCCGGCCAGATCGGCAGGCTCCGTTGCGGCGAGCACGATCGCGAATTTCCGGTCGCTGAGCGCCAGGTCGACATCGCTGACGTAGTTGGACATTCGCCGCGGAGTCAGTCCGGTGCCGGCGAGGATCTGCAGGCCGAGGTAGGCGCTGGTGCCCCGGGTGCCGGTGATCCGGTAGCTCCGGTCACCGCGGATCATGGCGAGGTAGTAGTTGCCGTCGGGATTGGGGCCGCCGATCATCCGGTTGTCGGAGCACATGTCGAAGAACGACGGCCGGTCCAGGTCGACCTCGACGGCCATCTGCGAGCAGAGCGACGAGACCCGCGCGATCAGCCGCAGCCCCTCGAGGCGTTCCCGCTGTGATTCGGCGTCTTCGGTCACGATGTTGGTGACGTTGCCCAGCATCTCCTGGAAGAACTGCCATGCGCGTGTGCTCGCCGCGTCTTCGGTCATGTGCTTATCCTCGGTTGTCGAGGGCTGCGACGATGAGCCGGGTGGTCAGTTCGGCGCGACGTCGTGGATACCGTTGCGCATCAGACAGGATCGGATACACCACGCCGCCGACAATGGCGTCCGCGGCGGACTCGGCGGTCGCATCGTCGATACCGTCGGCGAGCAGCCGGCTTCGGACGCTGTCGTGCAGCGGCTTGCTGAAGCCTGCGCGAAGCTTGTCGCCGGTGTCCTCGTGCTCCATACCGGCAACGGTCAAGATCCGCAGCATGGCCGAGCCGCGGGCCGTCGTCAGAGTGGCCGCGAGTTTGCGTACCCATGCCACCAGGTCGGCCGCCAGGTCATCGGTATGGCCGACCGAAGCGAGGATCTTGTCGGCGTCTTCGAGCATCACGTCGGCGACGAGCGCGGGACGGCTGGGCCACCAGCGATAGATGGTCTGCTTCCCCACGCCGGCCCGGGCCGCGACCGCCTCGATGCTCAAACCGTCGAATCCGCGCTCGAGAAGCAGTTCGCGCGTTGCGGTGACGATGGCCATCCGCGACCTCTCGCTTCGCCGACGGGGCGGACTGGCCCGGCTGAGATCGGCTGGCATCTGGTGGTCCTCTCCGGGGCCCAGCGCGCTTTACATATCCTGGCCCGCACCGTAGTCTGCCACAAGACGAGACGGTTCGTCTTGTAAAGACGGAAGGGTAGCTGCCCGTGAGCCTGGGGCTGACCCCGGAGCAGCAGGCGCTCAGCGACGCCGTCGGGCAGTTCGCTGCGCGGCACGCGCCAACAGCTGCCACCCGGGATAACTTCGACGCACTTGCGGCCGGCAAACTGCCGGCGTGGTGGGATACGCTGGTCGCCAACGGTTTTCATGCGGTACATCTGCCCGAACACCTCGGTGGCCAGGGCGGGGGGCGGATGGACGCCGCCTGCGTGCTGGAGTCGGCGGCCAAAGCGCTGCTGCCCGGGCCGCTACTGCCGACGGTAACCGCGGGAGCCGTTGCGCTGCTGGCCGATCCGGCACCCGAAGGACTGCTGCGCGACCTGGCATCCGGCGCGCCCGCGGCAGTCATCCTTCCCGGCGACTCCGACTTCCGGGCGCGTGCAGATGGTGGACAATGGCTGGTCACCGGTACCTCGGAAGTCACCGAGGGCGCGTGTTCGGCGCGGCTGATCGTGGTCGGAGCCCGTACCCCGGCAGGCGACGTGTTGTGGATGTCGGTGGACACCGGAAAGCCCACGGCCACCGTCGAATCAGTGCAGGGCACCGACCTCGTTTCCGACGCCGGGATCCTGCGCCTCGCCGACTATTCCGCGCCTGACTCCGACGTGCTCACCGGCATCGACCCGGAGCGTGCCGAGTGCGTCGTCGTGGGACTCGTGGCGGCCGCGACGGCCGGTATCACGCAGTGGTGTGTCGAGGCGGTTACCGCGCACCTGCGGATCCGGGAACAGTTCGGCAAGGTGATCGGTACCTTCCAGGCACTGCAGCACAACGCGGCGATGTTGCTGATCAACAGCGAGTTGGCCACCGCGGCGGCCTGGGACGCGGTGCGCGCAGTCGACGAACCGCTGGACCAACACTTGCTCGCCGCGGCCGGCGCGGCCGTGATCGCGATCTCGCCGGTGCCGGACCTGGTACTCGATTCGCTCACGATGTTCGGGGCCATCGGCTTCACCTGGGAACACGACACCCACCTGTACTGGCGGCGGGCCATCAGTCTGGCGGCATCGATCGGGCCGGCGAACCGCTGGGCCCGACGCCTGGGGCAATTGATGTGCACCCAGCAGCGCGACATGTCGGTCGAGCTGGGTGACGCCGAATCGGGCTTCCGGTCGCACGTCGCCCAGATCTTGGATGCCGCACTCGAACTGCACAACGATCAACCCGGGCGACAGGGCGACTACGAGGACTTCAAGACTGGGCCGCAACGCACGTTGGTCGCCGAGGCGGGCCTGATCGCACCCCATTGGTCACCGCCGTGGGGCATCGACGCCGGGCCACTGCGACAGCTCATCATCGACGACGAGTTCGCCAAGCGACCCGACCTGGTTCGTCCCTCGCTGGGTATCGCCGAGTGGATCCTGCCCTCGGTACTCCGCGCCGGATCAAAAGACCTGCAGGAGAAGCTGATACCGCCGACGCAGCGCGGCGAGATCGCGTGGTGCCAGCTGTTCAGCGAACCGGGGGCCGGATCCGATCTTGCCTCGCTGGCCACCCGCGCCACCAAGGTCGACGGTGGCTGGAATATCAACGGGCACAAGATCTGGACGTCGGTGGCGCACCGGGCGGACTTCGGCGCGCTGCTGGCCCGCACCGACCCTTCGGCCGCCAAGCACCGTGGCATCGGTTACTTCATTGTCGACATGCGATCTCCAGGCATAGAAATCCAACCGATCAAGACGGCGACCGGCGATGCGCACTTCAACGAGGTCTTCCTCACCGACCTGTTCGTACCCGACGACATGCTGCTCGGAGACGCCGGCGGCGGTTGGAACCTTGCGATCGCGACGATGGCCGAAGAGCGCTCTGCCATCAGCGGTTACGTCAAATTCGACCGGGCAGCCGCGCTACGCCGCCTCGCGTCGGGCACCGGGCCCGACCGCGACGACGCACAGCGCGCGCTCGGCGAACTCGACGCATACACCCACGCCATCAAGGCGCTGGGTGTCCGCGAGACCATTCGGCTGCTGGACGGGCAGCCGTCCGGGCCGGCGTCCAGCATCGCCAAGGTCGCGATGAATGTGCTGCTGCGCCGCACCTTCCAGGCCACGCTGCAGTTGACTGGACGCCGGGCGATGGTCGCCGACTCCGACCCCGCCATCGTCGAGTCGTATCTGCGTCTTCCCGCCGAATTGTTAGGCGGCGGAACCAGGGAGATCCAGCTGAACATCATCGCCCAGATGATTCTCGGCCTGCCCCGCAAGTAGGAAGGAACGACATGGGATTACGCGGAGAGGCCGCGATCGTCGGATACGTCGAGCTTCCGCCGGAGCGGCTCAACAAAGCCTCGCCTGCGCCGTTCGTCATCGAACAGTGGGCGGAACTCTCCGCCGCGGCACTCGATGACGCGGGCGTGCCCGCCGAGGCCGTCAACGGCATCGTGGCCTCGCACCTGGCTGAGTCCGAGATCTTCGTACCTTCCACGATCGCCGAATACCTGGGCGTCGGAGCGAGATTCGCCGAGCACGTGGACCTAGGCGGTGCCAGCGCCGCGGCCATGGTGTGGCGCGCGGCGGCGGCCGTCGAACTCGGGATCTGCGACGCGGTATTGTGCGCACTGCCGGCCCGATACATCACGCCCATGTCCAAGAAGAAGCCCAGGGCGCTGGTCGACGCGATGTTCTTCGGTTCATCGAGCAACAAATACGGTTCTCCGCAAGCAGAATTCGAGATCCCGTATGGAAACCTTGGCCAGAACGGCCCGTACGGCCAAGTGGCCCAACGTTATGCGGCGGTGTGTGGCTACGACGAGCGGGCCATGGCAAAGATCGTCGTGGACCAGCGCGTCAACGCCAACCACACCGAAGGCGCGATCTGGAAGGACCAGCCGCTCACCGTCGAGGACGTGCTGGCCAGCCCCGTCATCGCCGACCCGTTGCACATGCTGGAGATCGTGATGCCGTGCGTCGGAGGTGCCGCCGTCGTCGTCGCCAACGCCGACATCGCCAGGCGAGCACGCCACCGTCCGGTGTGGATCAAGGGGTTCGGCGAGCACGTGCCGTTCAAAACCCCGACCTACGCCAAGGACCTGCTGCACACCCCGATCGCCGAGGCCGCCGAAACCGCCTTTGTCATGACGGATTTGACCCGCGACCAGATGGACATGGTGTCTATCTACGACTGCTACACCATCACGGTGCTGTTATCGCTGGAGGACGCCGGCTTCTGCGAAAAGGGCAAGGGCATGGAGTTCGTCACCAACCGCGACCTCACCTTCCGCGGAGATTTCCCGTTGAATACCGCCGGCGGCCAACTCGGTTTCGGCCAAGCGGGATTGGCGGGCGGGATGCACCACGTCTGCGACGCCACCCGCCAGATCATGGGCCGCGCGGGCGCGGCTCAGGTGGCCGACTGCAACCGCGCCTTCGTGTCCGGCAACGGCGGAATCCTTTCCGAGCAGACCACACTGATCCTGCAGGGCGACTGAAAGAAGAATCATGGCCATCAGCTTCGATCGTCCGATGCCCGTCAAAACGCCCACCAGCGCGCCTTTTTGGGATGCGCTTGCCGAGCACCGGATCGTCATCCAGTACTCGCCGTCGACGCAGTCCTACGTGTTCTACCCGCGGGTGCGTGCGCCCGGCACCCTGGCCGACGACCTGGAGTGGCGGGAGATCTCCGGCATGGGGACGCTGTACTCCTTCACCGTGGCCCGCAGGCCGGTCAGCCAGCACTTCGCCGATGCCGTCCCGCAGCTGCTCGCGATCGTCGAATGGGACGAGGGGCCAAGGTTTTCCACCGAGATGGTAAATGTCGAACCCGCCGATCTGCGGGTCGGGATGCGGGTGCGGCCGGTGTTCGTCGACTACCCGGAACACGACGTCACGATGTTGCGCTACGAGCCCGCCGACTAAGCCCTGCCCGCCGAGTGTGCGGCCGGGCGCACGTTCGAGCGCGACCGTGCGCCTGGCCACACGCTCGAGCGCGAGCGCGGCGGAGCCGGGCGAAGCGGGTCGCCGATCGCTATTCGTCCATCTCATCCACGCTCGGCGAAAGGCGGTTACCGGGCGTCTACCTGCCTGAGCAACGTGTTGAGGTCCCAGTAATCGCGGTGACTCAGCAGCTCAGCGTTGGCCGCGTAGCGGCAGGCGGCGACCCCTGGGGACGCTGAAGTCGCCTCCCGTTGGATGCAGCACCGAGCCATCCGGCAGTCGCAACGTCCCTTCGAACCTTCCACTCCAAACCCACTCGAGATACAGGCGACCGTCGAGCGCACAGGCATTGCTGAACTCGACGACCGAGTCCGGAGCGAACTTCAGCATCCAGCGGTGAAACCGGGCGATCTGCTCGCGGCCGCGGTACGTCGCGTCCATCGCGACATCCGTGTAACTGCCCGCGGGTGCGAAGAAGTCGAGCAGTTCGACGGGCTCCGAGGTCCACGCGCGCGAGTAGGCGGCCGCGAAGTCGGCATCGGCAGGATGTGGCGATGTCATGCTCAAGCCCCGCTACCGGGCGGCGGGCCGGTGTGCCGCCTCGATCTTGTCGGCCACCAGTTTGGCGGTTTCGGCGCAGGCTGTTGTTCCACCGTTGGCGTACTCCTTGACGGCGTCACCGACGTTCCACAATCCCGCGATTGGGGTGTCGTGGGGTAGGTCAAAGCCGGCTACAGCCCGCTGCGGCGGCCAATCACCCTTGGTGACAGCAACATTCAGTATTCGGGCGCGATCGTCGAAGTGGTCGATCGCATCGCGCAGATCCTGCAGGAGTAGTTCGGTCTCGGCGGTTTCGTCAAATTCACCCAACGACGGCTTGGGCACCGCGGTGCCCACGTACAGGTGCCATCCCGGCGGCGCCATTTCGGGGCACATGTCGGTGAAGTTGGCGATGTAGGCCAGGCGCCGCGATGTGGCGAAGCTCAGCATCCCGGGCATGTCGACCAGCCTGTCCTGACTGGCGAAGTTGACCGAGATCATCGCGGTGGGCCGGTCACCCTTCTTTACCAGATCCTGGTAGTCGCCCGGGACGTGCTCCTCGCCGAGCAACTTGACCGTGGCGGCCGGGCCGATGTCGCTCACCACCACAGGCGCCGCCACGGTGACCGTCGCACCGTCCCGGATCGCCTGGACGCCGGCCACGGCCGCACCGTCGGAGACAATCCCGACGACCGGCGTGGACAGCCATACCTGACCGCCGTGGGACTCGATGGCACCGGCCAAACCTCGCCACAAGCCGATGGTGCCTTCAGGATGGAAGCCGAACCGTTTGAACGCGCTCTTGCGGGTGAAGTAGGTGAGGAACACCCGGGCCGGCAGGTCCTCGGAACCCACGGCGAAGATCGAGGCGCACATGTTGCGGAAGATGCCGTGCACGCCTTCATTTTTCGTGTAGCGCGAAACCCATTCCGCGGTGGAGATCTCGTCTTCGGGTAAACCCGAGTCGTTGCGGGCGGCGCCGATGCCCTTGACCAGCTTGGCGCCCTGGCGGGTGAGCTTGCTCAGCAGGAAGCCCCAGCCGCCGCCGGTGACATCGACGTCCTTGCCGGCGATGCGGTAGAGCAGCGGCGGTTTGGGCTCGCGGACATCGAACGGCGCACCGACCTCCTCACACGTCTGTTGAGTGATGCCACCGATCTCGATGACAATGGCGCCGTTGTTGATCTTGAAGCCGTCGATGTCTTCGGTGGAGGCTCGACCGCCGACCTTGTCGAGGCGTTCCACCACCAGCGTGCGGTAGCCGCGGTGGGCGAGACGTGCGGCGGTGAACAGGCCACCGGCACCGGCTCCGATGACTATCACGTCGAATTGTTGTGTGGTCATTGGTGTTTCCTAACTAGTACGAGCGGGGCAGACCAAGCGATGACTGGGCGATGAAGTTCAGCACCATCTCTCGGCTGACCGGGGCGGTGCGCATCAGGCGCGTCACGAACCACAACTCAGACAGCCCGTATTCGTGCGACAGTCCGTTGCCGCCATGGGTTTGGATCGACTGGTCCAGCGCTTTGAGAGCCGCCTCCGACGCCGCGAACTTGGCGATGTTGGCCGCCTCGCCGGCGGATTCGCCTGCGTCGAAGAGCTCAGCACTGCGAGCGGTCGCCATCCTGCTCAGCTCCACGGCAACGTGGGCTTCCGCGAGGGGGTGGGCGATCCCTTGGTGGGCACCGATCGGCGTCGCCCACACGCGTCGTTGCGTGGCGTAGTCGACGGCCTTGCCGATTGCGTACCGTCCGATCCCACCGCACAAGGCGCCCACTAGAATTCGTTCCGGGTTCAGGCCGTCGAACACCTGTCGCAGCCCGTTGCCCGCGACGCCGATCAGCGCGTCCTCGCCGACCTCGACGTCGTCGAGAAACACAGTGAACTGCCTGTCCGTCGACACGATCGAGGTGTCGATCTGTTGGAAGGACAGTCCCGGACTGTCGGTCGGAACGACGAAAAGCGAAAGCGCGCTCTGGTCCGGAGTCGAGTGCTCGGCGTCTCGCGTGACCAGCAGGATCGCGTCGGCCTGGTCCACCGCCGAGATGTAGTACTTCGATCCGCTGATCGTCCACCCGGTTGCGGTGCGCCGTGCGGTCGTCTTCACGTTGTGGCTGTTGGAACCCGCGTCAGGCTCGGTGATGCCGAACGCCATGATCTTTGATCCGTCGGCGATCGACGGGAGCCAGCGCTGCTTCATTTCCGCTGAGGCATGCCGGGCCAGGATGCTGCCGCAGATTGCCGGGGAGATGACCCAGACAAGCAACGGCATCCCGTGTGCGGCGAGTTCCTCGACCACGATGACGGCTTCGGCCATTCCGCCGCCCCCGCCGCCGTATTCCTCAGGTAGGTGCAGACCGAGCAGGCCGGCGGCGGCCAGGTCTTTCCACAACTCCTGGATGTCACCGCCGGATCGGGCGCGTTCGGTGAAGTATTGCGCGCCGAATCGCGCCGCGATACCGGCCACGCTCTCGCGAATCGCTTTGTGCTCCAACGAGTCTTGAATGAGCCCCATAACCTACTCTCCGGTGAACTGGGTGCGGCGCTTGGCCGCGAAATCGTTGATGGCTCTGGCGGCGTCAGCGGTGTCGCCGGCGCGTCGGAGTGCCTCGGTCTCGGCTTGCAGTTGCGTGGACAGATCGTTGTGCCATGAGTCGCGCAGTAGCGCACGCATCCGCGCGAAGCCTCGGGTGGGTCCGGCGGCGAGTTCCCGCGCGACCGTCTCAGCACGGGCACGGAGTTCCTGAGCCGGCACGATCTCGTTGACCAATCCCCATTCCAGTGCCTCGGCGGCGTCGATGGGCCGATTGCGCAAGTAGGCCGCCGCGGCCCGGCGCGGGCCAATCAGCCTGGGCAAGTGCCAGGTGCCGCCGCCGTCTCCCGAAAGCCCCAGGGCGGCAAAGGCCGTCACGAACTTGGTGTCTTCGGCAGCTATGACCAGATCCGCGGCATATACATAACCCAGGCCGCCGCCGGCGACAGCCCCGTGAGCGGCGGTGACGATCGGCGCATCAATGCGACTCAGGACGCGAAACGCCTCGTGGAAGGGTGTGGTCAGCTGCGCGAACAGCGTGCCGAAGCCAGCAAACCCACTGTCGGAGTGGGCAAGGAAGTAATCGATATCGCCGCCGACGGTCAGCGCCGGTCCATTACCGCAAATCAGCACTGCCCGGACCGAGTCGTCGTCCGCGATGCGGCGGGCCACGGCGAGAGTCTCCTCACTGACCCGCATGTCGATCGCGTTCCGGACGTCCGGGCGATTCAGACATATCGTCGCCACCGCGTCGGTCACCGAGTAGTCGATGGTGTGCAAATCCGCATCGGCGCCGAGGGCCTGCACCCATGCCGCGCTGTCGGTCAGCTGGTGCAGTCCCGATACGCAGCCGTTCTCGGCGAAAGCGATGACGTGGATGAACGCCGCGTCCAAGCGCCGGCCGGACTTGCGGCCCTTTCCGCGGTAGTGGCCGGACACGAATAGCCGGCCGTCGTCGAGAACGCGGAACTCCTCGGGCTGCGCGGCTACCTCGTAGTGGCGACCGATCATCCACCACAGGTTCCGTTGCATGGCCTCTGGCCCGTCATGCCGTCCACCCATGTCCAGCGGAAGGCCCTCGGTGGCGTGACCGACGAATTCGGGGTCCAGCAGCTTCGACAACGCCGTACGGTCCCCGGCTGCAAGTGCCCGGTAGAGCTGTTTGGCGGTTGACACTTTGGTGTCGTCCAAGACGTTCACCCCGAGCTTTCCTTTCTCAGGCTCCCAGTTCGGCTTCCGCTCATCCTTTAATCGAGATTAGAAGACTGGGATGGGATGCAGCCGTGATGCCGCCGATAGTAACACTTTTCTATTTCAGGTTAAATTCTGTGCACGCAGCTGACGCACCGAAGTGCCGACAACGGGGTCCCGCTATGTCGAGGCGCGCACGATCAGGCGTGCGATGTCCGTCGGCTCCGGCGGCGGCGGAGCCGGATAACCCAACTCGCTGAGCACTGCGGCGATCGCGGCGTCGGCGACCGCGTGGAAGTTGAATTCCACCGAGGTCAACGGCGGTGTGCTCACGACGCCCATCGGGCTGGCGTCGACACCGATCACGGCCAGATCGCGCGGACAAAGCAGGCCCGCCCGGTGAATGCCGTACAGGACCAGGCAGGCTATCTCGTCGCTCTGCGCGCATACGGCGGTGACGCCGTCCTGCCTCCAGGCGGTCACCATGTCCGCGGCGTTGTCCACCGTGACCTCGGCGACGTGGACCGGCGAAAGACCACGCAGGCGCGCCGCACGCGAGACGCCTTCGAGCCAGTAATCGCCCAGGGCGCGCCACTTGGCGATCCCGGTATAGGCGAACGCGATCTCGTGATGACCACGCGAGGCGAGATGTTCCACCCGCATCTCGCCGATCGAGAGGTGGGGATCTCCGAGTGCGGGCAGCGTCCCGATCTCGATGTGCGGGATGTCTGCTGCCTTCACGGCGCGCAAGGCGGCTTCGCTGAGCGGGAACAGGCTCGTGACCGCGACAGGGTCGAGATTCTCGATCGCATCGACGACGTGCCGATCGTCCTCGGTCTCGAAGATCTGCACCTGAAGCAAACCCAGGCGCGCCAGTTCGGTGGTCATCCGACTGCCGGCTTGCATCGGCATCTCGCCGACCGCCACATGCGGTACGACGTAGAGGACCACTCCGCTCTTGCCGCGAGCGAGATTGCGCGCGGCAAGGTTGGGGCGATAACCGAGCAGTTCCGCGGCGTTGTAGACCGCCTCGCGGGTCTGTGCGGAGATCCTGCGGCCCTCGGCGTTGTTCAGCACGTAACTGACCGTCGCGGTCGACACGCTGGCCAATCGGGCCACGTCAGCGGTGGTAGGCCGGTCAGGCTTGTTCGTGTTCACCTCACATCACCGTCCTGGCCATGCCTCATGGTGGCACGTCGCGACCACTTGCCGCGCGCGGTCGGTAGGTTCTCAAGCTCCACGTTCGAATGCATCGTGCAGTCGTCGACTATTTCCCGAAGGGCTCGAAGGCTGGGTCGGCGGCCCTTAAGGCAATGTCGTCCTTGCCTATTCGCTCCGAGCAAGTGAGGCATCCGAGGACCGGTTCGGCCGGCTGGCCACATGGGATGTGGGTCAGCGTCGCGTCAGCGCGGTTGGGCCCCAGCCATCGTCGTCCCCAGGCCATCAGCGCCAGTGGCATGTGGTAGAAATCGTGGCCTTGCTCGGTGAGTTCGTACTCATGGCGAATCGGCCAGTCCTGGTATGGCACCCGTCGCAGAAAGCCGACGTCGACAAGGCGGCGCATTCGGTTCGACAGGATGTTAGGGGCGATGCCGAGGCGCGCTTCGAACTGGTCAAATCGCTTTGTACCGAAGAAGCATTCGCGGATGATGAGGCCGGACCACCGGTCACCGAAAACGGTCAAGGCACGCGCTATCGAGCATGGCCGTCCGCGTTGGATGACGTCGATCGCCGGCTGGCGTGTCACGTTCTGGCCGACTGATGGATTGGGGTTTTCGAACGCCGACCGAGCTGCCTCGACTTCGTCAGCGTGCAAAGGTGCGCCGCAGACGCCGCAGAGAAGTCCTGCGCGCCCGTCGTGATCGTGCCCGACGTGGATGAGACGCTGCGGCGGGGATTCGGCCGGCCATAGCCAGCGATCGCCCCAGCGCATGGTGACCAGAAGGCAGTCGAGGAAGTCTTCGGCCATTGGTGTGGGGACATAGTCGGCGGATTCACGGCTGAGCAGTCCTGCGCTCACCAGCGTCGCGAGGCGCGTGTTCAGGGTGGAGCGTGACGAACCGGTGCCCGTCAGGAAGTGGCTGAATCGCCTTGCGTCATACAAAACCGCTTCCCGAAGTACGAGCCAAGACCAGGCATCGCCGATGACATCGGTGGCCCTGAAGATGGCATCGGCGTCGGAGTCGCCGCCGACTATCGGTCTGGTAGTAAAAGTCACTTGCGTTAGCGTACTTCCGCTGTTAGGTTCCTGCCAAGCGGTTCCATCATGAACTCATCGCGGAGGTGTCATGACCACTACAGCGTCGTTGTCGGGAAAGCTGCTGATCACCAAGGACGGACCAGTCACGACAGTCACCCTGAATCGGCCCGAGGTCCATAACGCTCTCGATAAGGAGCTGTCGAAGGAACTCAACCTTGCGATGAAGGAGATCGACACCGACCGGGATGTTCGGGTGGTCGTCATCAAAGGGGCCGGGGAGACCTTTTGCGCCGGCGACGACATAAAGGGCTTCGCCTCCTTCGAGCCCGACGACCCGCTGTGGGAGATACGCATGTATCAACAGACGGTCAACCTCATCGACAACCTCGTGCCCGTGACCATCGCGGCGGTGGACGGTGTGTGCGTGGGCGGCGGCCTCGAACTCACGCTGGTGTGCGATTTCGTTGTCGCCACCGATCGGTCACGGTGGGGCATGCCTGAGATCAACTGGAACATCACGCCGGGCTGGGGAGGCACCGGCCGACTGAGCAAGTTCGCCGGGCGACGGAAAACCAAGGAGTGGAACCTGATCGGTGCGCTCTTCGATGCCCACACCGCCGAGCGTCACGATTTGGTGAACCGCGTCGTTGCCGCGGAGCGACTCGATGACGAGGTCGGTGAACTCGTCGACGCGATCCTGGCCAGGGACGCCAAGACGGTCACCACCACCAAGTACTTCATCGACAAGGCCGCCGACCTCGACATGTGGTCGAGCATGTTCTTCGAGGGCGCACCCCCGCGTGGATCCGACAGAACCGGCATTCTCGCGTTCGCCGACCCTGACCTCCGAGCCAAGCGCAGCAAGAACCGCGACTTCTGGCAAGACCACGAACCCGTCGACTGAGCGTCACCGCTCGGCGAGCGGCGCCGGCTATAAGGCGTCTAAGGCCAGAACCTGGCGCAGTGCGTCGGTGATTTCGGTTCCAGTGCAGGGTGATTCGGCGCTGCGCCACGCGACGTGACCGTCCGGACGGACCAGAACGGCGCCGTGCTCGGTGATTCCGTATGCGGCCGCGAACATTCCGTCGTCGTCGAGTCCGGCCGCACCGATCAGGTACGCGGATAACCGAACTCGGGTGATTCGCGCCGCTTCGCGCGCCGCCGTCACCCATGACCCACCCTGGCGGCCGGCCAGCACCAGGAACCCGTCGCCGATCAGGTCCAGGGTGGAGACCCGCCCGTCGGCACGGCCCAGCCAGACGTGCGGGGCACGGCACCCCGGTGTCGCCGACGGGACATAGTCGGAGAAGTCGTCGTCCACCTCGGGCGGGACGGTCCCGTCGTCGACGACCGCAGACGAGTGGTAGGCAGCGCCGAACTCGACCCCGAGATGATTGCCGTAGCGCCGTGATTCGGCGATGATCTGCTGCGGTGTCAGCCCGGAGTCGCTGCCGCTGGCAGCCGCCTGACCGATGCGGACCACGTTGATCGAATTCTGCAGCGACTGGTCACGTGCACGTGCGGCGACCGAACGGCGCTCCTGGTCATAGGTGCTCACCAAGGACCAGCCGGCCTGCCCTGCGACATAGGCCGCGAGCTTCCACATCACGTTGTGCATGCCCTGCATGCCGGTGTTCAGGCCGATCCCGCCGGTCGGGGGAAACTGGTGCGCGGCATCGCCGCACAACACGACGCGACCCTGCACAAGACGCTCGGCGACGGTCGCGTTGAGCCGCCAAAACCCGATCGACAGCACTTCCACGTCGAGATCTTCGAGATCGCCGACTGCGGCGTGGATCCATTGTGCTGCAAGTTCTTTGGTGTAGACATCCGGCGACCAGTCCGGCTCGGCGACGTTGATCTGGCACAACCACCGGCCCTGCCCGTCCAGCGGTTGCAACACGCCCCGGGCGTTGTCGTTGTTGACGAAGAACAGCACGCCTTTGCGATCGCCGATCCTGCCTTCGATGTCGGCGCGAAAGTAACAGTTGACCAGGTGACTCAGGCCCAGATGCCCCTCGCGTTGGATGCCGAGCCGAGTGCGGATCGTGCTTTCGGCGCCGTCGGCGGCCACCAGCGCGGGACCCGTCAGAGTCTTCTCGCCCGCGTCGATCCGCGAGCGCACCCGCACGGCGACCTCGTGATCGTCGATGCCCCCGCCCGCGAGCAGATCGGTGACCTCGGTGTCGAACCAGACCTCGACCAGGCCGGTGGCGTAGACGGCGTCGAGCAGGATCCGTTCGATGTAGTCCTGCGATGACATGACCGGAAGAGCGGGTGAGACTGCGGCACCGGGCCCCTCGAAGCCCTTCGAGTCGATGGTGCCGAACTCGTCGCCGATTGCGCTGCGCAGGAACCGGATCGGGCTCTTCCAGCCGGGTGGTGTGTCGATGCTGCGCAGCCGCTGATAGGTCGGACCTCCCCAGCCGCGGGCGATCTCCATGGTGCGGGTATTGAAGTTGCGCGTCTTGGGGTGCCACGACGTGCCCGCGTGTTTCTCGATCAATACGCTCCGCACGCCGAAGCGGGCCAGTTCGAGTGCGCATCCGAGACCCACCGGTCCGGCGCCCACGATGATCACCGGGTTCACCCGGCCACCCCCTTGGTCAGGAGCCCGCGGATGGCCGCTTCGAGGCCGCGGCGGACGTCGGCAAGCTCAATCTCGTCGCCGGCGATCAGATGCTGTAGCGCGAGGCCACGTAGCTGGCCCAGCAGCAGCACCGCGAACGTGTCGGCGTCGAGGCTGTGATCGATCTCGCCACGGGCCTTTCCGCGCTCGACGATGGCGGTCACCGCTTCCCGGAACGCGGCGTCGGACGCGGCCATGCGTCCACGCAGCTCGTCGTCGGCAACCGCCGAGGCCCACAGCACTAAGAATGCGCGATGAATGGGAGGCAGATCTTCGAGCAGCCCGATGAAGATCGACGACGTCGTGACAAGTGCGTCGACGCTGGCATCGAGGCTTTGCAGTGGTGCGGTGGCGGTCACGAATTCCCGCTCGACCTGGCTGATCAGTTCTTCGATCAGGGCGGCCTTGGTGCCGAAGTGGTGGTTGGCGATCCCGCGGCTGTAGCCGGCACGTTCGCCCACCTGAGCCAAAGTGACTGCGGCCAGGCCGCATTCGGCGATGAGCTCCGCCGCCGCCTGCAGCAACCGGTTTCGCGCCGCGGCGCGCCGCTCCGCCTGGGTGCGTCTCGGCCGTGCCCGGACCGCGATGTCGTCCATGGCTGATATTCTCGCATCTAACATGCTTGACAGCAAGCAAGTAAGTGGTAACTTGTGTGCCGTGAGCCGAATTTTTGGCCAGATCGCGCAGATCGGCTACGTCGTGACCGACATCGAAGCCTCGATGCAGCAGTGGAACCGGCACGGGGTGGGGCCGTGGTTCTACATCGAACGGGTGCAGACGGACTACTTCCGCCATCGCGGTGCCGACTCGCCATTGGAGATGAGTGTGGCGTTGGCCAACTCGGGCGATATCCAACTCGAGCTCATTCAGCAACGCAACGACGCCCCGTCGATGTACCGCGAGTTCCTTGACTCCGGGCGTTCCGGCGCCCAGCACGTTTCCTACTGGACCACCGACTTCCAGGACCTCTACGACCGCGCGCTGGCGGCCGACTACACCGTGGGCCAGGAAGGCCGGATCGGCGGCGAGCACGGCAGATTCGCCTACTTCGACACCGAGCACGACCAGGGCACGCTGATCGAGATCTCCGACATCAGCGGTCCCAAGGGCCAGATGTTCGCCTACATCCGCCAAGTGGCGGCCGAGTGGGACGGCGCCGATCCGATCCGCCGGACCGGCTGATCCGGCAAAACGGAAGGCACTCGATGACTGACCAGGACCGGCGAGCAAGCCGACAAGCCAGAGAAGCTCGAGTGATCGAGCACATGGAGAGCGAGAACGTACAGGACTGGGACCGGACTATGGCGACGTTCGGCCACGCCCGCTACGAGCTGCCTGACGGGACGGTGATCGACGGCGCCCACGACGTGATGCAGTACTGGCTCGAGGGCCGCACGCTGGTGCCCGATCAGCGCAACGAGTTGATCGAACTGACCCACCTCGACGACGGCCAGGTGCAGATCGAGTTCTGGCTGCGCGGCACGCCCACGGGGGGCGGTCCCTTCGAGGTCCGGCTGTGGGCGGTGTTCGGGTTCGACGAGAACGATCTGATGACCGGCGAGCGCGTGTATGCGACCCGGCCGACGGCCGATCAGATCGCCGGCCGGGTCGCTACCACCGGCCGGCCGGTGGAGTCCGCCCCGTGATCGCAGACCTCGACGGCCGCGTCGCGTTCGTCACCGGCGCGGGCTCTGGAATCGGACTGGCGACCGTCGAGTGTCTGCTGCAGCAGGGGGCCACGGTCGAGGCGACCGACCTGCGCCCCGACGGCCTGGCCGGGCTTGCTGAGGCTAATCCTGCTGGGCTGCAGGTGAATCCGCTCGACGTGACCGATCGCGCCGCGGTACTTGCCGCGGTCGAAGCCGCCGCAGACCGGCAGGGGCGGCTCGACATTCTGGTGTGCAGCGCCGGGATCGTCTTTGCCGACGACACCCAACGCCAAGCCGACGACCGCGCCGATTGGGACCGCTGCATGGCGGTGAATCTGCACGGCACAATCAACGCCTGCGAAGCGGCGACCCCGCACCTGCAGCACTCCGACGACGGGGTGATCGTGACGATCGGGTCGATCTCCGCTCACGCGTCGCGCGCCACTGGCGGGGCGTACCCGGCAAGCAAGGCCGCCGCGCTGCGCTACACCAAGAGCTTGGCCCTCACGCTGGCTCCCGCGGTCCGGGCCAACGCCGTGTGTCCGGGCGCGGTGTGGACCGGGATGCAGCAGCGCATCTCGACCGAGCTGCAACGCTTCACCAGAGCCGAACGGGCGGACGAGGCGTCCTTCTTTGCCCGCTATGAGGCGATGACCCCGCTGAAGCGGCCGCAGACGCCGGCCGATGTCGCCAAAGCCGTTGTCTTCCTTGCCTCGCCGGACGCCGCCAACATCACCGGCCAGTGCCTGCACGTCGACGGCGGCGCCGTCGTCCGCGATTGAGAGGACTCCGTTGACCGTCAAGCTTTACGCCATCACCTGCGGCCATCTCACCATTCCCACCGCGTTCCTGCTCGCCGGCCGTGAAGGGGCGACCCGGGTGCCGATCACCTCGTATCTGATCGACCATCCGCGCGGTCGCGTCGTATTCGACAGCGGCTTGCATATCGCCACCCAGCGCGACCCGTCCGCACACGTCGGTGACGTCCTGGCCGCTGTGCACCAGTTCGACTACGGCGCAGGCGAAGACATCGGTGTGCGCCTCACGTCCATCGACGTCGACCCGGCGTCCGTCACCCACGTCGTCAACTCCCACCTGCACTTCGACCATTGCGGAGGCAACGCCCTGCTGCCCAACGCCACCGTCGTCGTCCAGCGACCCGAGGTGGATGCCGCCAAGGAGGGTGGCGACGTCAAGGGTTACGTGGCCGCCGATTTCGACACCGGGCAGCCCCGGCAGCTGATCGACGGTGAACACGATCTCTTCGGCGACGGCAGCGTGGTGCTGATCCCGACCTACGGCCATACCCCCGGCCACCAATCGGTGCGGGTGCGCACCGAGAACGGGGAGTTCGTGCTGTGCGGTGACGCCTGCTATCTCAAGGAAGCGCTCGACACCATGACGCTGCCCGGCATCATCGCCGATCCGGACGGGGTGATCAGGGCCCTTCACCTCTTCCGCGAGCTGCAGAGCAAGGGCGCCGCGATCATGTACGGCCACGACCTCGAGTTCTGGAAGGCCATTCCGCAGGCCCCGGCGCGCCTGGGCTAGGCGCGCTTCGCGACGGCCGTTGATTCTGCGGGGCCGTTGATTCTGCGGTGAGGGTTGGGCCCACTCGCACAAGTCCGCCCGGTGCGCAGAGTCAACATGACAGACTAATAGTCAGCTAATATCGCAACGATTCACCGTGCTTTACCAGCTAACACCGTTGACAGTGTGATGCAGATCAATGTCTACTAGTCCTCAATAGAGGGGACTGCGGCATGAACAAAGACGACCTGATCCTGATCAGCGTGGACGACCACATCGCCGAGCCGGCGGACATGTTCGACGCGCATGTCCCCGCGAAGTACAAGGACCTCGCCCCCCGGGTGGTCAACGAGCCCGACGGCATCCAGCAGTGGTACTACGGGGAGGTCCGCGGACGGAACATGGGCCTGAATGCCGTCGCCGGCAAACCCCGCGAGATGTACAACATCGACGCCTCGCGCTACGACGAGATGCGGCCGGGGTGCTTCAACGTCGACGAGCGGGTCCGCGACATGAACGCCGGCGGCCAGTTGGCGGGTTTGAACTTCCCCAACTTCACCGGATTCTCCGGGCAGGTCCTCAACCAGGGCCCCGACCGCGGCGTCAACCTGGTGATGATCAAGGCCTACAACGACTGGCATGTCGACGAGTGGTGCGCGGCGTACCCGGGCCGGTTCATCCCGTGCGGCATGCTGCCGCTGTACGACGTCGCCGAAGCGGCCAAAGAGGTGAAACGGCTGGCGGACAAGGGTTGTCATGCGGTGACGTTCTCGGAAAACCCGGAAGCGTTGCAGATGCCCAGCATTCACACCAAGTACTGGTACCCACTGTTCGAGGCCGTCTGCGAGAACAAGACGGTGCTGTGCACCCACGTCGGCTCCGCATCGCGGTCTCCGCAGGTGTCGACGGACGCCCCGCCCAGCGTGCAGATGACGGCGTCGTCGATGATGAGCATGTTCACCTTTACCGAGCTGATCTGGGCCGAGTTCTGGGTCGACTTCCCGCAATTGAAGTTCTCCCTCACCGAGGGCGACGTCGGCTGGATACCGTACTTCCTCTGGCGCGCCGAGCACGTCTACAACCGCCACTCGGGCTGGACGCTGGCCAAGTTCCCGCCCGGCTACAGCGGACCCACCGACATATTCAAGCGGCACTTCTACACCTGCTTCATCAGCGACAAGGTCGGGGTGAAGAACATGGACTGGTTCAACGAGGACATGCTGTGCTGGGAGTCCGACTTCCCGCACTCCGACAGCAATTGGCCGTTCGCGCCGGAGGACGTTATCGAAACCATGGGCCATCTGGATGACGCCGTCATCAACAAGATCACCCACGAAAATGCCATGGCCGCATACTCGTTCGACCCGTTCCGGCACATCCCCAAGGAGCGGGCACGGGCCGGCCAGCTACGCGCTCAGGCCACCGACGTCGATGTGGTCACCCACGTCGGCCGCCAGGCCAGCCAGCGCGACCGTGACGCGTGGACGCGGATGACGCAGTTCGCGCTGCAAGCCCAGGTGACGGCCGAGGCCGGCGGCATCGCCGGGCGCGCCACCACGCTGGGCAACTGAGCGTGGCCTACCGGGCGCCGTTCGCGGACTGGCGTGTCTTGGAGTTGTCCAACGGGATCGCGGTGTCCTACTGCGCCAAGATGTTCGCCGACGCCGGCGCCGAAGTGGTGAAAGTCGAATCCCCGCAAGGCGATGTGGTGCGCGGCTGGTCTGCCTCTGGACCGGCCGGTGCGTTATTCGGCTACTTGGCGGCGGGCAAGAAGTCGGTGGTGAATCGCGACCGGGCCGAGGTGGCCGAACTACTGGCCGGTGCCGACATGGTGCTCACCGACCTGACGGGCGGTTGGACACTCGACGGGATCACGGCGTACACCGGCCCGTCGGCGGTAGTCGTCTCGGTGACGCCGTTCGGCACGACGGGTCCCTACGTCGACGACCGGGTGGTGGCCAACGAGTTCATCCTGCAGGCGTTATGCGGTTCGATCGCCGGTCGGGGCTGGCCGGACGGCGAGCCGGTGCAGGCGGGTGGCCGGCTCGGCGAGTGGCTGGCCGGCACGTTCGCCGCGGCGGTCGCGGCGGCGGCGGCTCGGCACGCGTATCGAACTGGCCGCGGCGAGGTCATCGACGTCTCGACCTACGAGGCGATGGTGATCGCGATGGGCGGCCTGTCCACCATGTCCGTCAGTGTGCTGGGTGCGGATTCCCTTCCGCACCAACGCAGTCTGGAACTCCCGTCCATCGTGCCCACCGCGGACGGCATGGTCGGGTTCTGCACCATCACCGCACAGCAGTTCCAGGACTTTCTGGTGATGATCGATCGTGCCGACCTGATCGACGACGCCGAGCTGGCATCGATGGCGGGCCGAATCGCGCGTCGCGACGAGTTCCTGGGCATGGTCACCCAGTGGACGGAAGCCCGCACCACAGATGAGATCGTCGACCTCGCCGAGGCGTTCCGAATTCCAGTGGCCCCCATCGCAAACCCCGCCGTGCTGCCGGAAATCGATCACTTCGTGCAACGCGGCGTCTTCGTCGAATCGGCTCAAGGGGTGTTGATGCCGCGCGTGCCGTATCGCAGCGACGTGCTGAACACCAGGGCGCCCGGCCGACCCCCGCTGCTGGGTGCCGACGACGGCCAAGTGCACTGGCCACCCCGACCGGAACGGGCCCTGGGCGCCGACGCACTTCCGTTGTCCGACATACGCGTAACCGATCTGACCGCGTTCTGGGCAGGGCCGGTCGCCACCCAGCTGCTGGGTGCGCTGGGCGCCGACGTGATCAAACTCGAGGGCGTCCGCCGGCCCGACGGCATGAGGTTCTCCGCCGGCCGTCCCCCCAGCTGGGATCAGTGGTGGGAGTGGGGCCCGGTGTTCTTGTGCAGCAACAACAACAAGCGCGACGTCAGCGTCGAACTCAGCACCGAAGCCGGACGGGTCATCGCACTAGAGCTCATCGCTGCAAGCGATCTCGTCATCGAGAACTTCTCACCGCGGGTGATGGAGAACTTCGGACTGGAATGGGACGCGGTCAGTTCCGCCAACCCGCGCGCGGTCATGGTTCGCATGCCCGCGTTCGGTCTCGACGGCCCCTGGCGCGACCGCGTCGGCTTCGCCCAGACGATGGAGCAGGCAACCGGGATGGCTTGGATGACTGGATATTCCGACGGTCCGCCGATCATTCCGCGCGGCGTGTGCGACCCGATAGCGGGGCTGCATGCCGCGTTCTCCGCCGTCGCGGCGCTGGTGGTTCGGGACCGGGACGGAATCGGTGTGCACGTCGAATCGACCATGGTGGAATCGGCGCTGAACGTGGCCGCCGAAATGCTGGTGGAGTACTCGCGCAACGGAATCGAGATGCGACGAGACGGGAATCGGGGCCCCGGCGCGTGTCCCCAAGGCGTGTACCGCTGTCGTGGTGATGACGAGTGGGTGGCGATCGCCGCCCCCCATGACACCGCCCGTGCCTGGTTGGCCGCTCTCATCGGCGAACCCGGGCTCGCGGCGGGCGACTGGCGAGATCGGGCCGACGAACTGGACAAGCTGATTTCGGACTGGGCTGTGCGGCGTTCGGTGCCCGAAGCGGTCGACGAGCTGCGTGCCGGCGGGGTAGCAGCGGCGCCGGTTGTGCTGCCCGCAGGGCTGCTGCGCGATCCACAACTGCTCGCCCGCGGCTTCTGGGAAACCATCGACCACCCCGTCGCGGGTTCGTTCCTGTGCACCGGGATGCCCTTCTCGTTCGTCGGGAAGCCACGGCGCTGGCTGCGCCGGGTGGCGCCGATGTACGGCCAGCACACCGACGAGGTGCTGATGGATGTGCTGGGACGCGGCGAACAGGACCTGATCGCGCTGCGCGCGGCGGGGGCCGTCAGCGATCGGCCGGCGGGCTTGTGACACAAGACCTCCCGGTCACGCTCTGCGTGCCGCCACGCGCCGGCGAGCTGTGCGCGCCGGTCCGCTTCTTGGTGCGCCAGGACTCCCTGGTGATGGAGCTGACAGCTCGACACCGGATCACCAGTGTCGAATGGGATGAGCGCCAACGTGCGGTGGCGATGGTCGTCGAGATCACCGACCCGAAAACGGCGCGCCCCGTGGATGTGCGGATCGACGTGGTCGATGCCGGTGCACCGCCTGGTGATTCGCGGACCAGGATGATCGGCGCCATCGTGCGTGACGGGCGACAGTACGACGTTTACGGCACCTATCTCGGTGTCGTCGCGGACGAGAACTGATTGGGAACGGGGTGACAGTGAGCGCGACAAAGCGCACCGCAGCGATCGTGGGAGTGCATAACACCCGGCAGGGTCGCCGTCTCGACGGCGAAACCTCGCGGGGCCTGGCGCTCAAGGCAATCCACGGCGCGCTCGCCGACGCCGGCCTGAGCCTCGAGGACGTGGACGGAATCAGCGCGGGCCCGCAATCCACCGCGCTGATCTACGACCTGCGCCTGGGCCCGGCGTGGAATGGGCTGGGCTTCGGGGTCGGCATGATCACCGAGGCGGCCACCGCGATCGAGCACGGCATGGCCGACGTGGTGGTGCTGGTCGCCGCGCAAGCGGGCGAATACCGCGATCACGAGGCCACCGCACCCTGGACCAGGCCCGAGAACGAATTCGTAGCGCCATGGGGAATGTTCACCACGGCGGAGTTCGCGCTTATCGCCCGGCGGCACATGCACGTGTACGGCACGACGCGCGAGCAGATGTCCGTCGTGGCGGCGACCATCCGCAACAACGGATCGCGAAACCCGGAAGCCGTTTACTACCAACGTGGTCCGTTCGCTCCGCCGGACATCACCGCGTCCCGGCCGGTCGCCGAACCCTTCCATCTGCTGGACTGCGCCACCACCTCGGAAGGTGGGTGTGCGCTGGTGGTCGCCAATCTGGACAAAGTGGATGTCGCGAGCCAGCCGATCTATATCTTGGGTAGCGGCGCGGACTTTCACGGCCCGTCGTATCAGCACCCGCCCGCGTGGGATCTGGTCGGCCGGCGCGGCGACCACGTGAACGGGGTGGTCGGCAGACACGCGGCCGACCGGGCGTTCGGCTTCGCCGGGGTGCGGCGTGACGAAGTGGACGTGCTGGAACTCTATGACCCGTTCTCGTTCGAGATCATCCGCCAGCTCGAGGCGTTCGGCTTCTGCGGTGAGGGCGAGGGTGGGCCGTTCGTCGCCGACGGTCATATCGCCATCGACGGCAGCCATCCGATCACCACGGACGGGGGAACCATGTCATTCAGCCACGCGGGCGCCAATCCGCAGATGATGCAACGCGCCATTCGCGCCGTCGAGCAAATACGCGGTGTGGCAGGCGAACTCCAGGTTCCCGACGTACACATCGCGCTGTGCAGCAACGGGGGAGCGGGAGCCTTGTTCACGACCGTGCTGATCCTGGGAGACGAACGGCGATGACTGATTTGCAGCCACAAACCGGTCCGGTGCCCCATGCCAGCAGTCACGTCAGCGCACCGTTCTGGCAGGGATGTCGAGACAGCGAGCTGCGCTACCAACGTTGCGAGGGGTGCGGCCAGTCGAACTTCCCGCCCACCGAGCATTGCCGCCAATGCCTTTCGGACGACCTGGTGTGGATGCAGAGCGGTGGCGTTGGCGAGATCTACAGCTGGACGGTGGTGCACCGGCCGGTGACGGCCGAGTTCGCACCGCCCTACGCCCCGGCGATCGTCACGCTGGACGAGGGCTATCAGATGCTGACCAACATCGTTGGTGTCGAGCCGGATTCGGTGCAGGTCGGAATGCGGGTGCAAGTGGAATTCCATGCGGTCGGTCCCGACGTGACCCTGCCGTACTTCACCGGGTCGGGGTAGCCGGCTGTGAGCCCCGCACGTACCACCAACGGCCTGCCGATAACCGCCTACCTCGTGCTGGGCGTGCTGGCGGCCAATGACGAGCAACTCACTGCCGGCGAGATCAAGATGCGCGCCGAACTGTCGGTCGGGCATTTCTATTGGTCGCCGTCGGTGAGCCATGTGCGGCGCGAACTCAACCGGCTGTTGGCACGGGGGATGGTCGGTGAGATCGGCGCCCAATCGGGCAAGCGTGCCATCACGCTGTATGAGACCACCGATGCCGGACTCGACGCGCTGCGCCGGTGGGTGCAGCACTTTCCCGGCCGAGAGCAGGTGGTCATCAAGCACCCCGTCATCCTCAAGACCTGGCTTGCCCGCGGCGACGATCCCGAGCGCGTCGTCGATACCTTGGACCGGCATCTCGAGGCGACCCGGGCGCGGCTGGACGAGGCACTGTGGTCGCGGCAGCGGTCCCGTGACCTCGGCATCACCGACGATCCGGACCAGCGGTTCTCCTTCGCCGTCCTCGACTATGCGATCCGCGGGCTATACGCGGAGATATCCAACATCCAGCAGCTGCGCGACGAAATCGCCAGCGGCACAGAGCGCGACCCCGTCAAGCGGGTGCGGCGACCCAAAGGGCAGATTCGCCGCCGCGCGCCCCGGGCTACGTCGGGCTAGCCGAGGTCATCGATCAGGGAATCGCCAAAAGCCAGGCGCGCCAAGGGTTCGAAATCGTCGCCGTCGTGGACGGAGAGTCCGCCGCAGACGTTCAACATCTGCCCGGTGATCCACGAGGCGTCCTCCGATGCCAGAAAGGCAACCGCCCGGGCAATGTCCTCCGGCGTGCCGGCTCGGCCCAGGTAGGTGCGCGAAACCTCGTTCTGCCGCATACCTTCCGGCAAGACTTGGCGGATCGTGTCGGTCATGACCAGGCCCGGCCGCACGCCGTTCACCCTGATGCCGAATCGCGCGAGTTCGCGCGCCGAGGCCGCAACCAGGCTGTCCACCGCGGCCTTCGTCACATTGTAGGTAGGCATGAACCGGTTGGCCCGCACCGCATCCACGCTCGATATCGCGACAATCGCCCTTAAGCACGCCCCCGAATCCGCCTGCTTCATCAACCTGGCGGAGTGCTTGATACACAGTGCCGTGCCAACGACGTTCACGTCGAACGGAATGTGCCAGTGGGCCTTCTCGAGAAGCTGCACGGGTCCTGGGAAGCCGGTGCCGGCGTTGGCGATGCAAACATCGAGCCGGCCCTCTTCGGCCGCGACATCGACGGCATGTCGCACGGTGTCCTCGTCGGTGACGTCGCACACGGCGGTGCGAACGGCGTCGCGTCCCGTCGACTGTCGCAGTTCGGTGGCCGCCGACGCGAGAACCTCGCCGTCCGGTCCGGCAATGGTCACGATTGCGCCGCGGGCGAGGAAGTGCTCGGCGCAGCCCTTGCCGATTCCTGTGCCGCCGCCGGTGACGAGGACTGTTCGCTCGCTGAAGTCGGTCATCTCACGCGCCTCCTCGGTGTCCGGGCGTGGTCTCTTGCACACCTTAGTACGCCGCCGACATGCGACGGGGCGAATTGCCGGCCGGCCCATAAAAGCGCGAAAAATAGTCAGTTACTGCATAATTCACGCGCCGCCGCCACGCACGGGCGAAGCCGCTCGATCGGCCCCACTCCGGACGCCGCCAAACTCCGCATCGGAATCTCCAGGCCGACGACGACGTCGGTGGGCACCGCGGCGAGGAGTTCGGCGAGCGGAAGCTCCCCGTCCCCGGGAGCCATCCGTTCGTACATCGCTTCTTCCATATAGGACTTCATGCGCGGCTTCAGCGTGGTGTCGCTGAGTTGGACATGGCCGATCACCTCCGGCCCGATTTCGCGTAGTTCGGCGGCGCCATACCCGGCGCGCACCCAGTGCATCGTGTCCACCGTCAGTCGAAGGTCGGGGCTGCCGACGTGTTCGATGGCGGCCAGCACCGTGGGCGGATCACCGATCGTCGCGCCTGGCGCCAGCTCGACCGTGGTCCCGATGCCGCGTTGGGCGGCAAGCTGCGTCAGCGTCGCCAGTTGATCGAAGGTGCGATTACGGTCACGGTCGAAACTGAGTGTGTTGATTCGGGCGGCACCGAGTTCGGCCATGACGTCGAGATCACGGGTTAGGTCGACCACGTCGGCACCGGGAACGATCACCAGACCCTCGCCGAGCGAGATGCTGACGCCGCGGTCACCCATCGCGGCGAGCAGTTCACGCCGGAGCTGAGCGTCGTCTCTGAGTGAGAATGACGGATAGCCGAGGGATTTCAGCGGTGACCCGATCAGCGCGGTGGAGACGTACCGGCAGCCCAGATCGGCCGCGAGGTGGACGAAGTCGACCGGCGGCAGCCCGAAGACGCTGATGAACTCGATGCCCAGATCACGCATGGGCTCGCCAACTATCCGCCCACCATCATCAGCCCGCCGTCGACCGCCAGCAGCTGCCCGGTGATGAAGCCCGAACCCGGTCCGGCCAGAAAGACCAGCATCGGCCCGACGTCGCGCACGGGGTCCCCCAAGGCGCCGCCGAGCGGAATCATCGTCTTGATCTGCTGGTCGATCAGGGCACTGGCATCCGGACCGAGGAAATCCCGCAATCGGTCAGCGCCGGGTGTCTGCACGGCCGGCGCCAGCGCGTTGACCGTGACATTGTCGGCGGCCCAGACGCGGGCAGCCGATCGCGTCCACGCCTGCACCGCACCCTTGGTCGCGGCGTAGACAGCCGAAATCGGGCTGCCCACAACGGCTTCCGAAGAGCCGAAGTTGATGATCCGGCCGCCCTTGGGATCTTGGTCTTTCATCACGGCATACGCGGCCTGATTGGTCAGGATGGTCGCTTTGACGTTGGTGTCCAGCAGGAACGAAATCTGGTCCGGGTCGATGTAGCCGGGCACCCCGGCCTGCCAGAGTCCCGCGGCGTTCACCAGGACGTCGAGCCCTCCGAGATCCTCGGCGGCCTGTTGCACCATTGCCGAGACGGCTTCAGCCTCGCGCACGTCGCACTGCAGCCAGGTCGCCACCAGGTCATCTGGCGGTGGTGTCTGGTGATATGTGGCGGCGACCCGCGCCCCCGCCTCGGTGAGAACTCGGACTGCGGCCGCACCGATGCCGGTCGCCGCGCCGGTCACCAGGATCCGGCGCCCTTGCAGTGCTGGAGTCACATCTGACATAGCGGAGACGCTATCTGCCGTCCGCGACCGTCTGTAAACCGGAAACAAATTCCTGAACAAAAGGACATGTGAAGGCACCGGGGTGGGTAACCTCTCGGCCATGCTGTTCGCGGCCTTGCGTGATATGCAATGGCGAAGGCGTCGCCTCGTGATTGCCATCATCAGTACCGGACTGATCTTCGCGATGACGCTCGTTCTGATCGGGCTTTCGAACGGCTTTCGGGTCGAGGCCCAGCGAAGCGTCGATTCGCTGGGAGTCGACACATTCGTGATCAAATCCGGCGCGGCCGGACCGTTCCTGGGCGCCACACCATTCGCCGAAGCCGAACTGGGCCTGATTCAAAATGCGACCGGCGCGGATGCGGTCCCCCTGGCCTGTGCGGCGTCGACGGTTGTGGAGGGCTCGTCGCGGCGAAACGTCACGGTGTTCGGGGCTCCCGGGGCTGGTCTGGGCATGCCGCACATGTCGGAGGGCCAGGCACCCTCGACGCCGGACGAGGTCGCCGTATCGAGCACCCTGGATCGGCACATTGGCGACCAGATTCGGGTCGGCGCGCGCGACTTGAAGGTCGTCGGCATCGTCCCTAATTCCACCGCGCTGGCCAAGACGCCGAACATCTTCCTGACCACCCGGGGCGTGCAGATCCTGTCCTTCAACGGCCAGCCGATCATCTCGTCGATCGCGATCAAGGGCACACCCCAGCACCTCCCGGGCGGTTATCAGACCGCCGACCGGGCCGCGGGCGTCACCGACCTGCTGCGTCCGGTGAAGGTCGCGTTTGGTTCGCTCACGATCGTGGCCGGGCTGATGTCCATCGTCGCGGTGCTGATCGTCGGGTCAGTGGTCTACCTCTCCGCACTCGAGCGCCTGCGTGACTTTGCGGTGTTCAAGGCGATCGGCGTGCCGACGCGGTCGATCCTGGCGGGGCTCGCGCTGCAGGCCGTCATCGTGGCGCTGCTCGCGGCGGTGCTGGGCGTCCTGTTTTCGTTGGTGCTTGGCCCGATGTTCCCGATGCTCGTCGTGATACCCATGTATGGCTATTTGGGGCTACCGCTGGCTGCGATTTTCATCGGGCTACTGGCCAGCGTCGCCGGATTCCGGCGCGCGGTGGCCGTCGATCCCGCGCTGGCATTTGGAGGTCCCTGACCCGTGAGCGATCTGAGCATCAAAGACCTCGTCGTCGAGTACTCCAGCGGTGGGTACGCGGTCCGGCCGATCAACGGCTTGAACCTCGATGTGCCGGCCGGGTCGCTGGTGATCCTGCTCGGGCCCAGTGGCTGCGGGAAGACGACGTTGCTGTCCTGCCTCGGCGGGATTTTGCGCCCCAAGTCAGGCGAGATCACCTTCGAAGACATCGACATCACGAAGCTTGAGGGCAACGGGCTGGCTGAGTACCGGCGCAACACGGTGGGCATTGTGTTCCAGGCATTCAACCTGGTGCCGAGCCTCACGGCGCTGGAGAACGTGATGGTTCCCCTGCGCGCGGCCGGGAAGTCGCGCGCCGAGGCACGCCAGCGCGCCGAGGAACTTTTGACGCGCGTCAACCTGGGCGAGCGGATGAAGCACAAGCCGGGCGACATGAGCGGCGGACAGCAGCAACGCGTCGCGGTTGCTCGCGCAATCGCGCTGGACCCGATGTTGATCCTCGCCGACGAACCCACCGCCCACCTGGACTTCATCCAGGTGGAGGAGGTGCTGCGGCTGATTCGCTCGCTTGCGGAGGGCGATCGTGTGGTGGTGGTCGCCACGCATGACAGCCGGATGCTTCCGTTGGCCGACCGTGTCATCGAGCTGACGCCGATTGCGGCGGCATCATCGGCGACCCGCCCGCCGGAAACGGTGCGCCTGAAGGCGGGCGAGGTGCTCTTCGAGCAATCCACGATGGGCGAGCTGATCTATCTGGTGTCCGAGGGTGAACTCGAGATCGTGCGTGAATTGGCCGACGGCGGTGAGGAATTGGTGAAGGTCGCCAAGCCCGGGGAGTACTTCGGCGAGATGGGCGTGCTGTTCCACATGCCGCGTTCGGCGACTGTTCGTGCCCGTACCGATTCGACCGTCATCGGCTACACGGCTCAGGCATTCCGTGAGCGGCTCGGCGTGGGTGGCATCAGCGAGCTGATCGAGCACCCCGAGCTTGACGAGGCCTGAAGCGGCCTAAAGGAGAGTCGCCTGCTGACTCAGGCTGAACAACACGTAGGCAACGCAGACCAGGAAGTTCAGCACCACCAGAATTAGGCCCGCGAACATCAGTGAGCGGGTGCCGCGGCGCCGCACGCGCTTGAACTTCGCGAGGCGCGCTTCGTGGTTGATCCGGGTCGCGATCAGCGCGAAATGGACGTCGGTCACCTCGTCATCGGTGACGGGCATGCCCGCCAGCATCTCCTGCAGGCGTTCGGGTGAGGTCCTGACGCCGACCCGCGCGAAGCACCGGCTCAGCCGTCGCGCCCGCCTGCGGCCAAGCAGCTGGCCTCGCACGTGTAGCTGACGGGAGAGCTGCCTTCGTTGGTCGCCCCAGGGGTTAGACGGGGTCGTCACAACGGGGATCTTAGTTCGCGACGCCTGCTTTCGGAGCGTTAAGCGCGAAATATATTGGCAGCGTGGGACTTCTCCGTGCCCGACGGCGGCGACCCGCTGCGCTCGGCTGCGCCGCCTCCTGCCGTTAGCCCCGCCATTGCCACGCTGGCGTGACGCTCGGCGCCCAGCGCCACGCTGGCGTGACGCTGGGCGAGCGCTTGCGGTCGCCGCTAGGCTAGGCGGGGACGGCGATCGTCGACAGCAGGTCGGCGAGCCGGTCCGGACGGTCCAGCATCGAGAAGGTCCGCGCGCCGTCGATCACCTCGAGACGGGCGTTGGGAATGATCCTGGCCAGCCGTTTGCCGTCGCCGAGCTCGAAGAACGTGTCGTCCGCCGACCATGCGATCAGCGCAGGCTTGTCGAATTCGGGCAGCCGGGCCGCCACACCGGTGGTGACCTCGGTGCGCAGGGACAGCGTGAACTGGCGCAGGTCTTCGGCGATCGCGGGATTGGAGAGCCCCGGACGCACCCAGGCCTCGGTGAGGTCGTCGATGTTGGTGTACGCCAGTCCGTCGTAGGCGCGCTTGCGGGCGGCCGGTACGCGCACGGCCTGGGCAGCGGTCCGGAACAGCGTCTTGGACTTGGCCGCCAGGATCAGCGGCTTGAGGATCGGCGGTGGAAAGTGTTCGAACGCATCGCAACTCGTCAGCACCAGCGCGCCGATCCGCTCGGGGTGATGCACGGCGACGAGTTGGGTGACCACCCCGCCGGTGTCGTTGCCGACCAACACCACGTCGTCGAGGTCGAGCGCGGCAATTGTGTCGGCGACGATCTTGGCGACGCCGGTAATGGTTCGGTCGGCACCGGGGCGCAGTGGTTCCGGATGCGCGCCGAGCGGCCAGGTGGGGGCGATGCAGCGCAGGCCCTGACCCGCGAGGCGCTGGGCGACCTGGCGCCACAGCTCGCCGCCCATCATGTATCCGTGCACGAACACGACAGGCCTGCCGTTGTCGGGTCCGGTTGCTTCGTAGTGGATGGTTCCGGCACTAATGTCGATCGTCGACATGAAATGACTCCTATTTTCTGAGATACATTTACAAACAGACTGTCTGTTCGTAAGTTACCAACAGGTTGTATGGAAATCAAGAGACGCACTCAGGAGGAGCGCTCCGCGGCGACCCGCGACGCGCTGCTCTCGGCTGCCCGCAAACTGTGGGGACAGCGGGGTTACGCGGAGGTGGGCACTCCGGAGATCGCCAAGGAGGCGGGAGTCACCCGGGGGGCGATGTACCACCAGTTCGCCGACAAGGCCGCGTTGTTCCGCGGTGTCGTCGAGGCGGTCGAGCAGGACGTGATGGCCCGGATGGCCACCATCGTGGCGTCCTCGGGAGCAACGACACCCGCGGACGCCATCCGGGCCGCGGTCGACGCCTGGCTTGATGTCTCGGGCGATCCCGAGGTACGTCAGCTGATCTTGCTGGATGCCCCCGCCGTGCTCGGCTGGGCGGGCTTCCGCGACGTCGCGCAGCGCTACAGCCTGGGCATGACCGAACAGCTACTGAGCGAGGCCATCCGCGCGGGCCAACTGGCTGAGCAGCCGGTGCGACCGTTGGCCACCGTGATGATCGGCGCGCTCGACGAGGCGGCCATGGCGATCGCCACCGCCGACGATCCCGTGCGCGCCCGCAAGGAGATCGGGTTTGTGCTGCGCCGGCTCATCGACGGGGTGCTGGGGTAGGCCGAGCAGACGCAAAAGCACCCGACGCGCCGCGCGTGCGGGTGCTTTTGCGTCTGCTCGCCAGTCCTCAGGTGCCCCGGCAGGTGAGCGATGCCCGCACTATCACGCTGTCGGAGTTCAGCAGGTTGGTCTCCACGTCGCCATAGAAGTAGTGCTGGTCGGGGCTCCAGTTGCTGGTCTCGACGGCAGTGGCCCAAACCGGGGAATGTCCGATGGCCGCGGCACCGCCGTCCCTGTCGAAGTTGCTGAGGCGCTGCGGATTTGAACCATCGGAGTCCATGGTCCACCAGTCGGTGCCCCGTGACGGGTTGCCGGCGTTGGACATCCACAGGACCTCGCCGTCAGGGGTATAGCGGGGATGCTCGTTGTAGCTGTCGCCCCGGGTCAGGCGAGTGGTTGCGCCGGAGGCAAGGTCAAGGCGGTAGATCTGATTCTTCCAGAAATTGTGCGTTTCGAAGTCGCTGGCGAACACCAAAGACACTGAATCCGTTGAGAAGCCGCCGGTCTCGTTGAACGCATCGCCCGGTGGCGAGACGGTGCGAATTCCGGAGATCGACGGTGTGCCGTCTTGCGCGACGCTGAAGTCGGCGACCTTGATCACCCAGAATCCGGCGAAGCGATCCGGATTGAGGACCTTTCCCGACGCGATGCGTTCGGTCCATTCGAGCAGTCGGCCGTCGGGCGAGAATTCCGGAATGATCGTGCCGTGGTCTTTGTCGGTGGGAACGTCGGTGAGCTGCCATGCACGAGAGCCGTCGGCGGTGGCGACCCACAGGTCTGAATAGCTACCCCATCCGGGGGTAGCGACCACCGAATCGCCTGGGTGCGTGGGCTTTTCGGCGACAAAGGCGATGAATTGGCCGGACGGGCTCCACACGGGTGATCCCGTGGTGTGTTGCGGGAATCCCGTGGACCCTACGCCGAGCTGCTGCCGGTTCGTGCCATCCGGCTTAGCCGTGTAAATGTGGTAGCGGCCGTCAGTCCCCTTGGCGTTGAACGCGATCAGATCGTGTGCCTTGGACCAGGCGGCCCCGAAAGCGGTCTGTTGGAACACTTGATACGTGATCGGCGGGCCACAGCCGGTGTGTCCGAGCGGGTTTCCGGGCGCCGACTGGGGATCCGGGTGCCGCGTTCCGGCGCACGAAGTGCAGAGGATGATGGTGAGCACTGCGCATGCACCGACGGCGCGCACGGTAAACCGCGCCACCGCGCACCTACTCCGCCGCGGCCGCGCCCTTGACCAGGCGACCGTCCCTGATGATGACGGTGAAAGCCTCGTCGGGCCGGGCGAGAAGCGAAATATCGGCGACCGGGTTGCCGTCGACGAGAATCAGGTCGGCCAGGGCCCCTTCGGCCACCACACCCAGGCGTCCCGGATACGGATTGCGCGGTCCGGACATTGCCAGCAGCTCCGCGTTGCGAATGGTCGCCTGTTGCAGCGCCTCGGCCGGCGTGTACCAGCGGGTGAGCTTGCCGAGCTGAGCGCCCTGTCGGCTGGCCAGCTTGGCGTCGAACAGGGTATCTGTCCCGAACGCGACCTTGACCCGGTGCTTGATCGCAAACTCGTATGCGGTGTCGGTGCCCGCGGTCATCTGACGGAATTTCTCCTGGTTGGCCGGGGGCAGCGGTACCGCGTCCGCGTCGTTCAGGAATGGCTGCAGGCACCACCAGATGTCCCGCTCGGCCAGCATCGCGGCGGTCGCCTCGTCGGCCAGGTGACCGTGTTCGATGCAGCGGACGCCGGCGTCGACGGCGGTGCGGATCGCGCGCGGCGTGTAGGCGTGCACCGTGACATAGGTGCCCCAGTTCTCCGCGGACTCGACCGCCGCGCGCATTTCGGCCTCGGTGTACTGCGCGACATCGAGCGGGTCGTAGGGCGAAGCGCAGCCCCCGCCGGCCATCAGCTTGACCTGCGACGCGCCCCGCCGCAGCATCTCGCGAGCGCCGCGGAGTACCTCGGCTTCGCCGTCGGCGATCACCGCGGCGCCGATGATCTCGCTGTAGCTCAGGTGCCCGGCCACGCCACGGGGAACTTCGTTGGGCAGCCGGAAGTCGCCGTGCCCGCCGGTCTGTGAGATGAAGCCGCCCGCCGGGAAGATGCGGGGACCCGGGATGGCGCCCTCGTCGATGGCTTGCTTGATACCGAACACCGGACCGCCGAGATCGCGGACCGTGGTGAAGCCGCGCAGCAACGTTTCGCGCGCGCTGACAATTGCTCGGGCGACCACGTAGCCGATCTCGCTGAGCTGCGCGACGGCTGCCGGGATGGTGGTGAACATCGCGTGCCAGTGTGCGTCGATCAGTCCCGGTATCAGGGTCTTTCCGGTTCCGTCGATCGTCGGGCCGGCGGCCCCCGAAGGCTCGGCCGGTACGACCGACGCCACCAGCCCGTCGCGGACGGTGACGTCCATCGGACCGATGACCTTGGCATCGACGCTGTCGAAGACACTGACATTCGAGATCCGCAGTTCCGGAGTTTCCAACGTTGGCTCCTCCCGGCTCTTCGGCGACCGTGCCACCACTTTAGTGGCGCATAGTCGCGGGAGGTGGCTCGGCAGGGCTCAGAACGTCAATGGTGGTGCTGCGCGAAGAACTGCCAGATGGTATCGGTGGCGTTCAGTGCCGTCGACGGTGGCGGGACACCGAACCGTTCGGCGATCGGACTGGGCTCGCCGCCGGGCCATTGGTGGCCCGCCCCCGCCACCGAGATCAACTCCACCGTTCGCCCGTCCGCGCATCCGGCGGTCTCGGTGGTCACGTCCCCGGCGGTGGTCGAGTTGGGTGGTCCGCATGCGTCGATGGAACGCCAGGTGGCATTGACCGACGGCACCGAAGGGCCGTCGACGCGCGGATTTCCGTTGAACGCGAACGCTTTTCCGGGCCCGCCGTTGTAGGGCACCCGGTCGTCGGCGGTGCCGTGGATTTGGAGCACCGACGTCGGCCGGGCCTGCGAGCAGTCGGTCAACAGCGTGCCCGCGACGGGCGCTATCGCGGCGAACATGTCGGTCTGACAGCCCAGTCGAAGCGCCATCATCGCCCCGTTGGACATACCGGTGACATAGACGCGCCCGGGATCGATCGGGATCTCCTGCTCGATCGCCGAGACCATGGCGGTGAGGAATCCGACGTCGTCGACGTTGCTGCGCTGAGGTTCACCACAGCACGAACCGGCGTTCCAGGCGCGCATGATGCCGTCGGGGTAGGCAACCAGGAAATGGCCACCATCAGCCTCGGCGTCCCAGTGATAGGCACGCTCAGCCTGTGCGCCATTGCCAAACCCGCCGTGCAGCATGACCACGAGTGGTACCGGCCCGTTCAATCCCTGCGGTCGGTAGAGATTGAAGGTTCTGCTGGCACCGCCCGACTCGATGGTCTGGGTGGATTGTCCGACCGGGATCGACTTGGCCTCGGGCGTCCCCACCGCGTGACCACCGCCCAGACATCCGCCGACCAAAAGCACCACAGCTAGGACGAGGCACACGTTGAGTGCGCGAACGCATCCAGATCGCATGACCCCATCGTGGCAGCCAACCCAATATTTGACAAGTAGCTTGTCAATCTGGCCAAGATGGCACACTCTTGGCCATGCAACGTGTTGCGGATGCCAAGTGGGAGCCAACGGTTCCGGCCCTGGTGCAATTGGTGGCGGCATCGGGTGCCCCCCGCCTGAGAGCGGCGTTCGCCGAAGCCGGACTCGACGGGATCCGCCCGGCGCAATCGGTTGCGCTGGTACCGCTGGTGGCCGGCGGGTTGCATGCCTCTGATCTGGCCGACCGGCTTCGGGTGAGTCGTCAGGCGGTCGCCCAGGCGATAGCGGCGCTGGAACGCCACGACTACGTCACTCGAGTGCCCGATCCCGACGACGCCCGCGCTCGCATCATCGAGCTGACGCCCCGCGGCCGCCACGCCCTGCGCGTAATGCGTTCCAATGCGCTCAATTCGGAGAAGCGCTGGCTCGAAGTCCTAGGGGAGCGCCGACTGGGGGAACTGCGCAAGACCCTTACGATGCTGTTATCCGCGGAGTCGTCGGAATCCGACGCTCAGTGAGCGGACGCCTGCGCGTTCGGCGACTGCACGCCTAGCAGGGTGGCGAGCACGGGGCGACCGGGCTGATCGGGGAGGCCCAGGGCGCGGGCGACCGTAACCGGGACGAGTTGCGGGTCGGCGATGGGTGCCAGGTCGACATAGCAGGTCCCGTCGGCGAACAACGTCGTCAGCCGTGTGGCAACGTGCACCGCCAGCCGGGCTTTCCCCACGCCGCCTGCGCCGCTCAGGGTTACCAGGCGACTGGTGGTCAGCAGCCGTTGCAGGTCGGACGTTTCCGCCGTGCGCCCGACGAAACTTGTCGGCGATACCGGGAGGCGCGGTACGGCCCCAGTGTCCGTCGGCGAGATCTGTTTCACGCCCAGCCGAATCTGGTTGCCGTTAAGGAGTTTTCAGGAATACGTCGTTGAGGGTGACGGTGCGCAGATTGCGAGCGCGGATGACGTCGACCAGTTGCGGATAGACGTGGGTAACCGGCTTGTGATTGAGATGTCCGATCACGATCGCCTGAGGGGTGAAGTACTGGTTGGCCATCTTCACGATGTATTCCTCGGTGATCAACGTGGAATCCGACAGCGAACCAGACCACAGGACAGGGACGGTGTAACCCGCATCGGCGGCCACCGCGTCGACGGCGGCGTTGTGCCTTGCATACGGCGGGCGCCAATACGGTTTCGCGCCGACGCCGTAGGTCTTCCTCAGAAAATCGTCGTTGCGGGTGAGTTGTTGCGCCATTTGGGTCTTCGTCTGCGTCGTCATATCCGGATGCGACCAGGTGTGGTTGCCGAGTTGGATCTGGCCGGAATCCACCAGCGGCCGCAGCAACGCGGCGTTCTCGGTCCAGGAGTCGTACACGCCGTTGACGAAGAACGTCAGTCGCACGCCGGTGTCCTTGGCGAACTGGATGTAGGCACGCACGACGTCGCTGCTGACGCCGTCGTCGACGGTCAGCGCAAGCAGGTCACCTTGGCCGGGCAGCTTCATGAGCGACCCGCCGCCGGGCAGTCGAACGCGAGCAGCCGACGAAGGGGGCGGCAACACGCTTCCCGCCGGGACCGCGGTGGCGGCGACCGGCGCGGGCCCGACTGCGGCCGCACCCGGTGCGGCCACGTCCGCGGGCGCCTGGGCGAATGTTCGAGGTTGCGGGTCGACTACTAGACGAGCCGCGCCCACGCCGGCGACTGTGGCCGCGGCGAGCGCCCCGAGGAAACGACGCCGGTTCAGATCCGTCCCGGCACCGTTCCCGTGGGAGTGTTTGCCGCGCGCCGACCGGTCGGCAGACCTCCGCGAGGAATGCCGGCCCGGTTGATACGACGCAGCCACAGCAGCGAACCGTACCACTGCCAGGCGCAATATGTCGGATCCCTGCCGGGAGGTCCGCTGTGGATTCCCTCTGAAAATCGAGGTCACCGGCCTTTTCCGGGCCGGGCCGCGCGGGTGCCGTTGCGGACGTCGCGGCAGGTGTGCTTTACCTGGAGTCGGCGTCGTGGCGAAGGCTACGGTATCTGAAGGCATCTGAAGGCATTTGAAGGCCGTTTGAAGGCCTACGAGGAGTCACAACGGACGGCAGGTGCAGCCATGCTCGAGCAGTTCGAAATGTCCTTCCCGGTCGTTGCTGCCCCGATGTCCGGCGGCCCGACCACGCCGGCGATGGTGTGCGCGGCGACCCGGGCCGGCGGGCTGGGCATGCTCGCGGCCGGCTACAAAACCACCGAAGCCGTAGCAGCCGAGATCAAGCAGGTGCGTGCCGAGGGCGTCCCGTTCGGAATTAATCTCTTCGCGCCGAACCCGCTGCCCGTCGACCCCGACAGCTACCGCACCTACGCGGCGATCATTCAACGCGAAGCCGACCAGTTCGGTCTGACCCTGCCACCGGACCCCATCGAGGACGACGACCGCTTCGACGCGAAGATCGAGCTGCTGCTCGAGGATCCGGTGCCGATCGTGTCTTTCACGTTCGGCATTCCGCCGGGCAACGTCATCGCCGCGCTGCAGAAGGCCGACAGCCTGGTGATGCAGACAGTGACGACGCCAGATCAGGCCGCCCAAGCCTGCGCCGCCGGTGTCGACCTGCTGGCGGTGCAGGCGTCGACGGCGGGAGGTCACTCCGGCACCCTCACGCCGCGCGAACCGGTGGCTTCGACGCCGATCGCCGACCTGATCCGCAACGTCCTTGAGGTGGTCGACGTTCCCGTCGTGGCGGCCGGGGGCCTGGCCACCCGGGGGGCGGTCGCGGAGGTGATCGGTGCGGGCGCTACCGCGGCGATGGTCGGCACCGTCTTGCTGCGCGCCGCCGAGAGCGGCGCCTCGGCCACCCACCAGGCCGCGTTGACCGATCCGCGGCGCACCGAGACCGTGCTGACCCGAGCCTTCACCGGCCGACCGGCGCGCGGTTTACGCAACGCTTTCATCGACGCCCACGAAGCGCAGGCACCGCTGGGCTATCCGGCAATCCACTACCTCACCACCTCGCTGCGCAAAGCGGCGGCCGCGGCCGGGAAGCCCGATTTCGTCCACCTGTGGGCAGGCACCGGTTACCGGCACGCCACCGCCGAACCCACTGCCGACATCCTGCAAAGACTCGCCTCAGGTCTCTGAGGACGGCGCCGCGAGTTGCGGGTAGTGCTCACTCAGGTCGCTCAAGTACCGCGGTGACTCCTGCACAGCGACGTCGAGAAAGGAACGCAGCGTTGGTGATTGGTTCGAGGTGCGCCATACCAGCGCCAGCGGCCGGTGGGGAAGCGGCCCGTGTAACGGGATGAATCGCACACCCTTTCGACTGAGGTTGATGAACGACGTTGGTAGCAGCGCTATTCCGGCTGCAGACGCCACGAGAGCGAGAACGGTCTGGAGGCGCGAAACTTCGTCAACGATCGGTGGCTCGATGTCGTGCATACGAAACAGCTCGACAACGTCGGCGTAGGTGGTGGCCGCCGCGGCGCGCGTCCACATGATGATGGGTTGACCCGCCAACAGCGACGGCGCGATCCGGTCCTGCCCGGCGAATGCGTGGTCTTCGCACACGACCGCGGCAAGCGGGTCGTCGATGAGGGTCTGGACGCTCAGCGACCGATCGTCGACAGGCCCGCGCAGGAAGCCGACGTCGAGGCGGTGTTCGACCAATTGGGCAACCTGCTCGGCGCTGCCCAGCTCGGTGAGCTCGAGTTTGACGTCGGGGTAGTCCCGGCGGTGCGCACGCATGACATACGACAGCACGCCGTCCACCGCGGCCTGCAGGGCGCCGATATGAAGGTGCCCCAGATGGCCGGTCGCGGCCCTGCGCGCGGCGGCGAAGGCCCGTTCGCCGTGCGTGAGCGCGAGCCGTGCCTCCTCGTATAGCGCGGTGCCCGCGTCGGTGAGTTCGATCGGGCGCCGGGACCGATCGATGAGGTCCACTCCCAGTTGGCGTTCCAGCTTTTGAATCTGCTGACTCAGCGGCGGCTGGGCGATGTGGAGCCGCTCGGCGGCACGGCCGAAGTGTCGTTCCTCGGCGACGGCGACGAAGTAGCGCAGCAAGCGCAGCTCCGGATCGTTCATATCTTCAAAATATAATAGGTGTCCGAATATGTCTTGGACAGTGAACATATCACCAACATACTGTTGCTCTAGCGGACAAACGTAGGAGGCAACCCAATGACCGTGATGACCCCAGCCATGACCGACGAACACGATCTCGTCGAGCACTACTTCGACCAGCCCTGGAGTGACGGACTGCCGGTGGTTCCGCCGACACCGGAGCGCGTGGCCGCGGTGCTGGACGTACTCGGCGGACACCCCAAGGAACTCGTGGCGCGCATTCCGCCGCGCTGGGGCAGCCTGACCCGCGAACTTCTGGCCGTCAACATGGTGATGGCCGGCTGTAAGCCCGAATACGCCCCGGTCGTGCAGGCGGCCATCCTCGCCCTGACCGACGCGCGGTTCAACCTCAACGGCATTCAGGCGACCACCCATGTGGTCTCACCGCTGATCGTCGTCAACGGGCCGATCGCCCGCGAGATCGGGATGAACGCCGGCGGCAACGTGTTCGGCTCGGGCAACCGCGCCAACGCCACCATCGGCCGGGCGGTTCGGCTGATCCTGCTCAGCGTCGGTGGTGGCATTCCCGGCGAGCTCGACAAGAGCACCCTGGGCCACCCCGGTAAGTACACGTTCTGCATCGCCGAGAACGAGGAGGCCAGTCCGTGGGCGCCTTATCACGTCGAGCACGGATACACACCCGAAGACAGCACCGTCCTGGTGATCGGGGCCGAAGCTCCGCACAGCGTCACCAACCACATATCCGATGACCCGCAAGGGATTCTGGACTCCATCGCCTCGGCGATGAGCACCGTCGCGCACAACAACGCGGTGCTCGGCGGCTCCTGCACGGTCGTCATCGGCGTGGAACACGCGCGCACCATCGCTTCGTTCGGTTGGAACCGCGACGACGTGCGCCGCTACCTGTGGCTCAACGGCACCAACGACTGGGAAGACGTGAGCTACGGCAATCGCTACGCACCGCCCGGAGGGCAGACCTACAACCGCAATCTGCCGAAATGGTATCCGCGCGAGGCGGGCCGGCGCGTCCCGATCGTGTTCACTCCCGACGACATCCACCTGTTCGTCGCCGGTGGGGCAGCCGGCCGGTTCTCGGCGTTCCTCCCGGGGTGGAGCACCGCGACGACGCCGGTGCTGCGTGCTTTGAAAGACCGCGAAGACGGTGTTGCCGCCGGAACCATTGGTCGCGAGCTCGAATGTTCCGACGGGGCCTGCCGGCTCTGAAGTATCGAAAACCTAACTCACCGAAGGAAATCCAATGATCAACTATGTGTATGACCCGTGCGGCGTGGTCGAGGTGGAGACAATCCCGATGGCTCCGCGGGCGGGCAACGCGCTCAGCCTGCGACTGGGCGTGCTGAGCAACACCAAATGGAACGCCGCGAAGTTGTTGCGCGCCACGGTTCGCGAGTTGGCCGATCACGGGCTCACGTTCGCCTTGGTCACTTACTACGACAAGCACCACTTCTCCTCGGACGCGAGTCCCGAGTTGATCAGCCAGATCGCGGCCGAAAACGACATCGCGATCACCGCTATCGGTGACTGCGGCTCATGCTGCTCGGCGTGCGTGAACGACGCGGTGCGCCTGGAAGAGGCCGGACTGCCGACTGTGGTCATCGTGACAACGGAATTCGAGCACGAAGCGCGTTTGCAGCGAGAGTCGCGCGGAATGGCCGGCCTGGAACCCGCGGTCGCCACGCATCCGATCAGCAGCCTGACCCTCGAACAGCTCGACGGCCGCGCCGCAGAGATCGCACCGCAAGCCCGCCGGATCTGGCAGGGCGACGCCCACGCCACAAACGGAAGCGTGGTCGAGGCGGCCGTCAGGTGACGAAACATCCAGCACCACTGCCGCTTTCGTCGCTGCTCGTCGCCGACTTTTCCCGGGTGCTCGCCGGACCATACTGCACGATGACCCTTGGTGACCTGGGGGCCGAGGTCGTCAAGATCGAGCGACCCAGCGGCGACGAGACCAGGGCCTTCGGGCCTCCGTTCGTCGACGACGAAAGCGCCTACTACCTGGGTGTCAATCGCAACAAGCGCAGCATTGTGCTCGACCTGCACGACGCTGAGGACCTGCGGGTGGCCAGGGCGCTCGCCGAGCGCGCCGACGTGGTTTTGCAGAACTTCCGGCCCGGCGTCATGGCGCGGTTCGGCTTGGACGAGCCCACGATTCGCCGGGCCAACCCCGGGGTGGTGTACTGCAGCATCTCGGCGTTCGGCACCGCCGCAGGTCACGAACTGGCCGGATATGACCTGCTGGTCCAGGCGCTCGGCGGGTTGATGAGCATCACCGGACCCGACGTCGACAACCCGACCAAAGTCGGGGTGGCCGTGGTCGACGTGTTGGCGGGCCTGTTCGCCACGGTCGGCATCTTGGCGGCCCTACGCGAGCGTGACCGGTCCGGGCAGGGCCAGCACGTCGAGATCAACCTGATGTCCGCGCTGCTGTCCGCCCTGGCCAATCAATCCGCCAGTTATGTTCTGACCGACCAGATTCCACGTGCGATGGGAAACGGCCACGCCAGCATCGCCCCCTACGACACGTATCCGACCGGCGACGGGACGCTTGTGTTGGCGGTGGGCAACGACAAGCAGTTCGCCCAATTGTGCGACGCCCTCGGCATTTCCGGCCTGGCGCAGGATGACCGGTTCCGCACCAACGAACTGCGGGTGCGCAACCGGGCGCCGTTGCGTGAGCAGCTGGAACGTGCTTTGGCCTCCAACTCGGCCGCCTATTGGTCGAAGGCCCTGCCGGCGCTGGGAGTTCCGGCCGGTGCGGTCAACAACATTGCCGAGGCTTTCGCCCTCGCCGAAGAGCTTGGCCTGCAACCGATCCGGACCACCGAGGACGGCGACATCCGATTCGGTGCCCAGGTAGCCAGCCCGATCAATCTGTCGACCACGCCGGTCAGCTACCGGACCAGGGCCCCGCTGCTGGGCGAACACAGCGCCGAAATACGCAGCTGGCTCACCCGACGTCGTTGGCTCCCAAAGAAATATCAGGCGCTTTCCGAGCTGGCGGGGTAAGAAGCTGCGGCAATCTCGATTATCTCCGCGCGATCTGCCGGCAAGATGTATCCCGATTCGATCGCCGTGTCGAGGGACTTGGTGAAGCGGTCCAGGTAGTCGGCGCGCCCACCGGGGTAGAGCCGGCCCAGGGTGGCGGTGTCGAATAGTTCGCCGGAGCCGAAGATGGCCGCCATGATGCTCTCGACGCCTCCGGTCCCGGATGTGCGGGCAACCGGAACGTCCACCCACGGGCTCCGGATACCGCCCTGCGCCAGTCCCTCGGCATCCAGAATCGGCTGGGGCGGATCGGTTTCGGTCAGCTCGATCGTTGCGCCACTGGGTGCCGGTTCGCCCGTCCGGACCCAGTGGCAGAGCGCGGACAACGCCGCTTGCAGAACATAGTGGTGCTGCGGGGCGAAGTTGATGCAGTGTTCCAGTTGCTGGCCCATCAACATGTTGGTCGGCGCGTATGCCGCCACAATGTCGCTGATTGGCGCAGAACCGCTGTCGATCGGCGCCACCTGGATGGTGTAGTTGTCGGCATGCGCGGTCCCGGCGATCTCCCAGACCCGCAATCGGTCGTTATCAGGCTGCCGCGCAAGGTAATAGCCCGATCGAATGCCACCGAAAAGGTCGGTTTCGGTGATGATCGTCATCAGCGGCACGCGCAGGTCGGTCCGAAACCTGGCGGCCGCGGGCCCGCCGTTCTGCGACTCGTCGAATATGGAGACGCCGTCCAGAGGTGCGGCGGCCGCGAATCTGGAATGCACCAGGAAACCGTCGTAGACCTGGGCGAGCGGGTCGACGGCGTTGATGTAGGTCGTCAGGAACAGAGCCGACTGTGACTCGCCGAGGGCGACCACGTGCTCGGGGCGAAGCTCACCCAGGATGTCGTTGCGCTCCCGGATGAGCCGGCCGATCTGAGAAAAGATGTCGTAGCAGAAGGCGTCGCCGGGGTGGTTCAGCGACGCATACCGCGTCGGATCCTGACTCTTCAGCGACATGTCGATGCCCATCAGGTTGGCGCCGCCCCCAACGCCCACTTGCTGCGTCGACACGGCGACGTACGCGTAGCCGGCGCGCACCATTTCGCGATGCGCCATGAACCAGAAAGCCGGGGCGTCGATGCCGCCACTGACGTTGAGCCACTCGACGAGCACGGTGCCGTTGAAGTGCGCCCGATCCGTGGGGGTGAGCACGACGATCCGAGTGGTGTAATCGGCGGTGCCGGATGGTGCCACACTCCAGTGGCCGTCTGGTCCCAGCTCCGCTTCAGGCGCGTAGCACGATGCCGCTCCGGACACGAAGAACTCGTCGGCAACATAGCCGATTGCGCCGATGTCGAAGGCACCGAGCAGCAGAGCAGGCTTTCCGGGTACGGGTGTGACGACCAGACTATCCATTACAGCATCCCGTCAACTTGTAAAGGCGACACAGATACTTCTACACGGCTGCCGCGCTAAAGGCCATGATTGGGCCAGCTCGGCTTGAGGTTTCCGGCCTTGAACGACGCCGCGCCGTGGGAGTGCTTGTCGTGGCGCATGAACATCGAGATGCACATCTCCGCCTCGATACGTAGCCGTTCTTCCAGGGTGTGGCCGACGTGGCGTAACACGCATTCCTTGTCGGAGCGGATCGCGCCCTGGGGCAACTGGGCGATCTCGTGCGCGAGTGCCACCGCGCGGTCGAGCGCCGCGCCGCGCGGGACCACCTCGTTTACCAGCCCGATGCGCTGGGCTTCGTGGACGTCGATCCGCCGGCCGGTGATGATGAGTTCCATTGCCTTGGCGAACCCGACGATCAGGGGCAGCCGCACCGTCAGCCCGTCACCGCCGACGATGTTCCAGCGCCGCTCGAGCGCGCCGAATTCGGCGTTCTCCGCGGCGATTCGGATGTCGGCAAGCATCGCGTTCTCGAGGCCGGCGGCGAAGGCATAGCCGTTCACCGCCGCGATGATCGGCTTGAAGATATCCACACGACGGGTGTAGCCGCAGACACCGGGCAGGTTGTAGAGGTCTTTGCGGTACTGATCGAAGTCGCCCGGTTCCGTCCACTCCGCGGCATCCTGCAGATCCCATCCCGCGCAGAAAGTCGTCTCGCCGGCCCCGGTGATCACCAGCACGAACGCGCTGTCGTCATCGCGGAAGCGCTCAAAGGCCTCGTGCAGTTCGGAGTTCATCCTGCGGCTGATGGCGTTGTGCTGGTCGGGGCGATTGTAGGTGAGTACGACTACATGCTCCTGCTGCTCGTACGTGAGGGTTTCGTAGCTCATTCGATCTCCTAGGTGCGGCGGAAGGCGCTGTACATGAGTTGCTGGAAAGCGTCGTCGAATCGGCGGTAGGTGCTGCGCAGTCGGTGCGCCGGCCAGTTGTGCGGGACAAGCTCGACGGGTAGCTGCGGGTCGAGCTGAAGATGCCGGACGACGACGACCGAAACCGCGAACTCATGGGCCAGACGTTCGGCTGAGTGGTCACGCTTGTCCTGCAGGGCAACGAGTTCGACGTCCATTGCCTCGATGAGTTCGCTGGCGTCCTCGGCCCAGTCATCCAGCGAAAACAA
>NZ_DATJYB010000115.1:0-4287 GCF_035499775.1 Mycobacterium sp. | reverse complement strand
TTGGAGACGTATTGCACGACGCCGTCGGGCATCAGGTACCACAGCGGGCGGCGCTGCTCGGCCCGCAACCGGCAGTCGGTCGACGAGATCGCCAGGGCGGGGATCTCGACCAGGGTCAACGCCCCTTCCGGCAGGTCGTCCAGGACGCTGGTGATGTGCTCGTCGCGCAGTTCGTAGCCGGGCCGGCTGACGCCGACGAACCGCGCCAGCTCGAACAGCTCCGCCCAGCTTTGCCAGGACAGGATCGAGCCCAGCGCGTCGGCGCCGGTGATGAAATACAGCTCGGAATCCGGGTTCAGCGCATGCAGATCGCGCAGCGTGTCCCGGGTGTAGGTGGGTCCGGCGCGGTCGATGTCGACCCGGCTCACCGAGAAACGCGGGTTCGACGCGGTGGCGATCACCGTCATCAGGTACCGGTCCTCGGCCGCGGAGACGGGGCGGCGGCCCTTCTGCCAGGGCTGGCCGCTGGGCACGAACACCACTTCGTCCAGCTTGAACTTGTGGGCCACCTCGCTGGCAGCCACCAGGTGGCCGTAATGGATGGGATCGAACGTCCCACCCATGACGCCGAGCCTGCGCAGCTGCTTTTGCATGGTGTGCAAGCTTACTGGAGCCCGCGATCAGGCTTTACTGGCCAAGGAAGGCGCGCAGCTCGTCGGCCACCAGATCCTGCTGGTCGATGAAGATGAGGTGATTGGCGTCATTGACCAAGATCACGTGTGCGCTGGGCAGCTGTCGACGAAGTCGGTCGGCCACCGTCGCCCCGTCGTGCAGCGTCTCGTCTCGACCGATCAGTGCCAGGACCGGGATCCCACTTGCGGCGAGCTGCTGGACGTTGCAGCGCACCGGCCGGGCCTCGCGCGCCCCACGCCGGAAGGTCGCCATTCCGACGATCAGCTGCTGGACGACCGGACGCCATGGGTCGGCACGCAGGCGCGGCCGAGTCCGCTCCATGGCCATCGAATCGATGAACACCTCGAGCTTCGCGGGAATGGGACGAATACGCGTGTTCAGCAGCCCGCGCAGAATCCATCCGGTGTGCTGTGCACTGACGATGCCCGCGGGGCAAACAAGTGCCAGTCGCTCCACGCACCCGGGCCGCGCGATCGCATAGCTCGTCGCCATCCAACTGCCGAACGACGCCCCCAGAAACGCGCTGCGCTGCACTCCGAGTCGCGCGAGGGATTCATCGATCCACTTGGTCACCCCGGCGGACGAGGACATCACCGCCGTCGCCACGCTCTTGCTGACGTCGCCGACGGCGTCGAGCATCCGCACATAATGCGAAGCCGTCAGCGCCGGCAGCAGCGGAAGCCACATCGTCGAGCTGATTCCCATGCCGTGCAGCGCGACCAGAGGCGGCTTCGACGGGTCACCCGCGGTCAAGACATGGGTTGTACCGAAAGAGGTTTCGACGTCCGATTCCTCGACGGGCACTGCGGACTGCGCGATCGCCTCGTCGTACAGGCGGCAGTACGCGGCGCGCGCCTCATCAGACTTGAACGCCGATGGCCGCGCCACGCGTCAGACCGGCAGCAATTGGTCGATCACCGTGGCCAGTTGGCTGGCGGAGCGGCATTCATGCATCGTGATCACTTCTTGGTAGCGCGGCACCGCGGAGTCGCCGCTGCCCCAAAGGTGTTTGGGCTCGGGGTTCAGCCAGTGGGCGTGCCGGCTGGCGGTCACCATGTGGGCCAGCAGCTCGGTCTCCGGGTTGCGGTAGTTGGTGCGACCGTCGCCGAGCACCAGCAGCGAGCTGCGCGGCGACAGCACATTCGGAAACGCTTGTACGAACGACGCGAACGCATTGCCATAGTCGGAATGTCCGTCGCGGCTGTACACGCCGGCCTCCCGGGTGATCCGCTGAATCGCCACGGCCAGGTCGGCTTCGGGCCCGAACATGTGGGTCACCTCGTCGGTGGTGTCGATGAACGCGAACACGCGGACACGCGAGAACTGTTGGCGCAGAGCGTGTACCAGCAGCAGAGTGAAGTGACTGAACCCGGCGACCGAACCGGACACGTCGCACAGCACGACCAGCTCCGGGCGCGCCGGGCGAGGTTTCGCCAGCACCACGTCGATCGGCACTCCACCAGTCGACATCGACTTGCGCAGCGTCTTGCGCAGATCGATCGCCCCCGCGCGGCTGCGGCGCCGCCGGGCGGCCAGCCTGGTCGCCAGCGTCCGGGCCAGCGGCGCCACCACCCGGCGCATTTGGCGCAGTTGCTCACCGGACGCCCGCAGGAATTCGACATTCTCGGAAAGCTGTGGGATCCCGTACATCTGGACGTGGTCGCGGCCGAGTTGCTCTGCGGTGCGCCGCTTGGTCTCGGCGTCGACCATCTTGCGTAGCTGCGAAATCTTCTGCGCGGCAAGGGCTTTAGCGATCTGCTCCTGGGTTGGTGTGGGCTCGTCGCCGTACGGCGCCAGGAGCCCCGCCAGCAACTTGCCCTCCAGTTCGTCCAGCGCCATCGCCTTGAGCGCCTGATACGACGAGAACGACGGGCCGCGGCTGGAATTGTATTTGCCGTAAGCCTCCACGATCCGCGCGATCATCGCGACCATCCGCTCGTCCATGTCGGCGAGATCGGGGTTTTCGGTGAGCAGATCCAGCAGCATCTGGCGCATCGCCTCGACGTCGTCGGGCGGCAGGCCGTCATCCCCTTCGCCTGCGCCGGCCTGTTCCTCCAAGACCACCGCCCGGGCACCCAACGCCGCCGGAAACCACAGGTCGAACATGGCATCGTAGGTATCGCGATGGTCGGCGCGGCGCAGCACCGCGCAGGCGATGCCCTCGCGCAGCACCTCGCGATCGCCCAGGCCGAGGGTGGCCATCACCCGTCCGGCATCGACCGTCTCGGACGGGCCAACCGAAATCCCCGCTCCGCGAAGCGCTTCCACAAACCCGACCAGGTGACCGGGCAGCCCGTGCGGGGCGAGCGGCCGGGCCGGCCGGATGCGGCGGCTGACCATTAGTTCAGTCTCAGTTCGCCGGCCGCGCGCTGCTGGTCGGACTGGTGCTTGAGCACCACGCCGAGCGTGGCGGCCACCACCGCGTCGTCGATGGTGTCCAGGCCCAGCGCGAGAACCGTGCGGCCCCAGTCGATCGTCTCGGCGATGGACGGCAACTTCTTGAGCTGCATCCCGCGCAGCACCCCGATGATCCGCACCAGCTCCTCGGCCAGATGCTCGGGCAGCTGGGGAACCCGGGACAGCAGGATGCGGCGCTCCAGGTCGGGGCTGGGGAAGTCGATGTACAGAAACAGGCAGCGACGTTTGAGCGCCTCGGACAGCTCGCGAGTGGCGTTGGAGGTCAACAACGCGAACGGCTTGCGCTCCGCGGTGATCGTGCCCAGTTCGGGGACGGTCACGGCGAAGTCGGACAGCACCTCCAGCAGCAGGCCCTCGATCTCGATGTCGGCCTTGTCGGTCTCGTCGATCAGCAGCACGGTGGGCTCGGTGCGGCGGATGGCGGTCAGCAGCGGCCGCGTCAGCAGGAACTCCTCGCTGAACACGTCGGTCTTGGTGGCCTCCCAGTCTCCGGAGCCGGCCTGGATCCGCAGGATCTGCTTGGCGTGGTTCCACTCGTACAGCGCGCGCGCCTCGTCGACGCCCTCGTAGCACTGCAGCCGGACCAGACCCGACCCGGTGGCCTGCGCGACGGCGCGGGCCAGCTCGGTCTTTCCGACGCCGGCGGGACCTTCTACCAGCAGCGGTTTGCCGAGCCGGTCGGCCAGGAACACCGCCGTCGCGGTGGCGGTGTCGGCCAGATAGCCGGTCTCGGCCAGCCGTCGCGAGACGTCATCGATGTCCGCGAACAACGGCGCGGGCCGGGCGGGCACACTCACAATCTGATTCTCCTAAGCACGTCAGGCCGGACGGGTCTGGCCGTCTCCCCATGCGATCCATTTGGTCGACGTCAATTCCGACAGCCCCATCGGGCCGCGGGCATGCAGCTTCTGGGTGGAGATGCCGATCTCGGCGCCGAATCCGAACTGCTCGCCGTCGGTGAACGCCGTCGACGCGTTGACCATTACCGCGGCCGCATCGACGCCATCGGTAAACCGTTGGGCAGCAGCCATATTGGTGGTCACGATGGCCTCGGTGTGCCCGGTGCCGTATTCGTTGACGTGGGCGATCGCGGCTTCGACGTCGTTGACCACCGCCACCGCGATGTCCATGGACAGGTATTCGCGGCGCAGGTGGTCCTCGTCCGGATCGAGGTGCACGGTGACGCCGGCGTCTTGCAGCGCGCCCAGCAACCTGGGCATCGCTTGCCCGGCGATC
>NZ_DATJYB010000114.1:0-3289 GCF_035499775.1 Mycobacterium sp. | reverse complement strand
GCCGTCGTCTTCAAACACCCACTGTTCGGGCACGTCCAGACCCAGCTGTTCGGCGTGCGCACGCACCGCTGCGGTCTGGGATCGGATCGTCTCCTGCTCCTTCTGCCGGGCCGAGGAGACCCGGGCATAGATTGCTGGGAGCTTGAGGAGGTCCCACTGATGACGATGGTAGGCGGTTTGGACGTGCATCGACAGCAGATCACCTTCGATTACGTGGACGATGACGGGGGGGTGCGCTTCGGTCAGATCCGTCCGGCGACGTGGAAGACGGTGCGGGGTTGGCTGGCCGAGCACTGCCCGGATGGCGATGGCGAGTTCGCGCTGGAGGGCTGTACGGGGTGGCGGTATGTCAGCGAGGAGCTGACCGCCGCGGGGGTGGGGGTGCATTTGGGGGATCCGGCTGAGATCGCGGCGTTGCGAGGGCCCAAGAAGCGCGCCAAGACCGACCGCGCGGATGCGAAGCTGCTGCGCACCCTGCTGGTGGAGGGCCGGTTCCCGGAGTCATGGATCCCGCCGGCGCATGTGGTGGTGGTTCGCAGTCTGGGCCGGTTGTACTGCGCGTTGATGGAGGAGCGGCGGGGCTGGCAGCAGCGTATCCACGCCCAGTTATTCCATCAGGGTTGCCCGCCGGTCAAGGCGTTGTTGTCCGAGGCGGGCCGCGCGGAGATCGCGGTCGCGGAGTTGTCGGCGGCCGGGCGCCAGTATGTGGACACCGCATTGCGCCGCATTGATGAGCTGAGCGCCGAGATCGATCCGCTGCGAGCCCAATTGGTGAGTTTCGCTCGCCGCCAGGCGGGGTGTCGGGCGCTGCAGCGCCAGTACGGCATCGGCGGGTTGTGTGCGGCGATCATGTGGGCCGAGATCGGCGATGCGCGCCGGTTTTCCACCTCCGATCAGCTGGTGCGGTTTGCCGGGCTGGATATCACCGTATACTCCTCGGACGCCAAACGCTGCCCCGGGGCGTCTGTCGCGGCAGGGTTCCCCGCAACTGCGGTGGGCGGCGTTTGAGGCGGCCAAGTGCGCGGCTCGGCGCGGGTCGCCGGATTACGCCTACTACCAGTCGCTGGCGGCCAAACACGACGGCCGCAACGGTAAGAACCCGACCTTGGCCGTGGAGCGCAAGATCGTGCGCCGCTGCCATCACACGCTGCGTGAACTCGGCGATGCCGCGCTGGCGCTGCCCGCCCCCGAACCACAGGAGGTGGCCGCCTAACCATGCGTTGCGCGCGTGTCCTGCCCATACTTGAGCTGATGCCTGCGGTCGGCTCCCGCAGGTCCCCTGTCGTCACCCCGCTGTTGGGTGGGCTTCCCGGAAAGAATGAGCGGCCGCACCTCTTTCGGCAGCCCGCGTGTCGGGCACCCCATCGATCATCATGTCGCCGGACCTTGTCCGTGGACCCAGATAAGTTCTTTGGTCCCCTTCGGGGACGCCCGCGCATGCGGGAAAATCGGACGCGCGGTCGCTCGCCGAGGTCGTCGCAGCTTGGCGCAGCGAGCCCGAAGATAAGTTTGATCCGGGGAGCCGATGGTGGGGCTGCGCATTGTTGCTACGAGCACGAGGGTCCGACTCTATTTCCATCCCTGTTCGGTTCCTGCGGGCGACCGCGTTCATGTAAACGATTGCGCGGGAAGGATATCGGGATGGAAGAGGTCGACGATGCCGAACTGGTGGTGGAGCGGATCGCGGCGCTAGATCTGGGCAAGGCCGCTCTGGAGGCATGTGTGCGGGTGCCGAGCCCCCACCGGCCGGGCCGGCGGATGCAGGAGCTGCGCGGCTACGGCACCACCACGGCACAACTGCTGGAGATGGTGGCCTGGCTGCAGCAATGGGGTGTGCAACGGGTGGCGATGGAATCCACCAGCACCTACTGGAAGGGGGTGTATTACCTGCTGGAGGCCGAAGGGTTTCAGTGCTGGCTGGTGAACGCTCGCGAGGTGAAAAACGTGCCGGGGCGGGCCAAAACGGATCGGGCCGATGCAGTTTGGCTGGCCAAGGTGGCCGAGCGGGGCATGTGTCGGCCCTCGCTGGTGCACCCGCCCGAGATCCGTCGGCTGCGTGATCTGACCCGCTACCGCCGTGCCCTGGTGCAAGACCGCACCGGCGAGCAGCAGCGCATCGAAAAGCTGCTCGAGGACGCTCAGATCAAGATCTCGGCGGTGCTCTCGGAACTGCACGGAGTCACCGCGCGGGCGATGATGGAGGCGCTGATCGCCGGGCAGCGCGATCCGCGGGCGCTGGCCCAGCTGGCCAAGGGCCGGGCACGCAAGAAGACCGCGCAGCTTGAAGAGGCGCTGACCGGATTTTTCACCGATCACCACGCGGCGATCCTGCGCATGATGCTCGACAACACCGATCGGATCAGCGCCCAGATCGCCGCCCTTGATGCCCGCATCGAGGACGAGATCGGCCCTTTCTCGGCGCAGGCGACCCGGCTTGCTGACATCCCTGGCATCGACACCGTGGCCGCCGCCGAGCTGATCGCCGAGATCGGCGTCGACACGACCCGGTTCCCGTCGGACGCGCATCTGGTGTCGTGGGCCAAGTTCTGCCCGCAGACCCACGAGTCGGCCGGTAAGTCCAGAAACAAGGGCCGCGGCAGGGGTAACCCATGGCTGGCCGGCACGCTGGGTCGCATCGTCTTCGCCAATTCTCGTGCCGACACCTTTCTCGGCGCCCGTTACCGGCGCCTGGCCCGACGCCGCGGCAAACAGAAAGCCATCGTCGCCACCGGCAACTCAGTCCTCACTGTCGTCTACCACCTGCTCTCGGACCCGGATGCGTCCTTCATCGACGTTGGGCCCGGATACTACGAATCCCGCATCAACAAACACCGCCGCGCCCACGATCTGGCCACCCAACTCCAAGCCCTCACCGGCCAGCACATCGTCATCCGCGACGGAAAAGCCATCATCACCGACGCCGCAGCATGACCCCAAACCCGCAGCGATGCACCATGACCCGGCTTCGCCGGGTGCCTTCGGCCTGCCCACTCACCAACCGATTTACGGGTCAGGCTGGCGCCGGCACGCGCAACGTGCACTTGTGTCATTCCATGGGAGGCTGCAGATGACTTGAACCACAACGGCTTTGCCTCCGTCCGGCCAACCACAGTATGCGGCGGATCCTCGTCGGCCTCAAGGTCGTTCGTCCTCGCTGCGCTCCGGGCGCTCCACCTCGACCTCCGACTGCGGTCCACCGCCCCAGGACCAATAGGCCGACCGAGGCCAAACAATGAAACACCAACGGACTCACCCTTTACGGGGGTCCCCAACACAGATAAGGGTTCCG
>NZ_DATJYB010000113.1:0-17527 GCF_035499775.1 Mycobacterium sp. | reverse complement strand
GGACACGTGCTCCTGCCCGTGCCGCAGAGACGGTGGCGAGCATCTCGTGTTCGGCGGCGGACTCCACCGTGGTGCCTGTCCGCTCGTCTTGCGGATCGCGCAACAGCAACCGCCGAGATAGCCGGCTGAGGCGGTCGTGGTCGCGGTCATCCACCGTGAAGACTCGAACCAGCAGCTCGGTCCCGTCGCGGGTGGTTGCCCTGTATATCGCCGGGCCACGGGTCACCGGCTCCAGTTCCTTGAGGGCAGCAACATCGACGCCGCACTGTTGGAGGGCCGCCACCACCTCGCCCGCTGCGGGTCGAGACGGCGGGCCACCAAACGCCAACAGAATGAGCGAGCCGACCACCACGCCCAGCGTGCCAGCGACGACTGCGTCCAAAGGTAGGAACCCGCCAACCACAACCTCGACGAGGGCGCCAGCCCCTGCGAGCCACCACAGCCCGCGGCGCCAACGACGGGACAGTGCTGGCGCGGCGACGGTGATCATGGCCGTGGCGCCCGACAACCACGCGACCGGCGGGAACGTAACCGTGAACAATCCGCCTCTGCCCACCAGCAGCTCATGCCACATCGCAGGATGCGAACCGGTGAGCAGCGAGTGTGAGATGAGCAACCCGGCACCGACCCCTGCCACCGCGGCCAACAGCAGCCGGCCACCCAAGACGTACCGGCGAGCCACCATGACCACGATGACCACCACTGCGGGTGCCACGACAACACAGAGCTGTACGACCACGCTCAGCACGTCACGCAGCGACCCTGACACCGTGACAACCGATCCCAGGAGGCTCCGCTCTGTGGTCCGGACCGCGATGTGTGCCAGCGCCCCCAGCAGGAGGCTGGCGAGCAGCACGGTCAGAGCAACGATCAGGCGGAGGACGTCCGCGGCCCGCCGTACGGAAGGAACGGCTACCGGCGGCGCGATGACGACGTCAGAGTGGGTCGCAGATGTGTCACCCACGGCCATGGCTACCTCTCACCGTCGGTGGACCCGGCGGGATCGTCCGATGAACCGGAGGAACAGGCGAGCGACGACACCCGAACCAGGCTCCGGCGCTGGTGCTGCACACGAACAATCTCCCTGAGCCGCCGAGTGCGGTCTCCCAGCCTCATGAGCTTGGCTTCGCCGCGCTCGGGCTGCCGAGACGGGGCGGCCCGTAGCGTCGACGAAAAAGTGCGTACGCGACGCCACCAGCAAACAGCGGAAACCAATACGACGCCAACCGGTAGGCGAGGGTAGCCACGAACGCACTGCCGGCGTCGACACCGGCCAGGACCAGTAGCCCGCTCAAGCTCGCTTCGACGACTCCGAGACCCCCCGGAGTGACAGGCACCCAGGCGATGATTCCGGCGGCGGAGTATGCGAGCAACACCAGCCAAGGGCGGGGGTTGCTACCAGTTGCGCGCAACGCACCGAGGAGGCACAGGTAGTCCAGCCCCAGGCGCCCGCCAACGCTGAGAACCGCGCGACGCCAATTCCGGCCCAACGTGGATACGATCGAATCCCGCTGGCGCAACAGACGAACCCCCAACCCCGTGGTCTTGCGCCGTCGACCCGGGACCTTGTTCCACAGCCACTGCACGAACCGGCCGAACGCCTCGAGAGGCCGGTCGGTCGACATGACCACGACGCCACCGAGAACGAACAGCGAGAACCCGCCCAGCCCGAGCAGCGCGGCATGCACCAGGCTGCGGCTCACGTGCGCTCCACCCAACACGGCCGGCAAGGTGAAGATCGGGAGCGCCAGCAAACCCCCGACGCCTAGCAAGGATGCGGCAGCGAGGCCGGCGGCAGCAGTGTCGGAGTCGATGCCCGCGGTCTCGAGCATCGAGAATTGAACAGCGGCGCCTGCAGCGTCTCCCCCGGGCATTATGTTCGTCACGGCGTTTCCGGCCAGACCGGCTGTGGCGACCGCGAACCACTTTGGGGTTCGCAGAACCAACCGCTGCAACGCGAAGGTACAGACGAAGCTAGCGACCTCCGCAGCGAAGGCGCCGAGCAGCCACAGCGGGCTCAAGGTCAGCAGGCGAGGCCATGAGGCCACGACCCGGGCCAGGCTCGGAAACACCACGTACAGCGTGAACCCGGTAATGGCGATGGCGACGCCCTGCCTAAGCAGACTCCGTCGGGAGTGTCGGGGTCCCCGTTCCCTCCCCGGGTTTGTCGACGTCAGGGGAGAAGTCACGCCCGCCCTCCGACCATTCGAAACCCTCGGTCACTGCTTGCAGTGGAGCATCTCTTGCTTGATCTCGACGAGGACCGTCTCCCACCTAGCTCCTCGTTCCAGTTGCGCGGGAGTCAGACCGTCACCGTCCCGGCCGCTTCAAGGAGAATCGTGCGTACACGAACTCGCACATCAGCCCGTGTTCGAGTTCGCACGCCTGACCTAGCAGTTGAATGAGTTCGGTGCGGCTCGCGACCGCAAGCGGCGGCTCAGGCGGCACCGCCCGCACGACGACCCTCCCGTCCATGATCGCGTGCCGCGGTCTGAGCCCGCAGGGTTTCTCTGGCGAAGGCTTGTTGGGCGGTGATGGCGCGCTGCGGACGGCCTCGCCCCAGGAAGGCGATCGCCCAGTTGAACACCGTTGCCAGGCGGTTCTTGAAACCGGTCAGCGCAAACAGGTGGACCGCCAACCACAGCAGCCAGGCCGGGAATCCCGAGAGGTTGATCCGGCCGATGCTCGCGATCGCCCGGAACCGCGAGACGGTTGCCATGGTGCCTTTGTCCCGGTAGGCGAATGCACGGGTTGATGGGTCCCCGCCAAGCCGCGCTGCGATCGTTCGAGCAGCGTGCTGGCCGGACTGGATCGCGACCTGGGCGAGACCTGGAAGGTGGTCCAGAGCCATGAGGTCGCCAACAACGAATACGTCGGGATAACCGGGCAGCGTGCAGTCAGGCTGGACCTGAACCCGGCCCGCGCGGTCCACGTCGGCGCCGGCCGCCTCGGCCACCAGCCGACCGAGCGGCGATGCCTGTACGCCAGCCGCCCAGATCTTTGTGTCCGCCTCAAGTCGCTTCAATCCGGGATCGGCGGCGTTCGTCTCGATGCCGCGTTCGTCGACTCCCGTGACCATCACGCCGAGATGGATCTCAACTCCGCGACGTTCTAGGTCCTCGCGGGCACGACGCTGCAATGCCTCCGGAAACGGCCCCAGCAGCTTGGGTGCCGCGTCCAGCAGCACCACTCGCGCGCTGCTCGGATCGATGCGCCGGAAATTATCATGCAGTGACCGCCGAGCGAGCTCCGCGATCTGACCCGCTACCTCCACCCCGGTCGGTCCAGCGCCGACGACGGCAAAGGTCAGCCAGCTGCGTTGTCGCTCGGCGTCAGGCTCGCGCTCGGCCATCTCGAAGGCACCGAAGATTCGAGCCCGCAACTCGAGCGCGTCGTCAATGGTCTTCATACCGGGCGCGTGCTGGGCGAACTCGGGATGTCCGAAGTACGACTGGTTCGCGCCCGTGGCAATGATCAGGCTGTCGTACGGGACGTCGGCACGCGCACCGAAGCTGTCAACGCCCAACGTGCGCGACTGAAGGTCGATCCGGTCGACGTCGCCCAGCATCACGTTGGTGTTGCGCTGGTGGCGCAGCACGTCGCGGATCGGCGGAGCGATGTCTCCCTCCGACAGGATGCCGGTCGCGACCTGGTAAAGGAGCGGCTGGAACAAGTGGTGGTTCACGCGGTCGATGACGGTGATCTCGACCGGCTGCCGCCGAAGTTCCTTCGCGGCGAACAGGCCCGCGAAGCCGCATCCGACGATGACCACACGATGCCGATCACCGCGCGTTGCCGTGGCGTTCATGGTGTCCTCCTCAACTCGCCCGAATATGCCGATCCGCCCCGAGTCAGCCGCGGGGCAGTTCGTGCAACGCCTTCATCAGCGCGATCTGGCTGCGGTCACGGGTCTCGGCCAGCTGGGCGATGTCCTCGCCCAGATCCTTGGCCTGGTCGGCGAGCACCGCCACCGTCGCGTCGTCGAACGTGGGGCTACCCAGGAGCGGCCAGATCGCCTCCATCGTCGGGCCGAGATGGGTCAGGAACGCTGCCAGCCCACCGGGTCCACCTCCCAGATGGAAAGTACGGAACGGTCCCGCGACCGCCCAGCGCATCCCGATCGAAGACGTCACCACCTCGTCGAGTTCGGCCTCCGTGACGACCCCCTGCGCCACGAGGTAGACACACTCGCGGAACAGTGCGGACTGCAAGCGATTGGCGACGAATCCCTGGATCTCCTTGCGAAGCACCTGCGGACGCTTGCCAAGCGAGCGATAGAAGGCGACAGCCGCGTCGACGGTCGCGGGGGCGGTCCGCTCGCCCGGCACGATCTCCACAAGTGGAACAAGGTGTGGCGGGTTGAACGGATGCCCGACGATCAAGCGCTCAGGGTGCTGCAGCGCCGTCGCGATCTCGGTGGCCGGTAGCGATGATGTAGAGGTCGCAAACAGCGTGTGAGCCGGCGCGGCCTTTTCGATCGTGGCCCAGATTTGCTGCTTGAGGTCCATCCGTTCCGGGCCGTTTTCCTGGACGACGTCGGCGTCGGCGACCGCCTTCGCGATGTCGGGCTCGAACCTCAACCGATCAGTGAGACGCGACGTGTCGAATCCGAGCTCGTCGAGAGTGGGTCTGATCACGGCAAGCTGCTTCATCACCCGGCTATCGATATCCGGCATCGGATCGCTCACGACCACCTCGAGGCCGTGCGCGAGGAACAGCGCGGTCCAGGAGACGCCGATCACGCCGCCACCGATCACGGCGACTCGTTCATATGTGTGCTTCGACGGAACTGACATGACTTGTCCTTAGGGTTGGTCAGCCCGACCGGCGGTCGGGCTCCTATGAGAGGGTTGACAGGGCGGCCTTCGCCGCGTTGTAGCCACACATGCCGTGCGCGCCCGCGCCCGGCGGGGTGGCCGCCGAACACAGGTACACGCCCGGCACACCGACGGCGTACGGGTTCAGTGCGAACCGCGGTCGGAAGACGATCTGGCGCGCCGTGTTTGCGCCAGTCACGACATCGCCGCCCACGTAGTTCGGGTTGTAGGACTGCATCTGCGCGGTGCTCCGCACGTGACGCGCAACGATCCGGTCCCGGAACCCTGGGGCGAAGCGCTCAATCTGCGCCTCGATCGCGACCGCGGCGTCACCTCGGAAGCCGGCCGGGACGTGCGCATATGCGTAGAGCGGATTGAGGCCGCCGGACGAACGCGCCGGATCAGCAAGATACTGCTGTCCAACCAGGACAAAGGGCCGCTCCGGCAGCCGGCCTGCCGAGACCTGGCGTTCAGCGGCGACGATCTCCCGAAACCCCCCAATGGCGTGGACAGTGCCTGCCAACCGGGATGCCTCGTGCTGCCATGGGACGTCGCCGTCGATCGCATAATCCACCTTGAACACCGCGGGACCGTGCTGGTAACGGGTGAGCGCGCGGCGGATCCGGGTTGGCATCCGCTCGCCCACGATCTCAACGGCCGCGCGCGGCGCGACGTCTAGCATCACGAGGTCGGGCGACTCGAGTTCATCGAGATCCCGCACCGTCACGCCGGTCAGCACCTTGCCACCCCGGCCCTCGAGCGCCGCGACCATCGCGGTGCTGATCGCTGCCGATCCGCCCTGCGCGACGGGCCAGCCGTAGGCATGGGCGGCTGTTGCAAGGGCCACGCCGATCGCGGAGGACATCGGTGAGGACAGGTCGTGCATCGCATGCGCAGCCACCCCGCCGAATAGTGCCCGCGCCTCGTCGCTCGACCAGCGGCGCGCAAGCAGGGTGGCGGGCATCGCAGAGAGCACCCCAAACCTCAGCAGAGCCACTGGGTGGGAGGGCACACGGAGCATCGGCTGCAAGAAGTCGCTCGTGATCTTGTCGAAGTTGCTGGCGAGCGGCTCGAACACGCTGCGCCACCGCTCGCCGTCGCCGCCAAGGCCCCGCGCGGTCACCTCGACCGACTGGTAGCTCGCCGCCCCGGTACCGCCGTCGAGCGGATGCGCGTACTGCACCTGTGGCCGACACCAGGTCAGACCGTAGGCAGCAAGGTCGAACGCCTTCGAGAACGCGGTGTCGACCGCGAGAGGGTGAAACCCGGAGCACTCGTCGTGGATAAGGCCCGGCACCGTCAACTCGCTGCTGCGGGTGCCACCGCCAGGGGTGGCGGCCGCTTCGACAACCACGACGTCGACGCCTTCGGTGGCGAGCGTGAGCGCTGCGGCCAGACCATTCGGGCCGCTACCGACTACGACAGCGCGGGTCATGACCTCACCATTGCGGTACGCAGATCGATCGCTCGAGTACCGTGACTGACCCGCTCGTAGCCTGCCAAACGCCACTCGACCGTCATCGGGATCGGACCATTGGGCAGCCACGGCTGTTCGGACACCGCATCCGCGACCTGGTAGCGGCCGCGCTCGACGACTCCAATCGCGGCGTCGATCACCTGATAACACTGGTAACTCTTGTGCACCGGCTGTGACTCGATCCACACAACGACGAACTCTCCGGGTTCGAAGCAGCAGCGGCGCTGGATCGACTCGATGAACCGCACATCGTGCAGGTGGCCGTCACCGAAGTTGAATCCCACGATGCAGTTCGTGGAGAACTCCGCCTCTCGCAGCGTGTAGCGGTCGATGTCGTCCCCAAGTTGGCGGATCATGATGGAGTTCAGCGCGCGTCCCTGGCTGTGCATCGACCGCCAGCCCAGCAGCTGGTGCAACAACACCTCTGCGGTGGCGCCGTCGTACATCGCGGTCAGTTGATCCACCGTCATCGGCGCCGGCTTGACGAGGTATTCCTCGAGCCGCTCCTCCGCCCCAGGTGCGAAGGCCCAAGCCGCGGACGCCCAGTTGCCGGCATACTGCCGCATCGAGGGAAGGAAGGACACCAGATCGGGCCGGAGGTTGCCGAGCACCGGGAAGAACAGAAGCGCCACGACCGTGACGGCAAGCAGCCCCGTTGACATATCGCCCACGGCATAGCCCTCCCATGCGGGGTGTCCCCCGAAGAGGAAGACCGCGCCGAACGCGAACAGGATGTTCCATTCCAGCGGGACCGCCAGCGGGAATGTCGAGATGATGAACAGGTGGAAGCAGACCATCACGGCGATTGCCACGTATGTCGCAGTCCAGTTGTGGGAGAACAGCAGGACAAGCGGCACGACGATCTCGACGAAGGTTCCCCCAATATGGGCCAGCAACGACGCGCGGTGCGAGGGGCGCAGGTCGTCGGGGAAGCTCCGGTAGTGCAGACGCTTGACCGCCTTGGATGACAGCCAGGGTGTGTTGCTCACCATCGGGGGCACGACGTTGGCGAAGTGCCGGCCGAACTTCGAAAAGCCGGCGCCCAGCCAGACGACAACGATCAGCAGCTTGAGCGCGACGATCATGTCCACTCCGTCGTAGACCGCAAAGAACACTAGCGCCGGCAGGTACTGCTCGCCACGCGCCTGCAGGAACGCGGTCTTGTCACGCAGCCCAAGCACCACCAAGAGCGCTGCGGCCACAGCCATCAGCGCTGGCGACACTCGCCCAGCTGTGAAGCCCAAACTCGCAAAGGCCGGGTCGGCGACGCCTCGGAGAGCGAGCGAGGTCACCAGCGTCGCGACCAAGCCGGCGTAGAGCACCACGTCGGCCGGCGTACGGCGGTCTCCGGAAGTGAGCGGGACCCGCCAGGGTGGCTGGCGGATCGTGTCGACCCGAAGGTAGGTCCGCCAGCCGCCGGTAAAGGGCTTGAAGTGACCGGCAAGCGGCCCCCACGAGCCTCCCACGCCCAGGCACTCCAACAGCAGTGTCCAGAGGATCGCCTTCTGATAGACGATCGGCTCGGTCCACCAAGCGCCGGGGTGCAGCACGGGAAGACCAGAGGTGGCCGAAACCACCAGGTACCCGCCGCAGATGTAGAGGATGAGCAACTTGGAGATGTAGATGAGGTGGGTGATTGTCGGTGCTCCGAAGCCGTGCTCGGCCCAGTGCTGGGACAACCGCTTGATGCGCTCGAGGTACGGCAGGCTGTAGAGCGTGGCAGGATCGACGGGCGGCGGCGTGCCGGTAGTGAGACCCATGGGACTGCTCCTTGTCGCCGGATGTGCTGGTGTCGTTGAAAGTAGAGGCGTCCGGCCTCGTAGCAATCGGGCCACGAACCCGAAGATTCGCCGTCGCGCTGGGCTCGCGCCACAAGCCGCGGCTGTTATGTTGCGCGCATGAGCACCAGAACTGGTGATCTGCTGGTGGACGTTGCGGCCGCGAACCGGCCGAACATTGCGGCGCTCAGCGACGCGTTAAGCGAGCAGATGCTGCGCGAGATCCCCGAGCTGGCGGGCGATGGTCCGCTCGAACAACTGCTCGGCGAAAGTGTGCGAGCCAACGTCTCGGCCATCCTGGACGCGGTCGAATCCGGAATCGGCAAGGCCGATCTCGAGGCGCCTGCGGCGGCGATCGAGTACGCCCGCCGGCTCGCGCAGCGCGGTGTCCCGATCAGCGCGCTGCTGCGCGCATACCGCATCGGCCAGGGCAGCTTCATGCACCAGATGAGCGAAGGCGTTACCGCAGCTTCCGCCACCCGCGAGGCAGTGGTCCGCGCGCTGCTCGACCTGTCTTCGATCACGTTCGCCTACATCGATCGGATCGCCGAGCAGGTCGTGGTGGCGTACCAGGCGGAGCGGGACCGGTGGATGAACAACAGGGGAGCGCTTCGCGGCGCGCGGGTAAGGTCGATCCTCGCCGGCGGCGCAGTGGACATCGACGACGCCGAGAGTGCACTGGGTTACCCGCTGCGCACAGCGCACCGCGGTGTCGTCGTGTGGGGCGAGGAAAATTGGCCGCAGGCCGAGCGGCTGATCCGGCTGGAGCGGGTCGTCCGTCGGCTCGCCGAAACCTTCAGCAGCGAACGCGCGCCGCTGGTTGTCACTCCGGATGACTCAACCATCTGGGCCTGGCTCCCCACGGCAGCACCCGGCGGCGAGATTCAAGTCGAGGAGGGTACGTGGATCGCCCTGGGCGAACCGGCGATCGGCCTGGACGGGTTCCGGCGCAGTCATCGCCAGGCTATGCAGGCGCACGCCGTCGCGCTGGCCAGCGATCCCGAGAGCAGAGCGCGCGTGACACGAACGCTTGACGTCGGAGTCGTCGCGCTGATGTGCAGCGACCTCGACGCGCTGCGCGGCTGGATCCAGTCGGTGCTCGGTGACCTAGCGATCGACGACGACAACATGGCCCGGCTGCGCGAGACGGTCCGGGTGTTCCTTGCCACCGCAGGTAGCTTCACCGCGGCCGCGAAGACGCTCAACCTACATAAGAACACGGTGCAGTACCGCATCCGCAAGGCCGAGGAGATACGTGGCCGGCCGCTCAGCGACGCCCGCCTCGAGGTCGAGGTCGCCCTCCTGGCGACGCACGTTCTCGGCGGCAGCGTGCTCGTCCAGTTGCCCTGATTGGGCTGACGGGACAACCACCACCTCCAGGTTCGTCACCACGGCCTGTACCTGGATCGCTCGATCGCTGCGAGGCTCCGACCATCCTCCCGACAGGCTGGAGATGGTAACCATGACACTCCCCCACCTTCGCCCGATTTTCGATCCCGGCCAGACCGGCGACGCAATCGCTGACGAGTCAGTGCGGCTTGACTACCCGGCGTTCCGGACCGCCGTCGCATGCATGACCACCCATCTCACGGAGGCCGGCACCGGCCACGGCGACGTCGTTGCCGTGGTGCTGCCCAACAGGGCGGAGCTCGTCGTGGTGATGTATGCAGCTTGGGCGCTCTCGGCCGCCGTGACGCCAGTCAATCCGGCGCTCACCGAAGACGAGGTCGCCTACCAACTGGCGGACTCACACGCCCGCGTTGCTGTCGTCGATGCGTCCTCGCGACACCTCGTCGGCGATGTTGCGTCGATCTCGGTCGAGTCGGTGTTCGGACCCGGTGCGCCGGCGCGACACAGCGGCGGCCCACAACCCGACGACCTCGCGCTGCTGATCTACACCTCCGGCACCACCGGCCGCCCCAAGGGTGTGCAACTCGACCACGCCAACCTCGCAGCGATGACCGACGCGTTGACCGACGGCCTGCGGTTGACCGCTGCCGACCGCGCGCTGCTCATGTTGCCACTGTTCCACGTCAACGCGATCATGCTCAGCGTGGTCGCACCACTGGCCGTCGGCGGCTCGACCGTGCTGCTCGAGCGCTTCGACCCGAACACCTTCTGGTCGTCTGCGGTCGGCGAGCGCGCGACATATTTCTCCGCCGTGCCTGCGCTGTACATGCTTCTGTCCGCGCTGCCGGCCGGGCCGACTCCCAACACAGACGCGTTGCGATTCGCGATATGCGGCGCCGCTCCGATGCCGCCGGGCGCAATCAGTGAGTTCGAGGCCAGGTACCGGGTCCCGGTCGTCGAAGGTTATGGGCTCTCCGAGTCGACGGTCGCGCTCACAGTCAACCCGCCGGATGGCCCACGGAAGGCCGGCACCGTAGGACAGCCGTTGGCCGGCGTCGAACTAAGGATCGTCGATGACGATTGCAAGCCGCAGCCGGTCGGCGCCGACGGCGAGGTGACCGCGCGCGGCGCGACGATCATGCGCGGCTACCTCAACCGGCCGGCAGAGACCGCCGCCGCGCTGCGCGACGGTTGGCTGCATACCGGTGACGTCGGCCATCTCGACGACGACGGTTACCTCGTGCTCGTCGACCGCAAGAAGGACCTCGTCATCCGCGGTGGTGAAAACATTTCGCCGAGTGAGGTGGAGACCGTGCTGATTGCCCACCCCGACGTCGTCGAGGTCGCCGTCGTCGGCCGCCCGGACCCAGTGATGGGTGAAGAACCCGTCGCCTTCGTCGTGCCGCGCGACGCGGCGAACTTCAACGTCGACGCCGTGCTCGATCACGCCCGCACGGTCCTCGCGCGGTTCAAGGTGCCGAGGGAGATCCGTCTCGTCTCCGCGCTCCCACGCAACGCGCTTGGCAAGGTTGTCAAGGCGCAGCTGCGAATGACCTGGGATCGAAGCCCGGCAGGCACCCCATGACCGCTACCAAGATGGCGACGCCTGCCGGCGATGGCCCGGGAGCCGAGTTCGCCGGCGCGCTCGACATGATCCTCACGACACCGACACGGCGGACCGCCAGCCGGATCCTGCCCGGCAAGACTGGCGTACGTGTCACGGGCAGCCTCGCCCGCCGGCCCCGGGTGCTTGCCACCAGCGGCCTGGAGTACGCCGCGGAGCTCACCAGGGTCGCGCGGGGGACGTCAAACCTCACCGCGTCGCCGAAAGACCGTCGCTTTGCCGACCCGGCCTGGAAGGGCAACCCGTTCCTCCGCCGGGTGCTCCAGTCCTATCTCGCCACAGCCCGCGCCGCCGAACGCCTCGTAGCCGAAACCGCGCTGGAGTGGCGCGACGCACAGCGCGCCCGCTTCGCCGTCGACAACCTGCTCGAGGCCGCGGCGCCGAGCAACAACCCACTACTTAACCCTGCGGCCTGGAAGGCAGCTATCGACACCGGCGGGTTAAGCCTCGTGCGCGGCGCCCGCAACTTGGTCGGCGACCTCAGCAGCGCCCCCCGGGTGCCAGCGATGGTCGATGAATCAGCATTTTGCGTCGGCGAGAATCTCGCGGTTACACCCGGCTCAGTAGTGCTGCGCACCGAAATCCTCGAGTTGATCCAATACCGGCCGCAGACAGAAACGGTGCACCAACGCCCAGTGCTCATTGTCCCCCCGACAATCAACAAGTTCTACGTCCTCGACCTCGCCGCCGGACGAAGCATGGTCGACTACCTCGTTCAGCAGGGTCAGCAGGTCTTCGTCATCTCTTGGCGCAATCCCGACGCCCGTCACAGCGGCTGGGGCACGGATGCCTACGGCCAAGCGGTACTCGACGCGGTCGACGCGGTCGAGGCGATCACCGCCACCGACAAGACACTGCTGACCGGGATCTGCTCGGGCGGGATCCTGGCGTCGATGGTGATGGGACACCTGGCTGCCACCGGATCAGACGAGCGGATTGCTGGCGTCGGCCTCGCTGTCACGCTCCTGGACCAATCCCGGGCCGGACTCGGCGGGGCGCTCCTCGACGACAACACTGCCGCCGCAGCGGTCGCCGCTTCGAAAGCCCGCGGCTATCTCGACGGCCGGGCACTCGCCGAGGTCTTCGCCTGGCTGCGACCCTCCGACCTCGTCTGGAACTACTGGGTCAACAACTACCTGCTCGGCAAGAAGCCGCCCGCGTTCGACATCCTGTTCTGGAACGCGGACACCACTCGGATGACGGCGGCGCTGCACCGCGACTTCGTCTCACTCGCAGTCAATAACGGCATCACCGAAGGCACCGCCCGGATGCTCGGAACGGAGGTCGACCTCCGTAAGGTGATGACCGACAACTATGTCGTCGCAGCCGTCAGTGATCACATCTGCCCCTGGCAGGCGTGCTACGCCTCGACCCAACTACTCGGCGGACACAGCCGGTTCGTGCTTTCCAGCGGTGGACACATCGCAGCCATGGTGAACCCGCCGGGAAATCGGAAAGCGAACTTCCTGACTGCCGACAACACGCCGGCGCTGACCACGGACTGGAAGCAGGGCGCGGCCACCCATGAAGGCTCGTGGTGGCCCGACTTCGACCGGTGGCTCGCAGATCGGGCGGGCGGGTTGAAGCCCGCTCCAGTCGAGCTCGGCTCCGCAACATACCCCGCGATGGAACTCGCACCCGGCACCTACGTCTTCGACAGCTGAGGACGACCAGTGAGCGGGCAACTGCGGCGGGTCGAACTGCTCGGCGGTCACGTCCGCGTCGCGGTAAGACAAGGGTCGGGCGACGGCCCGCCTCTCGTACTGTGCAACGGGATCGGCGCCAGCCTCGATCTGTTGCAGCCGTTCGTCGACGCCCTCGACTCAACGATCGAAGTGGTGCGCTTCGACGTACCTGGCGTCGGCGGGTCCACACCGCCGCCCCTCCCGTACACGTTCCCGCTCCTAGCGTGCTGGCTCGGCAAACTTCTCGATCGCCTCGAGTACGACAAGGTCGACGTCCTCGGCATCTCCTGGGGCGGCGGCCTCGCCCAGCAGTTTGCGTTTCAGAACCCGCGTCGCTGCCGCAAGTTGGTGCTGGTGAGCACGGCCACCGGTGCACTGATGGTGCCTGCGCGTCCAGCCGTGTTGCGACACATGCTCACGCCGCGGCGGTACCGCGACGCCAAGTTCGCCGTGGACGCCGCGCCGGACCTGTACGGCGGCCAGCTGCGCCGGGACCCCGAATCGGTGACGCAGCTCCTACTCAAAGAAGAACGGCTCGGCACACGCAGCGGATACCTGCTCCAGCTCGCCGCAGGACTGGGCTGGACCAGCCTCCCATTCCTACCGACCATCCGACAGCGCACGCTGATCCTCGCCGGCGAGGACGACCCACTCATCCCCCCGGTCAACGCGCGAATCATGCGCCGGTTGTTGCCGCACGCAAATCTGCACACCTACGACGACGGCCACCTCGGCATTGTCACCCACGCCGCTGGGCTAGCCCCGGTGATCCGCGACTTCCTGCGAAACCATGACAGATAAGCAAGGTGGGCGATGGATCTCACCGTGTCGACGTCACGACTAACTCGGCCCAGCGGATTCGGGTTCGGGATCGCTCACGGCAACGCTGAGGGAAGGCCTCGAAGGGTTACCACGAAGCTCTGCGAACTCGACCATCTCCCGTTGGTGAGCGGCGATGACATTGTCCCGGTGAGGAGCCAGCATGGTTCGCTTCACGGCAGCGAGACTTGCGACCGAGTGTCGCGCAAGTACTGCCGCGTGGCGCTCTGCGGTTCTCAGCAGATCCTCCGGCTCGCAAATCCTCCAGGCCAGTCCCATCTCGTGGGCCTCTTGCGCGGTGATCCACTCCGACGAGAGCAAGATCCATGCGGCGTTCTGCCGGCCGACCAGCGCGGGTAGCAGGTAGCTCGAAGCTGCCTCCGGCGCCAACCCGAACTCTGTGAATGGACAGCGAAGACGCGCCTTCGTCGAGATAAAGACCAGGTCGGCATATCCGAGGATCGTCATGCCGAACCCTGCGGCAGCACCGTTGACTGCTGCGATCAGCGGCTTGGACAGGTCCGTCAGGCCCTGAATGAGCGCATCGAAATGCCTCCTGCTGTCGCTGGCCGGCAGCGTGCCCTCAAGCTCGGCGAAGTCGGCGCCTGCACTGAACGCCGGCCCGGAGGCCGTCAACAGGATGACCGCCACCGACGGATCTCGGTCGGCGTCAGCGATCGCGCGGCTGAGGTCTTCGAGAAGTTGGCCATTGAAGGCGTTCCTCTTCTCGGATCGGTTGAGGACGATGGTTCGAACGCCTCGGGAGTCATCCACCGCGACCAGCACGCTGTTTACTCCCCTCGCTCGGCGAAGCCTTCGATCGCGGTGCACCGTACGGGATCATGCTCAGCTCGCAGGAGGGACTTCATGACCTTGTTGGTGTGGTTGCGGGGCAGCTCGCGGACCACCTCATACAGTCGCGGACGCTTGTAGGCGGCCATGTGTTCCCGACAGTGCCGGTCCAGAGCCACGAGGGACGCCGTTGACGGGTCGGTCAGGACCACGACCGCCTTCACGACCTCGGTCCACCGCTCGTCCGGAACGCCGAGCACAGCGACGTCCGCCACCAGTGGGCTCGCGATGAGCGCCCGCTCCACCTCGGCAGAAAACACGTTCTCTCCACCGCTCTTGATCATGTCCTTGCTGCGATCCTGAAAGCAGATCGCGCCGTCGGAACCCAAGCTGGCCAAATCACCCGTATGCATCCAGCCACCGCTGAAGAGCTGGGAGGTGGCGGCATCGTTGTGCCAGTAGCCCGAACACATCTGGGCACCCCTGAATAGCAACTCCCCCACCTGACCCGGGCGGACGGCGCTGCCCGATGCGTCGGCGACCATCACGTCGACTCCCGGCAGTGGCGTCCCGAGTGCGCCGGGATGGTCAATCTCGTCCTGCAGGGAGCTGAGCATGACGATGTTCGTCGCCTCGGTCAGGCCGTAGATTCCGAAATACTCACCGTTGGGAAGAAAAAGCTTGAGGAACTCTCGGAACTGCGGCCGGTATTGCCCCGCTTGGCCGATCACCACCCGTACCGAGTGCCGCGGCTCGCCGTCCGGTGGAAGTGACCGCATCGGAACCATCGTGTAGGGCTCGCACGCGTCAAATGTCGGCCAGTAGTCGACTTCTCCCGATGTCACGCCGACCGTGCCACCCACCAACAGATGCGACAGCGCGATGCCGAAGCCGAACGCGTGGAAGTAGGGAGCCCACGATGCCACGGACGCATGGCGTGGCAGCCGGAGTCCCTGACCGAAGTTCAACGCTGAGGCCAGCCAGGCGCCGGCCGATTGCATGCAGCCCTTTGCGTCCCCGGTCGTGCCTGACGTGTACATCTGGCACACCACATCAGCGGAATCTGATCTTGGCTCTACGCTGCTCACCTTCGCGCCGAGAACAGCCTCGTCGTATTCGCTCCCAATACGCCAACGGCGCAATTCGGCGACACCCCCCGCTCGGGCCAGATCCTCGAGCTCCGGATGCACGAAGGCGTGAGTCATCCCGGAGTCACCGACCTGGTAGGCGACTTCGCGCGCCGACAGTCGAACATTCAGCGGGACCATCGCCGCGCCGAGTTGGGCGCAGGCGAAAAAGACCTCAAAGAACTCCGGGCAGTTCGGCGCGAGAATTCCGACCCGGGACCCTGGGACGACGGCCGCCTCTCGCATCACGGTAACCAGCCGGCCCACCCGCAGATCGAGCTCACGAAACGTCCGGGACGAGCAACCGGCATCCCAGATCACCGCGACACGTTCAGGCCAAAGCCGCGAACCCTTCGAAGGAAAATGAGCGAGGTGAAAGGACGCCGGCGCGTCCTCGAAACTCACCGGAGCCGGCTCGAATGACATGCGCACTCCACGACAGCTACGTTCTATTCACGGCCGTGAATAGAACGGGTCTGACACTAGGGTTGCGGCGACCCCTCGTCAACAGCCGACCGGGAGCACCCATGGCTAACAAGGTCCGATCGCGGATCACGGCGAGGCGACGATCGCGCGGCGAACGCGCAGGCCTGGACGTCCCGAGAATCATTGAAGCGGCGCGGAGTCTTGACCCAGAAGCGGTCAGCATGAAGGCGGTGGCCGACATCTTGGGAGTCGACCGATCTGCCCTCAACCACCATGTCTCCGGCCGAGATGCTCTGCTTGAGTTCGTTGCCGCCGACGCTTTCTCGGCACACGCTGCGACGATCGAGATCCCCCCCACCGACGGCTGGCAGGCCGCGTGCCGGTCGTTTGCCGTCGGATTCACCGACGCGCTGGTCGCCACGGGTCGCTACGTCGAGTTCTTTCGTCCAAGCGTGGGCCTCGTACCTGGCTTGCTTTCGCCTGCCGAGGCGGTTTTGCGAGCCCTCGTGCGTGCCGGCGTCGACGACGAGGTCGCGTCCAGATGCTTAGGTGCCCTGTCGAACATTTGTCTCGGGTTCGCGCGAGATGTCGTTCTGAGCACGAACGCCGGCGAACACCCCCGGGCTCGGCAGGTCCGGATCGCCGTCGCTGCACACGATGAACGCTTCGAGAACGTGAGCCGCATCGCGTCCGGCGCCTACGACCTGTGTGACCGCAAGCAACTCGAGTTCACCGTCGATGTGTTCATCGGTGGCCTTGAGGACCGACTTTTTCGATCTACGTGAACGTTCGATACGTCTCGATCACACCGACGGGACTTCTGCACGGATCGAATTTGGTCGACGCGCCGGCTGACGGTCAGCGCCCCTTGGCTTGCTGCGGGACTGCTTGTCGACGGTGACGCATGCCCTGTTCGGGCGCTCACGAGAAGTCCGTGCCCCCGTCGACGTTGATGTTCGCTCCGGTCATGTAGGTATTGAGGGCGGATGCGGCAAACGCGATCACCGGGCCGATCTCGGCCGGAGCTGCCGCTCGATCAAGGAACGCCGGATGGCCATGCTGGGCAACGATGTAGCGCATGACGTCGTGGAGATCGTTCTCGTCGACGTCAGGAATCCGCGCCAGGATCGCCTTAAACGAATCCGAGGCAACAGCGCCTGGGCTCACCGCATTGACCAGGATCCCGTCAACAGCCAGGGACTTCGACAGATTCTTCGTCAGGCTTGTCAGCGCAGCTTTTGCGGCTGTGTAGGCAATCAACGGTGGAGACTGCCGCTTGGTTGAAATCGCCGAGACGTTCACGATCCGAGCCCACGGCGCTGCACGGAGGTACGGCAGCGCCGCCCGAATCGTCCGGACCGCGCTGAGTGCAACGCCATCGACAGCGTTGTGCCAGTCCTCGTCGGTGTAGTTCTCGAAGTTCCCCATCACGCCTGTCGGTCCCACTGCGTTGACAAGCGCGTTGACACGGCCCCATCGGGCACCGATCTTGTCGAAGGCGGCATCGACCGATTCTGCGTCCCGGAGGTCCGCCTCAACGCCGATCGTGTCAGGCGAGCCGAGCGCGGCCAGCTCTTCGGCGGTCACGTCCAGCGCATCTCGCGATCGGGCGAGCACGGCGACACGTGCTCC
>NZ_DATJYB010000112.1:0-23260 GCF_035499775.1 Mycobacterium sp. | reverse complement strand
CAGGACCGCAACGGGCCCTGGATCGCCGACCGACTGCTCGAACTCGGCGTCGAACTGGCTCACATCACCATCTGCGGTGACCGCCCGAGCGACATCGAGGCGCAGCTGCGCTTCATGGCCGACCAGGGTGTGGACCTGATCGTCACCAGCGGCGGTCTGGGGCCGACGGCCGACGACATGACCGTCGAGGTGGTGGCCCGCTTCTGCGGCCGGGAGCTGGTGCTCGACGAAGAGGTCGAGGAGAAGGTCGCCAACATCCTCAAGAAGCTCATGGCGCGCAATCCCGCGTTCCAATTCGCTTTGGATCCAGGCACTTTCGAGTCGGTGCGAGCCGCCAACCGCAAGCAGGCGTTGATCCCCGCCGGAGCGCAGGTCCTCGATCCGGTGGGCACCGCCCCGGGCGTCGTCGTACCGGGGAAGCCCACCGTCATCGTGCTGCCCGGGCCGCCGCGCGAGCTGCAGCCGATGTGGCACAACGCCATTGAGACCCCTGCGGCGCAGGACGCGATCGCTGGCCGAACCGTCTACCAGCAGGAAATGTTGAGGATGTTCGGGCTACCCGAGTCCGGGCTGGCCGAGACCCTGCGCGACGCCGAAACGGCCGTCCCCGGCTTCGGGCAACTCGAGATCACCACCTGCCTGCGGCGCGGGGAGATCGAGATGGTCACCCGCTACGAGCCCGACGCCGCCGACGCGTACGCGCGGCTGACGCAGTTGCTCCGCGACAAGCACGGGCATCAGCTCTACTCCGAAGACGGTTCCAACGTCGACGATCTGGTCGCGCAGTTGCTTGCCGGCCGCCGGATCGCCACCGCGGAATCCTGCACCGCGGGGCTGCTGGCGGCGCGGCTCACCGACCGGCCCGGGTCGTCGGAGTACGTGATGGGCGGGGTGGTCAGCTACTCCAACCAGGCGAAAACCGACCTGCTGGGCGTCGACCCTGGGCTGATCGCAGAACACGGAGCGGTGTCCGAGCCGGTGGCCGAAGCGATGGCGGCCGGCGCGCTGCAGCGCTTCGAAGCCGACACCGCGGTCGCGATCACCGGAATCGCCGGCCCGGACGGCGGAACGCCCGAAAAGCCGGTGGGCACGGTCTGTTTCACTGTGGCGTTGGGCGACGGCACCACCGACACCCGAACCATCCGGCTGCCGGGCAACCGCTCCGACGTCCGCGAGCGCTCCACGACGGTCGCGATGCACATGCTGCGACGCGCCCTGAGCGCCCCCGACGCCTAGCGCGAGCAGCTACGTCGCTTCGGCTGGCAGGAAAGCGCTTTCGGCGGTGCCGAACTGGATTCCGGTGGCGTCCTTGCCGATGAACGTCAGGAATGCGACGGCGATCAGCACCGGCACGATGGTGACGGTCAGCGCGAAGGGGTAGCCGTGGGTTTCGGCCAGGTGTTCCTGGATGGGCAGGTTGAACGCAGCCAGCAGGTTGCCGAGCTGGTAGGTCACCCCGGGGTACAGCCCGCGGATGGCGTCGGGGGACATCTCGGTCAGGTGCGCGGGAATCACGCCCCATGCGCCCTGCACGCAGATCTGCATCAGAAACGAGCCCAGGCACAACATCGCCGCGGTCCGCGAGAAGGCGAACAACGGCACGATCGGCAGCCCGAGCAGTGCACAGAACACGACGGTGTAGCGGCGGCTGATCCGCTGGGAGAGCGAGCCGAAGAACAGCCCGCCGATGATGGCGCCGATGTTGTAGATCACCACGATCAACGTCGCGGTCGAGATGGACAGGTGTGCACCTTGGTTGTCGTGCGCCTTGAGGAAGGTCGGGTAGACGTCCTGGGTGCCGTGGCTCATCCAGTTGAATGCGGTCATCAGCGCCACCAGGTAGAAGAACCGGCGCACTACCGCGGCGTTGCGCAACACGTCGCGGATTCGGGTGCTGGTCAGCTTCATGTGGTCCTGGGAGGCTTCCCATACCTCGGACTCTTGCACCCGGTAGCGGATGATCAGGCTGACGAGGGCCGGGAGGATGGATAGCCCGAACAGCCAGCGCCACGACAGATGCAGCCAGCCCATCACCGCCAGCGATGCCACGCTGGCCAGCAGATAGCCGAACGCGTAACCCTCCTGCAGCAGCCCGGAGAAAAAGCCGCGTCGCTCGACGGGAACCTTCTCCATGGCCAGCGCCGCTCCGAGCCCCCATTCGCCGCCCATGCCGATGCCGTACAGCAGCCGCAAAATAACCAGCACGGTGAAATTGGGTGCGAACGCACACAGGAACCCGACCACCGAATAGAACATGACGTCCACCATCAGCGGTAGCCGCCGTCCGACGCGGTCGGCCCACAGCCCGAACAGCAATGCACCGACCGGACGCATGACCAGGGTGGCCGTCGTGACGAACGCGACCTCGGCCTTGCTGATTCCGAAAGTCTTTGCAATGTCCTGATAGACGAGCACGACGATGAAGTAGTCGAAGGCGTCCATCGTCCAGCCCAGCATCGCCGCGACAAACGAGTTGCGCTGATCGGCCGTCATTCGTTGAGTTGTCACGACAGCATCGTGGCGTACCCGCAGCGCAAACGCGAGCCGTATCGCCATGCAATCCGCGCGTGTAAGTTCCGGAGATATGCGAATCATCGATGCCGATGGACACGTCGCCGAGAACTCGTCGCTGGCGGTCGAAGCCATCAAACGGTGGCCGGATCACGTCAAACCCAGTACGGACAAACGGATGCGGCTGATGTTCGAAGGCCGTAACTACCCGGAGGACGAGGGTCCCGGTGCCGGGTGTCCGCCCGAGCACGGGATCAGCAAGGCGCCCGACATCAACTGCAGGACAGCCGAAGGCGTGGTGGGGGACGCCGACCGCGACTCCATCGACACGATGGTGCTGTATCCCAGCCTCGGCCTGTGCGTACCCAGCCTGGAAGATCCGGAGTTCGCCGCGGGCTTCGCACGGCTCTACAACCAGTGGATCGCCGACTATTGCGCGCCCACCAACGGCCGGCTGCGCGGCGTCGCGGTGACGCCCGTCGAACACGGGCAGGTCGCCATCGACATCATGCGCGAGGCCAAGGACCTGGGCTTGGTCGCGGCGTTGGTGCCGCCGGCGCTGAAGACCCGCAACCTCGACCACCCCGACCTCGACCTGTTCTATGCCGCCGCCGTCGAGCTGGAGATGCCGCTGGGCATCCATGGCGCACCCGGCATACACCTGCCCAAGATCGGCGTCGACCGGTTCACCAACTACATCCAGGTGCACTGCATCAGCTTCCCGTTCGACCAGATGACGGCGATGACGGCGATGGTGTCCGGCGGCGTGTTCGAACGGCATCCGCAGTTGCGGGTGGCTTTCCTGGAAGCCGGTGCCGGCTGGGTCCCGTTCTTCATCGACCGCCTGCACGAGCATTACGAGAAGCGGGGCGACTGGGTCGAGCGCGGCTGGCGCCGCGACCCGCACGAATACCTGCAGGCCGGCAACATCTGGGTCACCTGTGAACCTGAGGAACCGATCCTGCCCGGCGTGATCGACGTGCTCGGCGCCGACTTCATCATGTTCGCCAGCGACTACCCGCACTGGGACGGCGAATGGCCGGAAAGCACCCAGCATCTGCGCACCCGCAGCGATATCAGCGAAGCGGCCCGGGAGAAGATCGGCGGCCTGAACGCGCAGCGCTTCTACAACCTCAATTGATGGCAGGATCGGCGCATGGGTCCTTTCCTGCTCCGCGCCGCATTGACCGGATTTGCCCTATGGGTGGTCACGCTGTTCGTCAAAGGAGTGCACTTCGTCGGCTACGACAACACCGTGCAGAAGGTCGGCATCATCTTCGTGGTCGCGGTGGTCTTCGGTCTGGTCAACGCGTTCGTCAAGCCGGTGGTACAGATCCTGTCGATCCCGATGTACATCCTGACGCTGGGCCTATTTCACATCGTCATCAACGGGTTCATGCTGTGGCTCACCGCCTGGATCACCGAGCACACCACCAAGTGGGGACTGCAGATCGACCATTTCTGGTGGGACGCGATTTGGGCCGCGATCCTGTTGTCGATCGTGAGCTGGCTGCTGTCGCTGCTGACTCGTCGCGTCAAGCGGGCGGCCGACCGCTAACGGGCCTGCCACCGGGGCGGCCGCTTCTCGGCGAACGCACGCGGCCCTTCTTTGGCGTCCTCGGTCGCGAACACCCGATCGCTGTGCCGGGTTTCGTTGTCGTACGCGGACTCCAGGTCGAGCGACAACCCTTCGACGGCTGACTGCTTCGTCGCGGAGACCGCGAGCGGCGCGTTGGCGGCGATGCGCCCGGCGTAGTCGTAGGCGGTATCCATCAGCCGGTCCGCGGGGACCACCCGGTTGACCAGTCCCATCTGAAGCGCTCGCTCGGCGTCCACCATGTCCGCGGTCAGCAGCAGCTCCATCGCATGCGCGTAGGGGATCTGGCGCGGCAGCCGCACGGTGCTGCCGCCGCCGGCGAACAGGCCGCGCTTGGGTTCCATCACCGCGAATCGCGCCTCGGGCACGGCCACCCGGATGTCGGTGCAGCCCAGCATCTCCAGGCCGCCGGCGACGCACGTCCCGTTCACCGCGGCCACGATCGGCTTGTACAGCGGAAACCGGTGCAGGACGGCATGAATAGCGTCGTCCTTGTTCCAACCCCCGGGTTGGGGCAGGTCGCCGGTCAGTTCCGGAATGAATTTCTTGAGGTCGGCTCCGGTGCAGAAATCCCGCCCGACGCCGGTGATCACCGCGACCCAGGCGTCGGGATCGTCGCGAAAAGCGGCCCACGCGTGCGCCAAATCGCGGAAATGCGCCATGTCCATCGAGTTGCGCGACTCGGGACGGTTGATCGTGATCGTGACGATGTGGGCATCCAATGCATAGTCAATGCTCAACCGATTTCACCGCCTCTGACCTCCCGAATTTCGGTCGCCGACATCCCTGGTTGTCAGCCCTTGTTACACATATGCTTAGCAACACCGTGAAAGCGGGCATACCCTCCCTATGACAACACGCCGCTGGTGGCCTTTCTGGCACTCAGGAACGCATCACCTTTCCACGCAGTCATCACCACCTACAGACGGGATGTTGCACAGGATGGACGCTGTCGCGATCGGCACTTTCCCCGAGCCCTCCAGCACCCGCCTGCGTACCCATTTCGGCGACATGCAGAGTGGGTTGCGCGCATTCACCGAATGCAGTGGATCGGCTGTGGTCGTTCACGTCGGTGGTGACGTCGACGCCAGCAACGAGAAATCATGGCAGCGCCTGTTAAACCGGTCCGCCTCCATCGCCATCGCTCCGGGTCCGTTCGTGATCGACGTCCGCGACCTCGAGTTCATGGGTTCCTGCGGGTTTGCCGTGCTGGCCCATGAGGCCGAACGATGTCGCGAGCGGGGCGTCAGTCTGCGGCTCGCCAGCTGCCAACCGGTCGTGGCCCAGACCATCGCGGCGTGCGGGCTGCGCGGCCTGCTGCCGATGTATGCCTCGGTGGACATGGCGTTGTCGCCGGACTAACCGCTGACCAGGCGCGCCACGTCGCGCGCGCAACCCCAGGACAACGTCACACCGTTGCCGCTATGGCCGTAATTGTGGATGCACAGCGCCCGCCCCAGCGGCTCGGCCTCCAATCGAACCGTCGGACGGTCGGGCCGCAGACCGGTGATCGTCTCGATCACCTCTGCCTCGCGCAACCGCGGCTCGATCCGACGGCACCGTTCGATGATGCGGCCGCTTAACTCGGGGTCCGGAGTGGTGTCCCGGCGGTCGAAGATGCTGATGCCGCCGCACACCACGCGCTGCGGGTGCGGGAAGTAGCAGGTCCACTCCGGAGCGCTGTCGATTTGCAGAAACAGTTGCTGCAGGCCCGGATTGGACAGCACGACATGCTGGCCGAAACGCGGCCGAATGGTGTCGTCGCCACACAGCGCCCCGGCGGCCAGGCCGGCGCAGTTGACGACGATCGGTGCGGCGTCGGCGGCCTCGGCCAGCGAGCGCACCGGACGGATTTCGATCTCGCAGCCGGCCGCAGCCAGCCGCTTCGTCAGGTAGTCGAGGTAGTGGGGCATGTCGATCATCGGCACGATCGCGCGATAGCCCACACTGAAGCCCTCGGGGATATCGGCCGGGTCAGCCGGCCGTAGGTCGGGGATCAGCTCGGCAGCCGAGGACATCGCGTCCTCGCCCGTCAACTCCCCGACCGCCAGCGCCGGCGCCATCTGCACCCCGGTGCCCGGGTCGTCGGCCAGCTCGCGAAACACCTGCAGCGAATGTTCGGACCAGGCCAGCGTTTGGGCGGCTCGCGTAGCCGGCCGAGGCGGAACCCACACCGCGCCCGCCACCACCGACGTCGTCTGCTGCGGCAGCGCGGCCGTCCAGACGCGCACCGGCCAGCCCGCTTCGGCCAGGCATAGTGCCGACGTCAATCCGCTCACGCCGGCGCCGATCACGACCACCTGTCGGTCGGTCGCCATGAGTCAGTCGGGACCCGTCAGGTCCCCGGCACTCGCTGGCCGTTCGGGCCGAGCAAGCCGTTGAGGATGCCCAGGGTGCCCTGCAGCTGGGCGCCCGCGACCGGTCCGGGGACCTCAGCCGGCGCAGCGCCGGGGGTGCTCTGCCAGGGCTGGCAGCCGCTCGTCTTGAACTCTTTGTCGGTCGCCTCGATGTTCACTACCTGCGGCTTCTTGCTCAAGGCATTGTCAATGAGGTTGCCGTCGGGGTTGCCCAGCCGCTTCCAGTAGCAGGTGCCGTTGCCGACCGGTCCGCCGGAGCTGTACGTGCCCGGCGCGATGTCCTTGCCCACCACGTAGGTGCCGTCGTGGTCCATGGCAGCCTTCGCCGCGGGTGGGGGACCCGGGGGCGGTCCGGGAGCGGGTGACGGCGACGGCTCCGGGTCCGCGGCGGCGACTCCCGCGGTAACGACCGAGCCCGCGACCATCAGGCCCGCGGCCAGAAGCCTCGTCGCAACCGAAGCTGACTTGAACGACATAACAAGCAGATTACCGGGCCGAGCAGCCCATTTCGAATCTGCCAGTTCGTCGGCGTGAACCGGCGATGTCCGAGGTGGGAACGCTTTCCCTGTGACATCCGTTGGAGCGTGTCCGGGACGGCTGCGCCTGCGGGTGTGGTGACCTTCTTATTCACCGGTATCGACGGATCATGAACTGCGGTGGGACGGCACCTGGTCGCACAGCGACCTCACTGCCGTGACGGGTGCCCCTCTATCTCTCGTCGGTTCGGCGTACGGGTACTCACATCCACGTGATGGGACACAGCACGTGGATTATTTGGCCCCCCCAGATGGCCATGTAATGGAACTGTGGTGGGACGGCGAGTGGCATTTCAACGACCTCACTCAGGCGACATGATCCTGTCCTAAAGCATACGAAGAGCCGATAAAAGTCAGGGCCTGCGAAAATCTGTGGGCCCGAATGGAGGCAATGTGCTGAGGTTGGCTTCTTTACTGCTATCGGGCGTTGTCCTGAGATAGAGTCGATCAATGGGCGGGGCATTCCCGACCACGACTTCGGAGTGGGATCCGTCGGGTGCTTGCACGAAAAAGGTATTTCGACCAGCCTGTAGGTCCGCAATGACATGGGCTTCATCGATCCACCACAATGAGCCATCCGATCAGCCGAGTACCCAAATAGGTCGGCCAGTTCCTCAATCAGACTTTCTCAATTGATCTTCGCCAACACCGAGGTTCTCGGGGGTTCCCCGGACTGGCCCGGGGGTCGACGCATACGCACTGTTGAGTCACACTGTCCCTCAGGGAGGCCGCCATGACCCACGAGAAGGACGACGCCACCGAAGCCCGGCAGGAGAAGTACAAGCATCTGCCGCCGCCGGTGCACATCGAGGACACGATCACCAGCCAGGAGACCATACCGGCACGCGATCCTAAGGGCGGGCGCGACGACCAGCAATTCATAAACCAGCACTGGGGGTTCTAGGCCCACTGCTTCGGTACGCCTACGACCAAATCGACCAGGCGCTTGGCAGACGCCGTCTCGCAATAGACGGTGTGAAACGAATGTCGTCCGCCCGCCGATAAAGAAACGGTAACGGTCGCTGGGCTGGTACCTCGGCTGCGAGTGTCCACCTGCTCAGAAATGCCGCCTTGACAACGGAGCGTCAGGGAGGGAATTGATGAAGGCCAACGGCCTTGTGGCTGCTATCGCCGTAGGCAGCACCCTCTCGCTGGGAATTGCTGCGGCACCGGCTAATTCGAACGGCACAGCGGACCGGACCGCGGGCGCCACCACGGACCATAACCCGCTCACCGGTTACGAGGGGTACTGCACGTGGGGTGCCCAAGAGCAGATACACGGGCACACGGGCTACTACATCAGAGCGCTCACCGGAAACGCCGGAGACTGGGCTGACCAAGCCATGGCGGGAGGCTGGACAGTAGTGGGCGACCCGCAACCGCGCTCGATCGCCGTGTACAGCACCGCGCTCGTCGGAGGTTACGGACACGTCGCCTGGGTCGATGCCGTAGACGGCAACCGCATTACGGTCATCGAAATGAACAACGGCCCCGGGGCCACCGACGCCAACGGATACCAGACCACACGCTTCCACGAATTCGACACCCGAATCGTCCCGGCTTACCCGGGGATGAGCTACATCCTGATCCCCTGAGATCAGACGGGCTCAACCTTCCGCGAAGAGATAACTGGTCCCTACCGCCGATTGGCTCACTCGGTCGCCGTACGCAGCGGCCAGCGCATGGACGGCCCGCCAGCCGGTGCAGTGCCCGGCGATGATGTGGCGAATCTCGAAGGGCGCCAGCGCCTCCACCGTCTGGCCGATGATGCGCTCCATCACACCACCCAGGTGTAAACCGCCCATCACCGCATGGATCGGGATGCCGGGAAAGCGGCGCGCCACCTCGGTGCACACGTTGACGATTCCGGCATGTGAGCATGCGCTGAACACGATCAGCCCCAGCCCCCGCAGGTGGGCCACCAGCATGCGCTCGTCCATCAGCAGGGGATCGGGCTCCCAGTCGGCGTCATCGGAGGGCCGGCAGAGATGATCCGACCGGCCCTTCTCGAACGCGCTCACCCGCGGAATCTCGCCGCTGTAATAGAAGTGGCCGTCCAGCAAGCCCCGTTCGTCGGCGTCGTTGACCACCACCGCACCGTGGGCGCGCAGCTGCTCCGGCGTTGGCACCTTTTCGGTCGGTACCACCTGCCCGTTCGTCAGCGTGACCGCGCGTTCCCGGAACATCAGCGGGTTGACGTGCACAGTCACCGACCCGCGCTGCGCGACGATCGCGTCGACCGCGTCGATCAGCGCGCCCATGTGGTCCCAGTGCCCGTGCGTGACGGCGATTTCCTCCACGGCGCCCAGGCCGATGCCGAGGTTGGCGCAGTTACGCAGGAACGCCGCACCCTCGGTGCCGGTGTCGAACAACACGACGTGTTGGACCGACCCGACCCTCGACGTGAGCCGCAGCCCGTAGCCCAGGTTGGCGACCAGCAGGTTCTGGCCCGAAATCACCGTGGCGCCGGCGTCGACCACGTTCGCGAACTCCGCTTTGGCGAACTGCGTCTTGGTCACATAGGTGTCGCTGACGTTGTCGCTGAGGACTTCGACCAGCAACGAGTCGAGAGGAACGAGCCCGTCAGCCGCCATGCCGACATGCTGCCACCAATCACCCTCCGCGGCGGCGGTTTTCGCCTTCCGCCCGCATGCCCAGCACCGGCTGAGTGCCGCGGCCATCGTCGAAGTCCGCGGACCACGGCCAGCGGTCACGCTCGTCGGCCCACACCAACTGCAGCGCCCGCAACGGCCCATAGAGCGCGACCGCAAATTTCAGGTGCACGTCCGGGTGATTTATCTCGACCAGTTCGACATGGCGGCCGATGGAAAGAGTGAACCGCATACCGGGCGACGGCGTACCAACCTCCAGTGCCTGCTGAGCGGCACTGTTCAGCATCCGCACCGCGCGCCGCGGCACGACCCCGGTCACCAGTAGTTCGGGCAGCCCCCGCTGAGTCAGCCCGACGGTGTAGGCGAATGGCCGGCGGTCACTCTCGATGTACTGCACCGCCCAGCCATTCTTGAGCACCTTCGAATGCAGTTCGTCGAGGTAATCCTCAGTGGTGCTCCCCGGGTGATCGCACTGCCAGCACATGCCAACTCCTTTCTGGGCAAAGCCCTTTCGTCGTACTTGCGACCACCATGCCCGCGGGGTCTGACAAAAACAGGCGCCCCGCGAGCCAGATCAGCTCGCGGGGCGCCTCGAGTTGCTGCGTTACGCCAGATCGAACCGATCGGCGTTCATCACCTTGTCCCACGCGGCGACGAAGTCGGCCACGAACTTCTCCTTCGCGTCGTCGGCGCCGTAGACCTCGGCCAGCGCCCGCAGCTCGGAGTTGGACCCGAAGATCAGGTCCACCCGGCTTCCGGTCCACTTCACGTTGCCGTCGGCATCCTTGCCCTCGTAGGTTCCGTCATCGGCGGCCGACGGCGCCCAGGTGATACCCATGTCGAGCAGGTTCACGAAGAAGTCGTTGGTCAGCTGCCCGGGCGACCCCGTCAGGACGCCCAGCGGCGACTGCTGGTAGTTCGCCCCCAGCACCCGCAGCCCACCGACCAGCACCGTCATCTCCGGTGCGCTCAGCGTCAGCAGGTTCGCCTTGTCCACCAGCATGTACTCGGCCGGCAACGGGTTGCCCTTGCCGAGATAGTTGCGGAAGCCGTCCGCCTTGGGCTCGAGTACCGCGAAGGACTCCACGTCGGTCTGCTCCTGCACCTCGTCTCCGCGGCCTGGGGTGAAGGGCACCGTGATGTCGGAGCCGGCCGCCTTGGCCGCCTTTTCCACGCCGGCGCAGCCGCCGAGCACGACGAGATCGGCGAACGACACCTTGGCCGACCCCGACGAGTTGAACGACTCCTGGATCCCTTCCAGCGTGCGCACCACCTGGGCGAGCTCGTCGGGCTGGTTGACCTCCCACCCGGCCTGCGGCTGCAGGCGGACGCGACCGCCGTTGGCGCCGCCGCGCTTGTCACTGCCGCGGAACGACGACGCCGCCGCCCACGCGGTCGAAACCAGTTGCGAGACAGTCAAACCCGACGACAGGATCTGATCCTTGAGCTTGGCGATGTCGGCCGCGCCAAGGGGCTCGCCGGTGACCGCCGGGATCGGGTCCTGCCACAGCAGTACCTCCTGGGGAACCAACGGCCCGAGGTAGCGGACGATGGGTCCCATATCGCGGTGGATCAGCTTGTACCAGGCCCTGGCGAACTCGTCGGCCAACTCCTCGGGGTGCTCCAGCCAGCGACGGGTGATCCGCTCGTAGATCGGGTCCACCCGCATCGACAGGTCGGTGGTCAGCATCGTCGGGGCCCGGCCCGGCCCGCCGAACGGGTCGGGGATGGTGCCCGCGCCCGCGCCGCCCTTGGCGACCCACTGGTTGGCTCCCGCGGGGCTCTTCGTCAGCTCCCACTCGTAGCCGTACAGGATCTCCAGGAAGCTGTTGTCCCACTTGGTCGGGGTGTTGGTCCACACCACCTCGATGCCGCTGGTGATCGCATCCTTACCCACACCGGTGCCAAACGAGCTCTTCCAGCCCAAGCCCATCTGCTCGATCGGAGCGGCCTCGGGCTCGGGTCCGACGAGGTCGGCGTCGCCGGCACCGTGGGTCTTGCCGAAGGTGTGGCCACCCACGATCAGCGCGGCCGTCTCGACGTCGTTCATCGCCATCCGGCCGAACGTCTCCCGGATGTCGATCGCCGCGGCGATCGGGTCCGGGTTGCCCGTGGGCCCTTCGGGATTCACGTAGATCAGGCCCATCTGCACGGCGGCCAGCGGGTTCTCCAGATCACGCTTGCCGCTGTAGCGCTCGTCGCCGAGCCGGATGGTCTCCTTGCCCCAGTAGACCTCGTCGGGCTCCCACTCGTCGGCCCGGCCGAAGGCGAAACCAAAGGTCTTGAAGCCCATGGATTCCAACGCGCAGTTGCCGGCGAAGACGATCAGGTCCGCCCACGACAGCTTCTTGCCGTACTTCTTCTTGACCGGCCACAGCAGCCGGCGGGCCTTGTCCAGGCTGGCGTTGTCCGGCCAGCTGTTCAGCGGCGCGAACCGCTGCATGCCGGCCCCGGCTCCGCCGCGGCCGTCGTCGATGCGGTAGGTGCCCGCGGCGTGCCACGACATCCGGATGAACAGCGGCCCGTAGTGCCCATAGTCGGCGGGCCACCACGGCTGCGAGGTGGTCATCACTTCCTCGACGTCGCGCTTCAGCTCGTCGACGTCGATGGTCACGACCTCGGGTGTGATCGCGAACTATCGGCTGACCCCGGCTCGCCGAGGCGGGAAAGCCCGCGCACCGACAATCTGACGCCCTTTTCTGGAATCAGTCAAGAGTTTGCGTCTCAAGCCAGCCTGCGCACCCGCCCGGCGTAACCGAGCGCGTGCTCGTACACCTTGAGGTTGTCGCGCGAAATCCTCGCGTGCACCCGGCGTTCCAGAAAGAAGCGCAGCGCCGGGTTGTAGGCGTGGTACGTCTCGTGGAATGTCAGCACCGTGCTGCCGTCGGGCTGCTCCTCGAGTTCGTGATAGCCCTCGGCGCGCGACCACAGCGGCGCACCGACGGCGATGTACCGCGACAGCTTGTGCAGCTTCGCCTCGGTCACCGTCTCCCAGGACCGCGCCCTGCCGCCGGACAGCAGGTATTTGGGCACTTCGAAGATGCACGTGCGGACCAGGCCCTCGCCGGCCTCGTCGCCTTCGTGCAGGATTTCCATGCTGCCGCCCGGCCATTCGACGACCCGCGGCCGCGGTGAGTTGGGCGGTGCAGGCGGATGCAATACCCGCCACACCTTCTTCGGGGGTGCGTCGACGTGGAAACGCACGGTGTAGGACTGCATCAACTCGCTCCGTCCGCGTGTTCCCAGGTGTCCCAATAAGTGATGCCCTCCGCGGGCGGCCGCGCGGCCGGCCGGAAGTCGGTGCCGATTGTGTAGGCCACCGGGAACAGTGCGGCCTGAGTAACTGTGGGCGGAATGCCGAGCAGCTCGGCCACCTCCTGCTCCTTGAACAGATGCATCGTCGTCCACACCGATCCCAGTCCGCGCGACCGAAGGGCGAGTAGAAAGCTCCACCCGGCCGGGATGATCGACGCCCAGGCCGCCGAGGCGATACCGAGCTCAGCGGTATCGATGCGCTGGTTGATGCAGGGGATGACATGAACCGGGACCTGGGCCAGCGTTTCGGTGAGGCTCATCGCGCTCTGGTACACCCGCTTCGTCTGCGGATCCGTCGCGCTGTTGCCGGCGTAGGCCAGATACTGCTCGCCGATGCTGCGGTAGATGTCGGCGATCGCGGCACGCTTGCCCGCGTCGGTGACCACCAGCCAGCGCCAGTCCTGTGCATTGCTGGCCGTGGGCGCCTGCATGGCCAGGCGGATGCACTCGAGGATCACGTCTCGACCGACCGGCCGGCTCAGGTCGAGCCGTTTGCGCACCGCACGTGTCGTGGTGAGCAGTTCGTCAACCGAGGCGATGTCCACTCGTCCCCTTAGATGTCGATGGCGCAGGACTGATCGACGCCCAGCACGCTCAACGATCGCCCGAGGCCAAGGAATACCGCTACACACAGCGTGAGATCGAGGATCTCCGCATCGGAGAATGCTTCCCGCAACCGCTCGACGTAAGCATCGTCCATCGAGGCGTGGTCGGTGGCGAACCGCTCGGCGTATTCGATGGCCAGCCGCTGACGCGCCGTGTAGCCCGGATAGTCGGCGTAGGCCGCAACATTGTCGTAGAGCTCGGGCGCGATATCGGCATCCAGCACCGACTCGGCGCGGAAACCCGAGCACGCGACGCAGTCGTTGATCTGCGCAATTCGCATCCTGGCCAGCTCGCGCTCCTCGGCCGGCAGGATGCTCTGCTGGTAGGCGCCGCGGATCATCCGCTCGACCATGCCGGCGAGTTCGGGCCGCAGCGTCCAGATCATCGCGGCTTCGCCACCGGGGCCATCCGGCACGTCGAGCCTGCTCATTGCGATCTCCTACGCGGTGAAGACGAGTACCGTTTTGAGCAAACCAGATTCTCGGCTCAGCTGTCCAGATCGCGCGACCCGGGGTCGATGAACGAAATCGGCGGGGATACCGTCCGTTAAACGAGGGCGTGCAGGGCAGAGCGCCGCATGTGGGAGGTCCCAGCGTGCTGTTCATGCACGAGGTTCACAAGGTGCGCGGGCGCGCCGAAGACGACTTCGAAGCCGCTGTCCGAGACGGCTGGATGCCGATGCTCGCCGCCGACGGCGACGCCCGGTTGCTCTGGTACGCAGACCACGCGCAAGGAAGCGGTCCCGCCTACACCGTGGTGACCATCACCGCGATTGCTAACGGAGCCGCGTGGGAGCGCCTTGCCCTGCGGGTGCAGAAGGGTGACCTGCAGAAGTGGATGCGCGGCGTGGACGAACTCCGCCACGACGTCGAGGCCAAGCTGCTGGTGCCGCTCGAGTGGTCGCCGCTGCAGGACGTGCCGTTGGACCAGGTGCCCGTCGACGGGCGCGAGCACGATCTGAGTCTCTACATGGAAGACACCATGTGGCCCTACCAAGACAAGTTCGAGGAATACATCGAGCGCTGCGGCTTGGTGTATGCCAAGGGCCTGGAGCGGCCGACGTCCATGCTGTCGATCCAGGCCGCATTCCAGCCCGCGCTCGGCAGCCACCTGCGCCGCGAGGTCACCCTGGTGCAGCGCATCCGGCGGCCCGAGGCGCTATTGGAGCTGCTCCGGAGCCACATTTCCCCGGAACACCGCGCCCCAGGGACGTGGATGCACGACGCCCTGGATCTGCGCGACCAGTGGACCAGCCGGCTGCTGCGGACCTCGTCGTGGTCACCGCTTTACTAGCTGCCATGAACCATTAACCGCCATGAACCTGGGCACGATCATCGACGCCGCCGCGGCCGGCGATCCCGCTCGTGTTGCGCTGATCGTCGACGGGCGCCCGATCAGCTATGGCGAACTGGCGGCGACGGTTGATCGGTGCGCGGCCGGGCTGGCCGCCGCCGGCGTGTCGGCCGGCGAACGCGTCGCCGTCGTCGACGGTGGAAGCCTGCTGTCGATCGCGACATTGCTCGGGGCGGCCCGCGTCGGTGCCGCGGCCGCGCTGATGAACCCGGCGCTGACACCGTCGGAGCTGCGCGGGTTACTGCGCAACGCCGGCTGCGCCGAAGTGGTGGTCGCGGGGGAGTCCTACCTGGGCCGGGTCCGCGACGCGGGTGTGAGCACGGTCTTGACGGACACCGACCTGCTACAAGGCGACCGGGAACCCGTCGCAACCCCATACGATGTCGACGATCGGGACGCGCTGATTCTGTTCACCAGCGGCACCACCGGGCTCCCGAAAGCGATCGGCATCAGCAACCGGCAGCTCGAAATGAGGATCCGCGGAATGGCGGCGCCATTCCGGGCCGCCGCGTCGCCCTCGGTAGGGCTGATGTGCGTACCGTTCTTCCACGTCGGCGGCGCGCTCGGGATGCTCGGCAGCCTTTACTCCGGCAACACGTCGGCGGTGCAGCAGCGGTTCGACGCGGGCGAGTGGTTGCGCCTGGTGTCGGCGCATCGGGTGAGCGCCACCTTCCTGGTGCCGACGATGCTGCAGCGGATCCTCGACCATCCCGACTTCGCCGCCACCGATCTGACGTCGTTGGTCGCCGTCGCCTACGGGGCGGCCGCCGCGCCGATCGCGCTGGTGCGCCGGGCGATGGCGGCGCTTCCTCATGTGGCGTTCGCCAACGTGTTCGGTCAGACCGAGACCCTGGGTGCCTACACGACGCTGATGCCCGACGATCATCGCGAGCCCGCCCGGGCGGGCTCGGTCGGCCGGCCGCTACCCGGAGTCCAGGTGCGCGTGGTGGACCCGGCCTCCGGCGACGACGTCGCGGCGGGAGTCGTCGGCGAGCTGTGGGTGAACACCGCCCAGAACGTCACCGGAGGCTGGCTGCGCACCGGAGACCTCGCCCGCCGGGATTCCGACGGTTACATCTTCCCGAGCGGCCGACTCAACGACACCATCAACCGCGGGGGAGAGAAGTTCGGGCCGGTCGAGGTCGAGGAGGCGCTGCGTTCCCATCCGGCGGTCAGCGACGTCGCGGTCGCCGGAGTCGCCGACGAGGAGATCGGCCAGCGGGTGGGGGCCGTGGTGGTGGCTTGCGCCCCGGTGACGCTGGAAGATTTGCGGTCGCACTGCCGGGAGCTGATCGCCTACTTCAAGCTGCCCGAGCGACTGGCCGTCGTGGACCAGATCCCCTACAACGCGACCGGCAAGATCAGCCGTCGTGAGATCGCCGAGCTGATCGCGGATCACACCTGAAACCAAGGGAGGGCCAATGCTGTTTCTGCACGAGACCCACAAGGTGGTCGGGACGCGACAGGACGAGTTCGAGGCCGCCTACCGCGAGGGCTGGATGCCTACGGTGGCCAACGAGGACAACGCCCGGCTGCTCTGGTACACCAACCACGCGCACGGTTCCGGGGCGTCCTACACCGTGGTCACCATCACCGCGATCACCGACGGCGTGGCCTGGGAGGCGCTGGCGCACCGCGTCCAGAAGGGTGACCTCAAACCCTGGATGCGCGAACTGGACAACCTGCGCCACGAAGTGACGGGCAAGCTGCTGCTGCCGGTCACCTGGTCGCCGCTGCAGACGTTGGACCTGGCGACCGTGCCCACCGACGGCGAGACCCACCCGCTGTCGCTTTTCATGGAGGACACCGGCTGGCCGTATGCGCCGTTGGACGACTACATCCGCTCCTGGGACGAGATCTACTACCGGCCGCTGTCGACGGCCCCCGCCCGGATTCGGATCCTGGACATCCAGGCCTGCTTCCAGGTCGCACACGGAAGCTACCGGCGACGAGAAGCGATGCTGTGGCAGAAGATTGACGACGCCGACAACTACGCGGCGCTGGTGCACCTGCTGACCAACGAAATCCCGCGCGAGCACCGCGCGCCCGGCAGCTACATGTTCGACGCCCTGGAGTACCGCGACCAGTGGCAGAGTCGGCTACTGCGCACGTCGGCCTGGTCACCCCTGTACTGAGCGGTTCAGGATCCGCGCGGCGTCGCGAGCTATGTCGGCGACGATGTCAGCGGCCGGGCGCACCTCGCGAACGCGCCCCACCGCCTCGCCGACAAGTATCGCGGCGGCCTCGAAATCCTCTGCAGCGACGGCCTTTTCGTAGTCGGCCACCGCCTCGGGCAGCGACTTGCAGAGTTGGTCCTCGTTGCCGTGCCAGGTGTCGAGGAACGAGTTGCCCAGCGCCCGTTCGTTGTATTCCGCGGGCCAATCCAGCTGCCGCACAACGTCATAGACCCGGGTGCGAAACGTGTCGTCGCCGCTGGCCGTTATGGCCCGCTGGTGCGCTCGCGGCGACACCAATGCTTCTTGCGCGGCCCACAACCGGGTGCCCACGATCGCGCCGTCGGCACCGAGCGCCAGCGCCGCCGCCAGCCCGCGACCGTCGGCGACACCGCCGGCGGTCACCACCAGCGTGGCTGGCGAGCGTTCGGCGACCAGGTCGACGACGTCGGGGACCAGAGTGAACGTCGAGCGGATGGACATGCCGTGCCCGCCGGCCTCCCCACCCTGCGCCACGATCAGGTCCGCACCGGCGTCCAGGGCCTGACGCGCGTGTTCGAGGTTCTGCACCTGCGCGGTGAGCGGAACGCCGGCCGCATGGATGCGGTCCGCGAACGGGCCCGGGTCGCCGAACGAGAGCATGACCGTCGCGGGTTGGCGCGCCAGGGCGTCGTCGAGCAACTCGGGCTTGCGCGCGAGGCTCCAGGTGATGAAGCCGACCCCGACGCGCGCCCCGCCGGCCCGGTCGAATTCGCGCCGCAGCCAGTCCGCATCGCCGTAGCCTCCGCCGATCAGGCCCAGCCCGCCGGCCGACGTCACCGCCGCGGCGAGCCGCCCTCCGGAGATCATGGCCATCGGCGCGAGCAGGATCGGGTGTTGGATCCCGAAGCGTTCGGTCAACCGGCTCATTTCAGTTCCCCGGTGAGAAACTGCGCCCGGCCGTAGCCGAAAGACCAGTCCTCGTCGTCATTTTCGGTAACCGAGATGATCAGATCGGCCGGGTCCAACCCGCAGCGGTCGGCGAGACGTGACGCCAGCAGCTCATAGAACTTCTGCTTGAGTTCGCGCGGACGCCGGCGGCTCACCACGTGCACAACGACTTGCCGGGCCGAGCGCTCGATGCCGAGTCCGGTATCCCACGCGACGATCTCGTGGGCCGGGTGGGTGTGCACCACCTGATAGCGGTCGCGTTGGGGCACCCCGAACGCTTCAACGACGGTCTCGTGGACCGCGTCGAGCAGCGCGCGGACCTGCGAGGCAGTGCGGCCCTCGATCAGGTCGATATAGAGCAGCGGCATGGTCTTCCTCGATTCTGTATTGGTATGCCCTTGCTGCAACCGACGCTAGGGCGACGGAAATCCCCTGTGAAATGCCTGCTGTCATGCATCTATGCTTGTCAGGCATGGGCGCGCTGGATAGTGGCCGAGTCGAGTTGCGGCACCTGCGGGTATTCGAGGCGGTGGCCCGGCTCAAGTCGTTCACCCACGCCGCCAACGAACTCACCATCACCCAGCCCGCGCTGAGTCGCACCATCCGGCAGTTAGAGGACGCGCTCGGGGTGACATTGCTCGATCGCAGTTCGCGCCACGTGGAGACGACGCCGGCCGGACAGACGTTCCTCGAACACGTCGAGCGGGTCCTCGCCGAGCTTGAACGCGCCTTCGGGGCGGTCCGCCAGCAGGCGAGCATCCGCCTTGGTTTCAGTTGGCTGTTGCCCGATCCGTGGGCACAGGAAACTGTGGCGCGGTTCGAACGCGCCACCGGGACGACGGTCAGCCTGGTCCGCACCGACGACGCGCTGGGCGCGGTGCAGCAGGGCAAGGTCGACGTCGCCGTGGTCCGGGGACGTGTTGCGTCAGGCCCACCAACCAACCCGGTGCGGGTCGTGCACCTGTTCGACGAGTCACGAGTGGCGGTCTGCTCGGTGCATTGCCGGCTCGCGGCCAGATCGGAGTTGGACTGGGCCGAAGTCCCGCACTGGCCGCTGGTCGTCAACACCACCAGCGGTACCACCGGACCATGGTCCTGGCCGGCGGGTGCTGAGCCGAAAACCGTTGTGGAGACTGCCAATTACGACGAGTGGATCGAATCGGTGGCCGCCGACCGCGGCATCGGCGTCATTCCCGACGTCGCCGTGCGGCGCAACATCCACCCCGGTGTGCGGTTCATCGCGCTGCGCGGAGCGCCCAAGAGCCCGGTCGTGCTGGCGTTTCTGCCGCAAGCCCGCAACGCCGTGCTGCGCCGTTTTGTGGAGGCAGCCGTGGCCAGCGCAGCAGACATGTGAAGTCAATCGTGTTCAGCCGCCGGGCCGATGAAGCGCTTGTGCAATTCCTGTGTGAGCAAATGGATCTGGCGGGTGAGCTCGGTGTTGGTCTTCAGCTCTAATTCCTGGGTCTCGAAGTCGTGGTCGGCCTTGGCCTGCTGGAAAGACGCCTGGCGGTTCTGCCCGATCATCACGAAGGTCGACAGGAAAATCGCCTCGAGCGACACCACCAGGGTCAGCGTCGGCCAGGGGTTCTTCTCCAAGACCAACATCCACAGGGCGAACAGTGCCGCGTGAATCCAGACGAAGTTCATCGACCCGGCAAACGCCGTGATCCGGTCGGCCAGACGCAACTGAAGGTTGTCGCGTCGCCTCTTGGCTTCGTCCAGCACGGCCGGGTGGTGGATCTGCCCAGCGCGCAGTAGCCGGCCGGGAATCAATTGTGGGTAGTGCCGATGGCCTTCCTCCGGTGTGGTCATGCTGAAGATGTTATTGGCCCAGCTGCCGGGCTAGCCAGCCTCGCCCGGACTCTTACCGCCGCGAAGCGACCGATGCCAGGAACGGTTCGGCGACGGCGAGGAAGCCCTGCGGATCCGACGAGAAGACCACGTGCCCGGTGTCGAGGATTTCCAGCCGGGAGCCGGGGATGGCGTCGCGGGTCGCGTAACCCGCGCGCAGCGATATCGCGGTGTCCTTCCTGCCCCACACGATCAGCGTCGGCACCGTCAGCTCAGCGGCGCGGCCGCGCAGGTCGTGCCCGGGGGTGGCGAAGCTGCGCCACAGCGCGGCAGCGGTCCGCAAGCCGTCGGCCGTCTTCGCCTTCGCAATCGCGCGCTCGACGATCGCGCGGTCGCTGTCGGTCTGGGCCTTCATGTAGCCGCAGACGAACAGGGGAGCGGTCGCGCGGAACAACGCCGGCCTGCCCAGCATCCGGCAGAACATGCGGGACAACGGATTCCACGGTACGAAACCGCCCGAATTGACCAGGATCAGACCCGCGACGCAGTCGGGGCGGTAGATCGCCAGCCGCGCCGCGGCGAACCCGCCGACCGAATTGCCGATCAGCACGGCCCGCGAGATACCCAGCCCGTCGACGACGTCTTCGAGCACATCGGCGAAGAGCGGCGCGCCGGGCTCCAGGGCGGGGTCGACCGGATCCGAATCTCCGTGGCCGGGCCAATCCACCGCGATGGCGCGGTAGCGCCGGGCCAGCGACTCGACGACCGGGTCGAAGTCGCGTCCGTCGTGCAACGTCGCGTGCAGCAACAAAACCGTTGGCCCACTGCCTAATTCGCGGTAAGCGACCCGTCCGGCCCGGGTTTGGATTGTCGTCATGGGAGTTCCTCTCAGAATTTGACCGACTGGTCGGTCATCCCGTAGAGTAGCGCTATGGGAACGCAACAACAAGCCCCGCCACCCGAAGCGCCGTTCGCGGACAAGATGGCCTACTTCCGCACCCAACACACGTCCCGGGGAGTGCGGGCCACCCACCTGATCGGGACACCGATTATCGCGGCCGGCATGCCGCTGGTGTTCGCCAAGCCGAAAGTCGGGGCCACCATGTTCGTCGGAGGATGGGCCATGCAGATCCTCGGCCATCGGCTGTTCGAGAAGAACCTGCCCTCCACACACCGGGGATGGATCACCTACCAGCTGACCGGCGTGATTCACGTATGCAAGCAGTACGGCGAAATGCTGGCCCGGCGCAGCCAGCGCAGGGCGCGGGTCCGGAGCGGGTCCCGTGAGATCGCCTGAGCCCGGCCGTAATGCGCTGCTGGACGCGGGCCAGCGGCTGCTGGGCAGCGCCGATCTGGCCAGGATCTCGGTCAACGCGATCGTCGCGGAGGCCGGAATGGCCAAAGGCAGCTTCTATCAGCATTGGCCCAGTCGGTCGGACTACGTGCGGGCGTTGCACGTACGCTTCCACGACCAGCTGGCAGACTCGATCGCTGCGGCCGTGGCCGACCTACCGCCGGGGCGCGACCGGCTCGAGGCCGGGATGAACGCCTACCTTGACGGGTGTCTGGCCGAGCCGGCCACCAAGGCACTGCTCGTGCAGTCACGCACCGAGGCCGGGCTGAGCGATCTGGTCGCGGCCCGCAACGACAGCAGCGCCACCCTGGTGCTGCCGGACCTGGTGGCACTCGGTTGGGCGCCCCCGGAGCCGATCGCCACACTGCTGGTAGCAGCCGTCGCCGAGATCGCGCTGGTCGAACTCGCCGCCGGAAAACGCGACAACGAGTTACGCAGCGGGCTGCTTCGGCTGGCCACCGGCACCCGTTAGCGACCTGTGGGCGCGTCGAACGTGGGGGATATCAGGCCAGCGGCGACAAACCCGAACGCAGCAGATCCAGGCTGGCGGCGACCAGTTCACCAAGGTCGCCTCGGCACCCGTTGCGACCCCAATGCTCAACTCCCACAACAAGAGCCGCCGCGAGGGTGGATCCCGCAACCTCGGCGGCCAGGTCAGCGTGGTCCACATCCAGGCGCCGGCTCCTGACGAATTCGGTCAGCACCCGGGCAAACGACGCCTGCACCACCCGCAGATGACCCGCGATGCGGTCCGCGCTGATCAGCTCCGCACGTGCGGCCGCAGCCTGGCGCACCACTTCGAGGTCATGCGGGAAAGCCGCCACAGCGGCCAGCACCGCGTCGAACAGCGACTCGGAGGCCGCGCGCCGCCCCAGCGCCTCGGCCAGCCATTCCAGCTGCGTCTCGTAGTCTTGGAACAGCACCGCCTCCTTGGTCGGGAAATGCCGGAAGAACGTGCGTTCGGTGACGCCGGCCTCCTGCGCCAGTTCCGTGACGGTCACGTTCGCAAATCCCTTGCGGGCGAAGCTCTTCAATGCGGCCTGGCGCAACGCCTCATGCGTCGACCGTCTCCGTAGCTCGTGACGGTTTGCCGGGGCGGCGGGTTCTGACATCTTCCAATTATGTCAGTACTGACATATTCTTGGCCACTATGAGTACGACGGACTATGACGCGATCGTGGTGGGGGCGGGACACAACGGACTGGCCGCCGCGGCGATTCTGCAGCGCGCGGGCCTGCGCACGGTGTGCCTGGAAGCCAACACCTACGCGGGCGGAATGGCGGCGACGGTTGAATTGATCGACGGCTTCCGCTACGAAATCGCGGGTTCGGTGAAGTTCCCGATGCCCAGCGAGATCACCAAGGATCTGGGGCTCGATACGCTGCCCGAGGTGGAGCCGGAGGTGATGTCGACCAACATCGGCGACCACGGCGAAGAGCCGATGGTCTTCTACCGCGACCCGATGCAACTGATGACGCACCTCGGCGAGAAGCACGGCTTCGAGGCGGTCACCGGAATGGCCGAGCTGATCATGTGGAGTCAGGGCCCCGCAAAGGCGCTGGGCCGCTTCGATGTTCGCAAACCGCCCAAGACCCTTGACGAAATGTATGCCTGCGCGGCCAACGACGCCGAACGCCGCGCGATTCACGAAATGCTGTTCGGGTCGGCGATGGATGTTATCGACCGCTACCTGCCCGACAAGGACAAGCACGCCGTGATGCGGGGAATGCTCGCGTTTCTGGCCGTCAACTCCACCTACCGCGGACCGTATACGCCCGGCAGCGCGGCCTGCTTGGCGTTCGCCCTGGCGGTCCCCGACAACAACACCGCGATGATGACCAAGCTCAAGGGCGGCATCGGCGCTCTCACCGAACACTTGCGCGAGATGTTCGTCTCGCACGGCGGTGAGATCCGATTCCGCGCCAAGGTCGAACAGATTCTCGTCGGCAAAGTCGGCGACAAAAGCACCGTGACCGGGGTGCGGCTACGCGACGGGTCGACGATCACCGCGCCGATCGTCGTGTCCAACCTGTCGCCCGACCTCACGCTCACCGAGCTCATCGCATCCGAACACGTTCCGGCGGAATTGGTTTCGCGCGTGTCGGGTCGCGATCACCGCGCGTC
>NZ_DATJYB010000111.1:0-14066 GCF_035499775.1 Mycobacterium sp. | reverse complement strand
CAAGACAATCGGATAGCCATCCGGTCGCCCGAACACCTCTGTGTGTAAAGCGGTGCCATCCGCCGCGCGGACAGTCAGGGTGCGACTGGGCGGCAATTCAATGCCAACGCTGGTCGGTCGCCGAGCATCCATCGTCGCTTCCCCCCTCGAACACGGCCCCGTTGCCTGCCCTCCGGATGTTCGCGAGTTTAACCCCAAATCAACGAGGAACCACGCGAATCACTAAAGATAGAGCTGCGGATTTCAGCACGACCGTGCAACATGACAGGCGTGTCCCCGATATCGCGTCGGGAGTTCTTGGCGGCCACGGCGACCGTGCTCGGCGGTGGGCTGACGGCCGCCTGTGCGGCACGTTCCACGGATCATCCGCCCCCGCCAGACACCAAGTCCGTCCTCATCATCGGCGCCGGGATGGCGGGTTTGGCCGCCGGACGCAGCCTGGCCGACGCGGGATGGCCGGTGCGGTTGATCGAAGCCCGCGATCGCATCGGCGGCCGGGTGTACACCAACCGCGACTGGGGCGTTCCGCTGGACATGGGCGCATCCTGGATCCAAGGCACACAGGGCAATCCGCTGACGGAGCTGGCGCAGAAAGCACAGCTTCAGACCGTCCACACCGACTACTACAGCTCGGCGAAGCTGGCCGTTGATCCTCGCCTGCAGCCGATGGATTACCACGAAAAGCACTGGCGCAAGTTCGTAGCGCGGGCTCGTGACCAGGTCGACGGCGGGAGCCTGGGCGCTGCCGTCAACGCCGCCGCGGCAACCGAAGAGCTCTCCGACAACGAGCGCGCGCAGTTGGCGTTCTACCTCACCACTGAAATCGCCGACGAATACGCCGCCGAAGCCGAGCAACTCTCCGCGACGACGTGGGACGAGGGCAAGTACACCGGCGGCGACGACGTGATCATCCCGAGCGGCTACGACGCGCTGCCCAAGCTGCTCGCCAACGGCCTGCCGATCGTGCTGAACACACCGGTAACCGCGATAGCCCGGCGAGACAAATCCGTCGTGGTGGCGGCCGGAAACCAGTCGTTGGAGGGTCCCGCCGCGATCGTGACCGTTCCCCTAGGAGTTCTGAAATCCGGTGCGATCAGCTTTGACCCGCCCCTTCCCGACGCACACGCCCACGCCGTGAGCGCCCTGGGATTCGGCGTGCTGTCCAAGAGCTTCTTCCGCTTCAACCGCCGAACCTGGAACGCGGACAACGCCTTCTACCAGTTCATCGGGACCGAGCCGGGCCTGTGGGCGCAATGGTTCAGCCTGCCTGCCGCCGCCGGGCCGATCATGGTGGCTTTCAACGCCGGTGAACGCGGCCGGTCCGTGGAATCGTCCTCTCCCCCAGACCTGATGGCCGGCGCGCTGCCCATCGCCCGTCAGCTGTTCGGCGACGACGTCTCCCTGGTCGAAGTCCGGACGTCGAGTTGGACCACCGACCCCTTTGCGCGCGGCGCGTACTCGTTCCACGCACCCGGCTCCGGTCTGGACGACCGTCGCCGCCTGCAGGAACCCATCGGCGACCGGCTTTACCTGGCCGGTGAGGCCGTCGGCGCCGACAATCCCGCGTCGGCGCACGGCGCCGTGCTCAGCGGGCGCTACGCCGCCACACAACTGATGCAGCGCTTGAGTGGATCGCGTTGACGGTCAGTAATTTTCGAGCGCAGCCACGCCGCGCCAACTGGGCCATGTCGTCTCCCAGACGCGGTGGATCCGGCCGTTGCGGAAGGCGGCGATCAGCACGACCTCGATGCGGGTGGGCTGCTCACCCGGGCGTGACGTGGTGATCCACACCCGGCCGGCGACCTTGTCCGCCGCCTCCACCCACGCCTCTTCGTCGTATTCGACCGCGTAACTGATTGCCGTGGAATAGATCTCGCGGTGGCTGCGGTGGAATGCGGCGAAATCCTGGGTCAGCCCGTCGGAATACATCACGAAATCCGGGTCGTAGTAGTGCTCGACGAGGTCCGCGTTCTTGCCGACCACCATCCGGTCGAACATCTCGCGCAGCAGCGCAACCGACATCGGTCTACTTCTCCAACGCCGTGGCGCAGGCGTCGAGGATCGCCACGAAGCTGGAGCGAAGCAGCGGACGGGTCAGCTTCTCCAGAACCTTGCCTCCCGCGTAGGCCGGGTGGGTGTAATTCGTCAGCCAGTCCACATGGGTGCCTGGGTTATCCGCGCCTGTCGGGGTGAACGTCAGCGTGCCACCGTCGTGCCGGAACGGCGGAAACCCCCCGATGATCAGATAGGTATAGCTGCGCGGCCGATCGTAGGCGGTGATCTCTTCGCGAAACCACGGTCCGGCCGCGATCACGCGCCGCACCGCGCCCTTCCCCGGCCCCACGGTGCCCTTCTCCCAGAACCCCTTGAGCGACAATGGCGCGGCGGCCAAATTGACCGGGTCGGCCAGCCAGTCGAAGACACGTTCCGGAGGTGCGGCGATGGTGCGCTCCACGTGGATCTGAACCATGACGCCATGCTACTGATCCGGTGCGCCGGCCCCGATCGCGTCGTCGAGTTGCTTGGTGAGCGATCGCCACTCGAAGAGTTCGTAGGCGACGATGACGGTCACCGGTGAGGTCAGCACGACAAGCAGGCAGGCCCACAGCGGCCAGCGACCGATGGCATGATCGCCGTCAGATTGCTCAGCGCATCGAAATGCCGATCGACTGGTTCGACTCGCACTCCGGATCGCCCGAGCCGTACCCGCCAGATACGCTGTCGCCGTTAGCTATTCGGCGGGTCACCAGACTCTGGGCCGGGCTTAGACCGAGCCGTCCTCGCCGCATCGCGCAAAGTGCGGTTGGTCGATCGCAAGTCGGCATTGTCGTCTTCCAGGTTGAGGATTCGGGCAATGCCGGCCAGGTTGATTCCGGCATCGACCAGAGCGCTGATGCGTTGCAGCCGGGCCAGGTCATCGGCGCTGTAGCGCCGAGTACCGCCATCGCTTCGAGCTGGTGTGAGCAGCCCATAACGCTCGTACAGGCGCAGCGACTGCACCGGGATGCCGGAGAGTTCGGCGGCCACCGAGATGCCATACACCCCGCGGCCGGGTGCCGGCCCATCATTGGCGTCACGACGATCGGTCACCGGACGCCTCCTCGATCAGTCACAGAAAACCTATATATCACACTTGCGCTGAAGTGTTGGTGATGGTATATCAAATCTATGTTCGATGACATACAAAATGATTGGAACAAGACAGCAGATTGGAGTGAGAGGTGACCGCGATGTTGATGCGTACTGACCCGTTCCGTGAGCTGGACCGCTTCGCCCAACAGGTGCTGGGCACGGCCTCCCGCCCGGCGGTGATGCCGATGGACGCCTGGCGCGAGGGCGAAGAGTTCGTCGTCGAGTTCGACCTGCCCGGCATCAACGCCGACTCGCTGGACATCGATATCGAGCGGAATGTGGTGACCGTGCGGGCCGAGCGCCCCGGTGTCGACCCCAACCGGGAAATGCTGGCCACCGAACGGCCGCGCGGAGTATTCAGCCGTCAGCTGGTGCTCGGCGAAAACCTCGACACCGACAGGATCCAGGCCGCCTATCACGAGGGCGTCCTCAGATTGACCATCCCCGTGGCCGAAAGAGCCAAGCCTCGCAAAATCTCTGTCGGCCGTGGCAACAGCCACCGGGCACTCGACGACAGCGCCCCCAAGCGCGAGGTCATAGACGCCTGATCACTCGGATGCACAACGCGGCGGCCGCGAGTGCCATGACACTGGCGGCCACCGCCGCGCTAGCACCTGTCGGCTGCAGTCAACCGAACCCGAGGAGGCAAGGTTAGCGATGAGCTGGGATGTCAATGGCCAGTTGGCCGATGTCGAACAAGCCTTGGCCGGCGGCGCGCCACAGGGCGTCGGCTGGTTTCGGTTTCACTTCGCCGACCAACGGTGGGAGTGGTCCGAACAGGTGCAGCAGATGCACGGCTATGAGCCGGGCAGCGTAACCCCGACGACCGAACTGGTACTCGCCCATAAACACCCGGACGACCGCCGTCAGGTCGCGGCTACGATTGACGAAATTCTGCACACGCACAATGCGTTCAGCACGCGTCATCGCATCATCGACACTCGCGGCAGTGTGCATCACGTCGCCGTGGTCGGTGACCGGCTCTACGACGAACGTGGTGCGGTGATCGGGACACACGGTTTTTACATCGACGTGTCCCCGTTGCGCGGGCAGGCACACGAGGACCTCGTCACGGCGAAACTGGCCGAGATCGCCGAGAACCGCTCCGGCATCGAGCAGGCCAAGGGCATGTTGATGCTGATCTACGGCATCAGCGGCGACGCGGCGTTCAACCTGCTCAAGTGGTTGTCCCAGGAGGCAAACGTGAAACTGCGACTGCTGGCAAAACAGATCACTCACGACTTCCGCACGGCCGGACACAGCGCTATCTCCCAATCTAGGTTCGATCAACTACTGCTGACCGCCCACCGCCGCGTTCGCCGCGCCGACACCGCGACGCCGGCGAAAAAACACGACACCGATAATGGACACCCAGTCACTGGTTGAGAGAGGCGTGCGAATTCTGGCCGTAGAGAACCCGGCCAGCCGGGCTCGCGTCACCGTGCGCCCTCGGGCTGCGAGTGCTAAGTGCTGTGGGGACTGCTCCGGTCGCAGGTCAGCCGACGTGAGCCGTTGGTAGCGTGAGCCGTTGGTAAATGGTCAGGGATTCGAGCGCCATACGGTCCCAGGTGAAGCGTGACAGCACTCGGCTTCGACCGGCCGCGCCCATGCTCTCACGACGAAAGCGTTGCCCCTGAAGGCTTCTCAATGCACCGACCAGCTCGAGGGGATCACTCGGCGACAGCAGGAGTCCGGTTACCCCATGCACGATGGCGTCGCCGAGGACACCGATGGGCAGCGCCACCACCGGCGCTCCACTGGCCATTGCCTGGAGCACCGCTGCCGCCCGTGTCGGCTCACGCGGGGTACAGGCAACCACGTCGGCGGAGCGCAGCAGCTGTGGCAGCTGGTCGCCGACGGCCGTGCTCACGAAGCGGACCCGATCCGCTACACCCAACTCCGTGGCGAGCTGTTTGAGCCCGGAGCGCGCCTCGTCGTGACAGGGGTCAGCGCCAGCGGTTTCCGCGACAACCAGCTCGGTGCCCGGCACCTTGGGCAGTGCCCGGACAACGATGTCGAATCCATTGCCCAGCAATGGATTCGACGCCAGGCAAACAACGCGAAACAGGTCGCCATGCGCTAGTGCCGGACCGACCGGGGTGTATCGCTCGACGTCGACGCCGCCCAGCAGTACCGACACTCGTGCTCGGCTGCGGCGCAGCCTGGCCACCGCGTCGACGTCCGAGCTGCTCTCGACCGTCACCCAGGTCGCGTTGCGGGCCAGTAGTGGCTCAATACGTTCGCGCTCGGTTTCTACGTGCCTACAGTCGGCCGACTTTGGCGCGGTGGCCAAGCCGTAGAAGCTTTGGACCGTCGGCAGACGCTGTTGCCGTGCCGCGAGTTGAGCGGCCAACCCCCCCAGCCAGCCGTGCGCGTGCACGACGGCAGGTGGATGCGATGACCAATGGCGCTCGAGCTTGGCCGCCCATTCACCGACAAAAGGCAAAACGTCGCGCGCGGGCCGCGTCACGTCCGGCCCGATGGCCATTGCGACTACCTGGTACGGGTGTTTCGTATTCTTTCCTGCACGGCGCCGACCGTGTCGCCGGACGTAGGCTGTGACGTGATGCCCTTGGGCTGTAAGAGCGGCACATAACTGGCCGGCGTCGTCACCGTTGGCGTCGTCGCCGCTGACGATCGCGATCTTCACAGCAACTTCCTATTTGCAGACTCTGCGCGCGCCGAGACATTTCTCAAAATTGAGTTCGGCGGATATCCAGGCATACCCTGGACTGCCAACCCGTAAACGGCGGCCTAAGCTTTCGTCTGCCATCCTGGGACTACGCATGCATGCCGCGGTGACGTCGAAGAACACGATCGATACCCCGAGCAGGCCGTTCCTGGTGTCGCGGCGCTATAGCTGGTTTTCGCGACCGATCACCGCCCAAAGCGTCTTGCCCGACGACGTCGGGGCGCTACCCCAGGACCGGCAGAGCGCGGAAACCAGAGCCAAACCAGACAGGATTTCGATGCCGTGGTCGGCGTCTTCGTGGAGGCTCGCGGGGACTTGGCTGTCATCCCCCACGGCGACGGTGATGGTCTCCTCGTAATTCTCGACGGTTAATACCGGCGCACTTTCGGTATAGGCGAGGACGTTTCCGATGAAGACCGTGGCCACCGTGCTGGCGATCGGAATCAGCCGGGGCTGTCCCCACGCGGTGAGCCAGTCAGCGATGAGGTTTCGGCTCAATCCAATACTGACTTCGCTCGCGGGGAGTTGGGCCCGCGCGCGCCGCCGGCCGTGCGACGCCTGGGCGGCGACGGTTTGAAGTACCGCCGCGCGGGTCGCATGCACCGGCACGTACCGGGCCACGCCTCCGCCGGCGATGGTCAGTCGACGCTGCAGGTTTGCGCATACGAGGAGGATCGGCACGTCCGGCCAGATGCTCACATGCCAGCGCGCGCTGGTGAACACCGACCACGCCGAGGCGGACGGCACCGACAGGTCGTTGACGTCGACAATCACCGCGCGCGGCTCGTCCAGCGCTGCCTTGATGATGGTGTCGCGCACCTGGCGATACGTGTCGCTATCCAACGCGCCATGCATGACCAGGATGGGCACGTCGCGGTGGCGTTCGATGTCGATCCAGATCGCCGGCGAGGATTCAGGCACCGCCGCCTCCCCGCCGGGGACGACCGACGGAAAGCCGCTGGTTGTGTCCTCACCCATCGGGTGACTCACCTATCGTGATACTCCGCACGACTTGATCGCTGCTAATTTTCGTACCCCGGCGGCAGCGGACCTGCGCGGCCACCAAGTAGGCGTGGGGCGCCCGGGGCGACAGCCCGGCAGCCACACTCGTCGGCGCTTCGGTACCCCCGACTGAAGCCCCCACCGCCACCCCACCGCGCAACTCGACGGGTTCGCGGATTGCCCGATTCACCAGGTTCGGTTACCCCAATAAAGTTCAGGCAATCATCCAGACCGTTGGGTGGCTGCGCGAGGGCGGCGCCGAAGATCGCCGGCGAGACCCGATCTCAGCCGGGAGCTCGAAGTCCAACCCGTACGCCAAGTCCGGCAAGTTCAGGCTCGAGACAACCTCTCCGCGACGAAAACCAGTCCCGAAACAGGTTCCGCGGGACGGCATACCTTGCCTGAGAGGCCTGGCCAGACGGCTCGTCGACGCGACCCACAGACGTCGGGCCCCCCACCGTGCCCGTTTGACCACCATCGGGCCCGGGCACCCTGGCACCGGTGTCTCATAACGCACAGAAAGGCGACGAACGTGCCGAACCCGTCGATCAAGAACGAGAAGATGTACCAGGATCTGCGCAAACAGGGCGATTCCAAGGAAAAGGCGGCGCGGATCTCCAATGCGGCCGCTGCGCGGGGTAAGTCCTCAGTCGCGCGAAAGGGCGGCAAGAGCGGTTCCTACACCGACTGGACAGTGCCTGAGCTTAAGAGGCGAGCCAAAGAGCTTGGTATGACAGGGTATTCATCTCTGACCAAGGACAAGTTGATCACCAAACTGCGTAACCACTAGTCGCGCCGCGTCGGCGCTGACGCGCTCCCAGTCGACTCGTTCGCCGATAGCCCGCGCCTCCCGGGCAGCACCGGTATCCCGGATCGCCAGCACGTCGACGACCGTCTCGCCCACGCGAGCCTTGAAAAGCCATTTTTCGGCGGATGTTCGACCCAGAATCCGGCGTCGGTGAGGGTGACTTCAGCCGCGATCGCCAGATCGACGTCGTGACTGAGTTCGGGTGCGCCGTAAACCCATAATGCGTAGCTGCCCGCCAAAGCGTAGCGCGGCCCGTTCTCCTTCAATGGCGCCGCAGCCGACCGCGGCGCCTCACGCAATGCGCGCAGACGTCGGCGAATCTCTTGGTGTATCAATCGGTGTCATCGTGGACAGGTCATACCCGGCGTCGGCAAAGGACAACCTGGCCGAAGCGGTGGCGTCCGTTTAAGTAGTCGTTAAACGGGCAATCCGCAGCTATGTCAGCGCCAGCTATTCGAGCCTACGATCAGGTTGCCGTTGTAATTCCGGCCTGCAATGAACGGGCAAACTTGCCGGCGTGCTTGCGTGCCGCGCTGACCGCTGCTCTATGTGTACCGATCCCCGTCGTGATTGTGGTGGTCCTGGATGCCAGCAACGACGGTAGCGCCAATTTGGCTGGTCAGTTCGGGCCCGACGTGCACTTCATCAGCGTCGACGCCCGCAACGTCGGTGCCGCGAGGGCGGCCGGTTTCGGCTATGCCCGCTCGCTGTACGGACAGGGCACCGAGTGCTGGTACGCCACCACCGATGCAGACAGCAAAGTCGACCCCGGCTGGCTGGTGCACCAACTGGAGGTCGGCGCGGACATGGTTCTTGGCGTGGTGCGTGTCACCGACTGGCTGCATCATTCGAATGACGTCACCGAGCGCTATGAGCAGGCGTATAAAGCGCAGGACGAGCACATTCACGGCGCGAATATGGGCTTCAGCGCTCGGGCCTACTGGCGGGTTGGCGGCTTTCGCACGCTGCCCTCCGGCGAAGACGTTGATTTGGTAAGGCGTTTCGAGGGGGCCGGCTACTGGGTTCACCGGGACACCGAACTGTCGGTTATCACCTCGGCGCGTGACCGGGCCCGGGCCCCAAACGGATTCGCGCATCGCCTCGGTCAATTGGGGCAGGCAGCGGCGGGAGGGAGTGCATGACGGCAGGCCTGGTAAAGCACTGGCTGGACTCGGGGAGACTGGAATTGCCACTGCCCGCGTCAGGACGCACCGCCGAACGCTGGCAACGCCTGGCGCTGCTGGCCGAAGAGGACATCGTGGCTGCCCGAATCGCCGAGGCTCACGTCGACGCTGTGGCGATCCTCGACGAGTTGGGCGCCAAGCCGCCCGAGCCGGGTCAGCTGTGGGGCGTGTGGGCGGCCGAGTCCCCAGACGCGGTGCTAACTGCCAGCGATATGGGCGGAGGCGCGTTCGTGCTCAACGGCACGAAGGTGTGGTGCTCGGGCGCCGGCTTCTGCACTCACGCGCTGGTGACCGCCCGGATCGACCACGGAATACGCGGCTTGTTTGCGGTGACTATCACCGACCCCGCCGTCAAACCGCTACCGAGCACATGGTGGAATGCGGGAATGGCGGGCAGCGACACCCGGCCGGTTCAGTTCCACAACGCCCAAGCCATCGCCGTCGGCGACCCGGGCGACTACCTGGGCAGACCCGGCTTCTGGCACGGCGCAATCGGTGTGGCCGCTTGCTGGCTCGGCGGTGCCCGCAGGGTCGCTGGTCCCCTATATCGTTGCGCCAGCAGCGAATCCGCTGACGCGTACTCGCTCGCACACCTCGGCGCCGTGGACGCCGCACTTGCCGCCGGCGAGGCGATACTGGGATTCGCGGCGGCCCAGATCGACTCCGATCCTTTCGACCGGGCCGGCATCGCTCAGCTGCTGGCCCGTCGCGCGCGCACGGTCGTGGAACACGCGGTCGACGAAGCTATCACCCGTACCGGCCGCGCCCTGGGGCCCGGCCCGCTATGTCAAGACGGCCGGCACGCCCAGCGAGTGGCCGACCTGACCATCTACGTGCGCCAAAGCCACGCCGAGCGGGATTTGGCTGAGCTCGGGCGGCTGGCGGGGCGGCCGTGCTGAGGATGCTTTGAACACGGTTCCGACCGGCAACTGCGTCCGGCTTGCGGCCACACCGCTGTCGAGCGGGGGAACGCCGGCGCAGAAATGGCTGGCCGCCCTCGACGAATCAGCCTTGCCGGCAATGGATCTGACCGGGTGCCCAGGCCTGGTCGTAGTAGCTCCACACCCCGACGACGAGACTCTCGGTTTGGGCGCAACGATCTCTTACTTGGCCACGTCGGGCGTCGACGTTCAGGTGGTGTCGGTCAGCGACGGCGGCGCCGCCCGGCCGGATTTGTCGCCTTCGGAGCGGAGTCTTCTTGAGACCACGCGGCAGGCCGAATTACACAGGGCAACAAGCATTTTAGGCGTCCGCTCGGTCGTGTCGCTGGGGCTGCCCGACGGTGAATTGGCCGGCCACGAGGAACAGCTCGCCGATTCGCTGACCGAGATCCTCGGCCGTGTTGCACCCGGGACCTGGTGTGCCGCCACCTGGCGGGGCGACGGGCATCCCGACCACGAGGCTGTCGGACGCGCGGCAGCAGAAGCCTGCGCGCGCACCGGCGTCGCGCTGCTGGAGTATCCGATCTGGATGTGGCACTGGGCCGGCCCGTCAGATCCCGCGGTGCCCTGGGACAGGGCCTACTCGGTGCCCGTATCTGAGTCGGCGCTCGATAGCAAACAGCGTGCCGCGCAATGCTTTCACAGCCAATTCGAGCGGGATTCCCAGGGCCCGGAGCCGGTGCTGCCGGCGTTCGTGCTCGACCGACTGCTCGCGGTCGGAGAGCTGGTGTTCCGGTGACCGCGCGACTGCCCGACGCCTACTTCGACCGGATTTATGCGGGAGCCGACGATCCATGGCGGCTATCGACGCGGTGGTACGAGCAGCGCAAGTACGACATCACGCTGGCGATGCTGCCGAATCGCCGTTACCGGCATGCGTTCGAGCCGGGCTGTTCGATCGGCACGCTGACCGCACGGCTGGCGCAGCGCTGCGATCATGTGACCGCGGTGGATGTAGCCGACGCGGCGCTGCGGACCGCCGATGCGAGGCTGCAAGAAGTCGGCTGCCGTAGCCAAGTGACACTGAGACGCCAGTCGCTGGACGACGTGTGGCCGGTCGGCCCCTTCGATTTGCTGGTGCTCAGCGAGGTCGCCTACTACCTGCACGCCGACGCACTCGCCGAGGCGTTGCGCCGCGAATGTCCCCGGCTGCATCCCGGTGCGAATGTCATTGCGGCACACTGGCGCCACGCCGTGGCCGACTATCCGCTCAGCGGCGACGCGGCCCACCGGGTCATCGCGGATACACCCGGGCTGATATCGCTTGGCCGATACTTGGACTCCGACGTCGTCGTCGAGGTGTTCGACACTGGCGACGGCCGGTCGGTGGCCGCTGGCGAAGGGGTGCCGGGAGCGCAAGAGTAGCCGTGCGGGTGGCGACCTTCAACATCCTGCACGGGCGCGCCGTCGGCGACGGGGTGCATCCCGAAAGGCTGGGTGACTGCGTCCGCCGCCTCGATCCCGACATACTCGCCTTGCAAGAGGTCGACTTTGAGCAACCGCGGTCAGATTGGGCCGACCTCACCGCGGCGGCGGCCGAAGCCATGGGTGCCGTCGAGCACAGGTTCGTGGCCGCGATCTCCGGGACCCCCGGGGCAACCTGGATGGCCGCCACCGGTGACGAACAGCCCGGGACGGCGGCCTATGGAATTGCGCTGCTATCGCGGTTTCCGGCGGCCAGTTGGCAGGTGGTGCGGCTGCCCCGGATTCCGATGCGTTTTCCCATGTATCTGCCCGGGCCCAACCGGGTGAAGCTCGTCAACGAGGAACCGCGAGCGGCGGTCATCGCGCAGCTGCACACCCCGTTGGGCGACCTGACGGTGGCCAACACCCACTTGTCGTTCGTACCCGGCTGGAACCTGCGCCAGCTGCGACGACTCATGCACGACCTGCGCGGCTTTCCGGACCCACGGCCGCTGATCGGAGATCTCAACCTCACGCCTGCGGCGGTAGGCCGCTGGTCGGGCATGCGGCCGCTGGCTGTGGCGGCGACCTTTCCCGCCCCCGCGCCCAACCGGCAGCTCGACCACATCCTGACCGACGACCGCCGGCTACGCGGTGGCTCCACGGCGGCCGAGCTGATGCCGATCTCCGACCACCGGCCGCTGGTGGTCGAACTCGACCGCGGGTGAGCCGCTTAGCGGCTGGGCGCCAGCTCCACGATGCGGGTCAAGTCCAGATTCTCGAGCAGATCCTGCGGGTCGGCGAAAATCGGTGATGCACCGGCTGTTTGCAGTTCCGCACCGGAAATGCCGCCGCTCAGCAAACCGATGCACGGCAGCCCTGCGGCCACTGCGGCTTTCGCATCCCACACCGCGTCGCCAACGAATACGGCACGATCGGCGGTAACACCGGCGCGGTCCAGGGCGACTTGCAGGATGCCGGGTTCGGGTTTGGCGATGTCGACGTCGTGTGAAGACGTGGTGACCGAGATGACGTCTTCGCAGTCGAGCACCCGGCGTAGTATTTCCAGTTCGTCGTCGGGCGCCGAGCTCGCCAGCACCACCTGCAGGCCGAGATCGGCGACACTGCGCAGCAACGCGCACGCTCCGGGCAACGGCTCCAACAGCGATGCCAGATCGCGGTAATACCGGCTGTGTGCGTCGCTGAGCCGGTCCTGCACGTCGCCTGGTGCGTCCTCGGACAGAACGCGAATCAGCTTCGAGCCGTCCATGCCAATACAGCGATGCAAGCGCCACGCCGCAACCGGCATGCCTTCCTCGTCGAAGGCGCGTTGCCACGCACAGATGTGAACGTAGTTGGAATCCACCAGCGTCCCATCTACGTCGAACAGGACGGCGGGTTCGCCGTGACGCGGAGTCCGCGGCCGTTCCAGGGTGCCAGCGACCGGGTGGTTCATCGGATTCTCGTTTCTGCAGTCGGCGCGTTATGGGTGGTAGATACCCACATCGGACTGGTCAACACCCGGCGTGCGACACCTGGGGCGCCAACGCATGGTGATCTGCGTCGCGTTTGGACCTACTGGTCAACGGGTAGATGGCGGCCAGCGCCGAAATGAACCTGGCAAAGCACATTCTCACGAGGAGTAATGATTTGAATTACCCCGGACGCGACCCAGTGGACCATGAACGCACCAGCCGTCAGCATGCCGGCGAATCTCTGAAGGAAGGCAAAAACGCGCCCGGCTTGCTTGGGGTCGCAGGCGGTGTCATCGCGCTCATTGTGGGCTTGTCCGCATTGGCGACCGGCCGCCTCGCCGCGGGCGCGGTGGCCGTGATCGTGGCTGCGGTCGCGGCTACGGCCGGCGTGGCCTGGCTGATACTAACCCACCGCCGGGTCCGCGAAGCTGAATTAGAATGGGCAGCAACGCATTCCGACGATGCGGCGCCGCCGCCGAGTAGCTGACCGGCTGCAGCTCATCAGTGATTCTCGGTGAGTCGAGCCTTGACGCGCTCGATGTCATCCGTCGAGGGCATCTCGTCGGTTATCCGGGTGATCGCGACCCCCACGTCGGCGTTCAGATCGGCGGGGGCAATCGGCCTACGGCGGGGCAGCCTGAGTGCGCTTGTGATCGTGGTGATCTCGTCGTCGGATACCCGGCGGGGCAATAACGCCAACAGCGGCGCGTAACCTCTGACGGGCATACCTTTCGGGTAACCAGCGCGCAAAAAGGCAACGATCCCCGCAATCCGATCGACCAAGCCCAACTGATACCTCGCTAAACCGTTCTTGCAGTTATAGCCCGGTGTGGCGGTTCGAAACATTGCACCGCAAATGGTTTCGCTAATGGGCCCAGTGCTGAGCACGGCCTGGGCCCATCGCGCGCTTCGGCGGCGTCTGGGCAGGCACGCGCGGATTCGGCTGCCGCCTCTTTCTTGCCCGCATCGCGTAGAGCGTCCGCCTTGTCCGGTTGCGCCTGGGCCTGTACCAGCTTCCCGGAGCGGAGTCCGCCATAACGCCTACGGCGCAACTCCGGCGATTCCACCTGGTTAGTAATGGCCACGCGGGTCAACCGAGTGAACACAACGCCGGCCGTTTGGGCGGCGTTTTCCCAGGTATGTGCACGTGTCGGCGACTTTCAAAATCGGGCCGAAAGCGGGGTTACGACATGCTCACCATCGGTGTAATCGGAGCCAACGGCACAGCCGGAACCCGCGTCGTTGCCAGACTGAAGGGCCGGGATGTCGGGGGGGTCGAAATCGCCCGGGCCTACGGCGTTGACCTGGTCAGCGGGCAGGGTTTGGCAGAGGCCCCGCAGGGAGTGGATGTAGTAGTCGACGTCTCGAATCCGACGCCGGCCGATGAGCGCTCCGACCTTGCAGAGATTGTCACCACAGCCTCCCGCA
>NZ_DATJYB010000110.1:0-16633 GCF_035499775.1 Mycobacterium sp. | reverse complement strand
CCGAACGCCACGCCGCGTCACCAAGGCATCTCGATCGCGCTGGTCGGACATGGACCCGGCCTGACGGTGTCGCGGGACCTGCCGAAGCTGGGCTACAAGGGCGTCGAGTCCTGCGAGCTGTCCTTCGATGACTACCGGATGTCGGAGTCGGCGATTCTGGGCGGTCAAATGGGACAGGGCTTTTCGCAGATGATGAAGGGTCTCGAGACTGGGCGTATCCAGGTCGCGGCGCGCTCCCTTGGAGTTGCGACGGCGGCCCTCGAGGACGCATTGGCCTACGCGCAGCAACGGGAGAGTTTCGGCCAGCCGATTTGGAAGCATCAGGCCGTCGGCACCTATTTGGCGGACATGGCGACCAAGCTCACCGCCGCCCGCCAGCTCACCCGCTACGCCGCCGAGCGCTACGACAGCGGTGAGCGTTGCGACATGGAGGCCGGGATGGCCAAGCTGTTCGCCTCCGAGATCGCGATGGAGATCGCCCTGAACGCCGTCCGCATCCACGGCGGTTACGGCTATTCGACCGAGTACGACGTCGAACGCTACTTCCGCGACGCTCCCCTGATGATCGTCGGTGAAGGCACCAACGAAATCCAGCGCAACGTGATTGCCGGGCAACTGGTGGCCCGGGGTGGAATCTGACGGCGGCGAGCGAGATACGGGTGATCGCCCCAACCGGTGTTGTATATTTTGCCTGACTTCGGCACCGTCGTCGCGGCGCAGGAGTAAGCCTGTTGCAGCGCAGGGAAGGCAGTTGCCATGAGGAATCCGCCATCGCCAACCCCCGGCTCCTCAGATCGCCCCGACGACCAGCCGGGTTGGCAAGGCCAGCAACCAGATTGGCAGCCCCCACGGCCGGGTTGGCAGGCCCAGAGCCCGGAATTTCACGGCCGCCGTGAGCCGGACAACTACCTGGGTTGGGCGATCGCGTGCACGGCGCTGTGTTTCCTGCCGTTCGGAATTGTGTCAATCGTGTACGCCGCCAGGGTCAATGGCTTGTGGAGCGACGGGAAGTACGCCGAAGCGCAGAAGGCATCCAAACGAGCCAAGCAGTGGGCGATTGCCGGTGCGATCGTGGGTCCGATACTCGCCGCGGCCGCCGCCTATCTGGTGCTCGTCGTGCTGGCGGTGAAAATCGAACAGCTTCCCAATTTCGGTCCTAAAACCACCGCGCCCAGCTCTGTAGTTACCCCTACGACTGTGGAGCCGCTCCCCACCGAGACGCCCTGAGCACCAACGACTTACCGGGCGTCCACCAAACCCCAGCTTCGGGCGGTCGCCGCGTCGATGGTGTGACCGGACAGCACGAGATACGCGGTGCGCCAGCGGCCGATTCGGCGGGTAACGCTGACGGTGCCGCCGGCTCCGGGGATCAGCCCAAGGCTCAATTCGGGCAACCCGAACAACGAGTCATCTTGTGCCTCAACGGATCCACAGAACGCCGCCATTTCCAGTCCGCTGCCCAGCACCCGGCCGTGCACCCGGGCGCGGCAAGCCCGGCCGAGCCGGGCGGTGAGCGCGTCCAGCACCAGGGCGGGGCTGTGGCGGGTACGGGCCAAGTGCGCGCTCGCCGGGTCGGCGAAGGTGCCGAATTCCGCGAGGTCCCCGCCGCTGCAGAACGATGGGCCGTTGCCGCTCAACAGGATTCCGGTCACCGACGGGTCCAGCTCGGCGACCGTCAACGCCTCCAGCAGCGCGGCGCGTGCATCGGTGGAAAACGCGTTGTGGCGTTGCGGCCGATTGAATCTGATTCGCAGGATATTCCCGTCGCGCTCCGCCTGCACCGGCTCGGGCATGTCGGGCACCCTGGCCGGGCCGCGTTCGTCGAGCCAGCGCGCGAACTCCGGGCCGGCCTGCAACGTCGAGTAGGCCAGCGACTCGGTCACCACCCCGGACAGCGTCGGGCCGGCGGGGTCGATCGCGCGCAGCACATCGTCGCAGACGGCGCTGGCGTGCGGCCAGTGCTGACAGCGCTGTGTCAGTTCTTCCACGGCGTCAGGCACCGAGTCGACGGTGATCACCCTACGGTCGGTGCTGGGTTCCTCGGTCAGCGTGAAAGTCGCTTTGTCCAGCCAGTATTCGTTCGTCGGGGAGCCGAAGGCAATGACCACCCCGGGTGCCGTCGCGATATCGGCGTCCGCTTTGGCGAGGTCGACGAACCGCAGCATGAGTCACGCCGAATACTTTTCGATCAGCTCATTCTTATAGAGCTTTCCGGTATCGGTGCGGGGCAGCGTCGGCTCGAACGTGATCGAACGCGGACACTTGAAGTGCGACAGTCGGTCTCGCAGCCAGGTCAGCAGCTCGTCGGCGAATTCATCGGTGGCATCGGCGGGGTCGACGGTCTGTACGGCCGCCATGACGCGTTGGCCCATCTCGTCGTCGGGAACCCCGAACACGGCCGCGTCCAGCACCTTTGGGTGGGTGACCAGAAGGTTTTCGGTTTCCTGCGGGTAGATGTTCACCCCGCCGGAGATGATCATGTGGTGACGCCGGTCGGTCAGGTACAGGTAGCCCTCGTCGTCGAGGTAGCCGACGTCGCCGACCGTCGTCCAGCCGTGCTTGTCGCGCGACTCAGCGGTTTTGTCGGGGTCGTTGAGGTATTCGAAGGGATGGCCGCCTTCGAAGTAGATCTCGCCCGGCTGGTTCGGTGGGAGTTCGTTGCCGTCCTTATCCAGGATGTGAACGGCTCCCAGCATGGACTTGCCGACCGAACCCGGATGCGCCAGCCAGTCCTCGGCGGTGATCAGCGTCGAACCGCTCGCCTCCGAGGATGCGTAATACTCGTCGATGATCGGGCCCCACCAGTCCATCATCTGTTTCTTGATCTGCACCGGGCACGGCGCGGCCGCATGCATCACCCGCTGCAGGCTGGATAGGTCATACGAATTGCGCACCCCTTCAGGAAGTTTCAGCATTCGGGTGAACATCGCGGGGACGAACTGGCCGTGGCTGACCCGGTGGCGCTCAATCGAATCCAGGCAGCCCTCGGGGTCGAATTTCTCCATGACGACCGTTGTGATGCCGCCGGCCTGCGCGCTCATCGACCACACCGACGGCGCCGTGTGGTAGAGCGGCGCCGGGCTCAGATAGATCGAATCCGGGGTCATCCAGAAGCCGACCAGGGCCGACATCATGCCGGGCACCTCGGCCGGGGGCAGGTGCTGCAGTTCGCGTTTGATGCCCTTGGGCCGGCCAGTGGTGCCCGACGAGTACTGCAGGAGATCGCCCTCGATCTCGTCGTCGATCGGTGTGTCCGGTTGATCCGCAACACATTCCGGGTAGCGCTCCCATCCCTCGACGTCGTCGCCGGCCATGATCACCAGATCCGGCAGCCCGCCCGGCAAGTGCTCGGCCAGCTGCTCGCAGGTTCCGCGCAACGCCGCCGACCCGACGATCGCCTTCGCGTTGCTGTTCTCGACGATGTAGGCGGCTTCGGCGGCGGTCAGGTGGGTATTGATCGGCACGTAGTACAGACCACTGCGCCGGGCCGCCCACATAACGGCGTGGATGTGCTCGTTGTTCTCCATCAGGATCGCGACGCTGTCGCCCTCTTTCAGGCCCGCCTCGCGGAACCTGTGTGCCAGCCGGTTCGCACGGGCCTCCAGCTCGCCGAACGTGACGACCGTCCCCGAAGGATGCAGGATCACGGCGGGTTTGTCGGCTCCTTCTGCGCTGGAGAGGTGCTGGCGAATCTGCATGGGCCGACTGTACCGTCGCGAAATTCGGGCACCCCGCGAGCGCCATTCAGGCAACCGGATGTGATGTGCTGGATGGTCATGTCAACTCAACGCTTTCTCTTGCGAGGCGGCACAGTCCTGTCGATGGACCCGCGGATCGGCACCCTGGCCTCCGGCGACGTGCTGATCGAAGACGACCGGATCGCCGTCATCGCCCCCGATCTGGCCGACGACGACGCCGAAGTGGTCGACGTCTCCGGACACATAGTGGCGCCCGGACTGATCGACACGCACCGGCACACCTGGCAGACGCAACTGCGGGGATTGTGCGCGGACTGGACGCTCACCGACTACGTGTTCGGTGTCCGCCTGACCCTCTCGCCCGCCTATCGCCCGGAAGACGTCTACCTCGGAAACCGCAACGGTGCGCTGGACGCGCTCAACGCGGGAGTGACCACGCTGCTGGATTTCTCGCACTGCAACAACACCCCCGAGCACGCCGACGCCGCGGTGACAGGCTTGCGGGACACCGGGATCCGCGCCGTGTTCGGCTACGGCTTCTTCGAATCCAGCCCGTTCGCGCCGCCCCACTTCGCCGCCCACGCCGACCGGCTCGCCGACTTCGCCAGAGTCGCCGACGACTGGTTCGCCAGCAAGGACAACCTCGTGACGCTGGGTGTGGCGCTGACCGAGCCCGAGTTGGTGCCGCTGGAGGTCACCCAAGCGGAGGTGCTGGCCGCGCGCGAACGCGACGCGCTGATCGTCACCCACACCGGCTGCCTGTGGCAGTTCCCGAACTCCGTCACCGCCATGGACGACGCCGGCCTGTTGGGCCCCGACCAGGTGCACGTGCACTGCAACACCCTCACCGACGACGAGTGGCGCAGGTTGGCGCGCAACGACGCCAAGCTGTCGATCTCGCCGGAAACCGAACTGAACATGGGCATGGGCCGGCCGGCGTTCGCCGCTGCCGCCCGCCACGGCATCAAGCCCACCCTGTCCTGCGACGTGCTGTCCCTGAACACCGGCGACCTGTTCACCCAGCTCCGTCTCGGCGTGGCGTTCCAGCGCTGGGCGGACACCGAGTCGGTCAACCTCGCCGGCGGCGATCCGGAGGCGGTGACCGTCACCGCCCACGACGCGCTGGAATGGACCACGGTCAACGCGGCGGAAGCCGTCGGCCTCGACGACCGCATCGGCAGCCTGACGCCTGGCAAGCAGGCCGACGTGGTGGTCGTCGCGAATCCCGCGAGCCCCCAGATCGACCCGGCCGGAGCCCTGCTGTTCCAAACCACCGCCGACAACGTGCGCCACGTGCTCGTGGCCGGTCGTTTCGTCAAACGTGACGGCACGTTGGTGGGCGTCGACATGAATCGGCTCAACGCTGACGCCGCGGCCAGCGCACACGACATACTCGCCGGCGTCGCCGCGAGCGGACGTCAGCTGCCCGGCACCCCGCCGGGCGGGTTGGCGATCATCAAGGCGATGGTCGACTGAAGCGTGCCGAGCCCTAACGGTCGCGGTAGACCTCGCGCCGGTGGGCCACCCGGATCACCAGAATCGTCAGGATGTCATCGTGGATTTCGTACAGAATTCGGTAATCGCCCACGCGTACACGCCACCGATTGCCCTGTCCCACGAGCTTTGCGGCCTTCGGTGGCCATGGGTTGTCGGCCAGCAGTGCGACGGCACCCTCGATGCGCAGCCGGTCACGCTTCTCGATCGTCTCGATCGCTCGTTGAACGCTACGGGTCTTTCGGACCTGATAGCTCACGCGATGCCGAGGTCCTGCTTTGCCAGCTCCCACGGAATCGTGTCATCGCTTGCTGCCGCATCATATTCCGCCAGCGCACGGTAGTCGTCGGCGTCGTCGAGATCGTCGAGCAGCTTCTCGAATGCCTCGTAACCCATCAGCACAGCGATCGGTTGGCCATGCCGCGTCAGCTTCACCGCCTTGCCGTGCGAGCCGAGTTCGTCGATCACCGCGGCCAACTGCTCACGCAGTTCCGACACTGGGATGCTGCCCGAAGTCATGGAGATATTGTACAGTGCCGTACGAAAGCTGCCCTGCTACCTCTCCGGCAGCAGCAGCGCGCTGTCGCCGAACTCATGCCACAGGTAGCCGTGCTCGACGGCCGCCTCGTACGCCGCGGCGACCAGGTCCGGCCCCGCGACGGCCTCCAGCAGCAACAGGTGTGAGGCGCCGGCGTCGTGCCATCCGGTGATGAGACCGTCGACCACGCGGGTCGGGCGACCGGAGCCGAGCACCAGATCCGTCCAGCCGACCGCCTGCTCAACGACGCCGTCGGGATTGGCGGCTGACTCCAGAGCTCGGGTCGCCGTGGTTCCGGCGGCGATCACACGTCCGCCGGTGGCGCGGGTGAGGTTCACCAGTCGCGCGGTGGCGGCCGGAACCTGGTACCGCTCGGCGGCCGGCGGCTCGCCCGCCTCCGCCGAGGCGACTCCGGCGTGCAAGGTGATGGGCGCGATCGCAATGCCGGCGGCCACCAGATCGGTGACCAATTCGGTGCTGAACGGTCTTGCGGCGCTGGCCATTTCAGCACTGCCCGGGCGCCGGGCGAATACGGTTTGGTAGTAGCACAGCGGCCAGCGTCGCGGCACGTACGAATACCGGATGGGCCGGCCGTGCCGGGCGAGGTAGGACACGAAGTCACCTTCGAGGGCCACCCGCGCCGTCCACAACCGCGCGCCCTCGACCCCGGAGTCCGGGTAGGAGGAGCGGACGACGATCGCGGCGCCGCCGGGCATCTCGATGCGTTCGCCCGGTCGGACGTCGGGCAGGTGCCCGGTCGCATTGCCGGCCGGCCGCAGTTCGACCACCCACAGCTTCTCGGCGCGCTCGGTGGAGAAGTGGATGGTGACCGGACGGCCGGCGCGGCGGCCGTCGATCGCGGCGGGCAGGGTGGCGGAGTTGTTCACCACCAACAGGTCGCCCGGGCGCAGATAGTCCCCGAGGTCGGCGAATCGGGCGTGGCTGATCCCATCCGGCCGGGCGACCAGCAGCTTCACCGCGTCCCGGGCGACGCCGCGGGCCTCCGGCGGCTCGGTGGCGTCGGAGTCCGGCGCCCGGCGGAAATGCGTGTGCGGAGCCGCGAGCATCATTGGCGTGCTCCCGCCAGCAGGTCCGCGGCGCGGTAGCGCCCTGCGGCGGGCTGGGTGTCGAGCAGGTGCAGCAACGCCGGCACGACGGAGTCCGGCTCGGGGCGATCGGAGATGTCCTCGCCCGGGAACGCGGCCTGATGCATCTCGGTGCGCATGTCGCCCGGGTCGAAGGCGTAAACCGGAACCGCGGCAACCTCAGCCGCCAGGACCGCCGACAGCTGATCCAGCGCGGCCTTCGACGAGCCATACCCACCCCAGCCCGGGTACGGCTCGACCGCCGCGTCGGAGGTGAGGTTGACGATCACCCCGGCGTTGCCGGTAAGCGCCGGCAGCGCCGCCTGGATCAGGGCAAGCGGGGCAAAGAGGTTGGTGTTATAGACGGCCCGCAGCTCCCCTGCCGGGTAGTCGGCGAGGGCGGGTTGCGGGCTGGGGCCCAGCCGGCTGGCGTTGTTCACCAGCAGCTGAAGCGGCCCGGCGTCGACGGCGGCGCCGACCAGCGCGTCCCGATGCGAGACGTCGGTGACATCGCCGGCCAATGTGATCAGCCGCGCTGAATTCAACTCTTGCGCAGTCGTTTCCAGATCCTCGGTGCGACGGGCATCGCCGACGACGGTCCAGCCGCGGCCGAGCAAGGCGGCGGTCACCGCTCGGCCGAAGCCCCGCGATGCGCCGGTGACAATCGCCACGGAATTGGTGTTGTGTGATTGGGTCATAGAGCCATACTGATAGTTGAAGTTAACTTTAAGTCAAGTGGTAGGGTGCAGGAACATGGATAAGAAGGATCTGTTGACCGTCAGCGAAATAGCGAATCGCAGTGGCTTCGCGGCGTCGGCTATCCGGTTCTACGAGAGCCAAGGGCTGATCAGCGCGACCCGCACGTCGGGCGGTCAGCGCCGGTTCGAGCGCCAGATGCTGCGCCGGCTGGCCTTCATCCGGGCGGCCCGCAGCGTCGGGCTGAGCCTCGACGAGGTGGCGGCCGCGCTGGCGAAGCTGCCGGACGGACGTAACCCGACGCGCGCCGACTGGGCTCGGCTGTCCAAGGACTGGCGCGGCCGCCTCGACGATCAGATCGCCGGTCTGATGGCGCTGCGCGACAACCTGGACTCGTGCATCGGCTGCGGCTGCCTGTCGCTGAAACGGTGCGCCATTTCCAACCCGGCCGACTTGGCCGCGGGCGCCGGAGTGGGTGCGCTTTACCTGCCGAGGTCATTGCGGCGGTGACTCTGCAGCCAGGTAGGGGTTTCGCGAGTGAGGCCCACCCCCACCGCAAATCAAAGCCCAGACCGCCGAGCGAGAACGCAAAAGCACCCGACACGCTGGGCATGCGGGTGCTTCTGCTGGTGCTTGTTGAACGCGCTATTTAGGCGAGGCGCTCTTTCAGGGCCTCGAACTCGTCGCGGATGCTCGTCGGGAGCTTGTCGCCGACAAACTCGAACCACTCCTCGATCAGCGGCAGTTCCTGACGCCACTCGGCGGGGTTGACCAACAACGCCTGGGTCACGTCGTCGGAGTCGACATCGAGACCGTTCAGGTCCAAGTCGTCGGCGGTGGGCACGATACCGATCGGGGTGTCCTGGCCGCCGGCGTTGTGCTCGATGCGGTCCACGATCCACTTCAGCACCCGGCTGTTCTCGCCGAAGCCGGGCCACAGGAATTGGCCCTCGGCGCCGCGGCGGAACCAGTTGACGAAGAACACCTTCGGCAGCTTGGACTCGTCGTTGTGCTTGCCCAGGTCGATCCAGTGCTGGAAGTAGTCGCCGACGTTGTAGCCCATGAACGGCAGCATGGCCATCGGGTCGCGGCGGACGGTGCCGACCTTGCCCTCGGCGGCCGCGGTCTGCTCGCTGCCCATCGTCGCGCCCATGAACACGCCGTGCTGCCAGTCGCGCGCCTCGGTCACCAGCGGCACCGTGGTCTTGCGGCGGGCACCGAACAGAATCGCGGAAATCGGCACGCCCTGCGGGTCGTCCCACTCCGGCGCCAGGATGGGGCACTGCGACATCGGCGTGCAGTACCGCGAATTCGGGTGCGCCGCTTTGGTATCCGTCTCGCGCAGGATCCAGTCGTTGCCCTTCCAGTCGATCAGGTGGTCGGGCTCCCCTTCCAGGCCCTCCCACCAGACGTCGCCGTCGTCGGTCAGGGCGACGTTGGTGAACACGGTGTTGCCCGCGGCGATGGTGCGCATGGCGTTGGGGTTGGACTTCCAGTTGGTGCCCGGCGCGACGCCGAAGAAGCCGAACTCGGGGTTGACGGCGTAGAGGCGCCCGTCCTTGCCGAACCGCATCCAGGCGATGTCGTCACCGAGCGTCTCGGCCCGCCAGCCCGGGATGGTCGGCTGCAGCATCGCCAGGTTGGTCTTGCCGCAGGCCGACGGGAATGCCGCCGCGAAGTAGTACGCCTTGTTCTCCGGGGAGATCAGCTTGAGGATCAGCATGTGCTCGGCGAGCCAGCCCTCGTCGCGGGCCATGGCCGAGGCGATCCGGAGCGAGTAGCACTTCTTGCCCAGCAGCGCATTGCCGCCGTAACCGGAGCCGTAGCTCCAGATCTCCCGGGTCTCCGGGAAGTGGGTGATGTATTTGGTGTCGTTGCAGGGCCACGGCACGTCGGCTTGGCCCTCCTCCAGGGGAGCACCGACGGAGTGCAACGCCTTGACGAAGAAGCCCTCGTCGCCGATCTTCTCCAGCGCGGCCTTGCCCATCCGGGTCATGGTGCGCATCGAGACGACGACGTATTCGGAGTCGGTGATCTCCACCCCGAGCTTGGGGTCCTCAGCGCCCAGCGGGCCCATGCAGAACGGCACCACGTACATGGTGCGGCCGCGCATACACCCGCGGTACAGGTCCGTCATCAGGGACCGCATCTCGGCGGGGTCCATCCAGTTGTTGGTCGGGCCGGCGTCGACCTCACGCTCGGAGCAAATGAAAGTCCGGGACTCGACGCGCGCCACGTCGGACGGGTCGGACAACGCCAGGTAGGAGTTCGGGTGCTTCTTGGGGTTCAGCTTGGTGAAGGTGCCCGCCCCGACCAGCTGGGTGGCCAGGCGCTCGAATTCCTCTTCGGAGCCGTCCGTGAAAACCACCCGGTCGGGCTGGGTGAGCTCGGCGACCTCCTCCACCCAGGCCAGCAGTCCGGGGTGATTCGTAGGCGCGGTATCCAGTCCGGGAATGGTTGCTGAGGTCATCGAACTCTCCTGAATTCATCTGCTTACTTAACGGGCATCTGTGGTCGCGTATGCAGCCGCCCTCGCAACTGTCCACACGGTAAAGCTTTCTATACAGGTTATCGCGGGCAACTTGTCGCGGAAGGCTTGGGCGGGTATAAGACTGCTCACAACAACGATTCAGAAGCCTCAGAATCGTCCAATTACGACGCCGGTTCGCCGAGTTCCGCCCGCACGGCGTCCAGCGCGGCTTGCACCGTCGGCATCTCCCGGTCCCGCACGGACGCGGCCCGTGCCGCCGCGATGGCGTATTCGCGCAGTTCCGTGTCGATAGCGCTGACCTGGTCGGCCACCTGTGCGTTCTCAGCCTCGTCGCGGGCACTCAGCGCGGTGTTCAGCAACGTCTCGGCCATCAGCACCCGGGTGGCGACCAACTCCTCCACCACCGACCGCAGCGACTCGGTGACCTCGCCTGCCCAGCGGTCCAGCACGGCGCGGTCACGCAGCAGGCCGCGGATGCTCACCACCAGGACGGTGAGGAGCAGTCCGATCAGCACACACGCCGCGTACCCGGCGATCGCCAGCCACGGAGACAGCCGAGGGGCCACGCTGGCCAGCAACCGATTGAGCGTCACCGCGACACCCAGGCCGAAGCCGACGCCCAGCAGGATCATCAGCCAGGTTTCCTGACGCCGCGATTTCAACGGTGGAGGGCCCACCTCGACGGTGGGCAGTCGCTGCAGCGCCGGTAGCTCCACCGGCACGCCCATCACCTGTGCCATGTCGGCGAGGTGCGCGGCGGTGCCGTCGCTCACCTCGACGACGACGTCGTTGGCCCGGTCGCGCGCATGGGCCTCGAATCCGGGCATTTTGCGCCGGGGCAGACCCGCGGCCTCCTCTTGCAGCTCGCCACGCACCGACGAACTACGGTTGCGCGCGAAGTGGGACAGCTGGACCCGGGCCTGCTGGATCTGCCCGCGCGCCATGATGGTGTGCTCGGTTTTCGACTGGCGGCGCTGCCGCAGGGCCGAGCTGCGCTGTTCGCGCAGCGCGTCGACCCGTGCCCGCCGGCCGGCGCCGTCGGCATCCCGATCGAAGCGTTTGGCGACCGTCTGGAGCCGAGATTCCCACGCCCGCAACCTGTTTCGGCGCGCGATATCCGGCCCGGAGAGTTGCGCCCGGACCGCGTCGACCAGCTCGTCGACGCGCGGCTCACCGACATCGGGCACCGCGGCCACGCCGACCCAGGGCGTCGCGAGGTAGCGAGGCGCGTGCGCGGCCAGCTTGTCGCGGTTGGCGTTCAGCACGTCGTCCCAGTTCAGGTGCACGTCGATCTTGGACACCACACCGATCACCAGATCGGTGTGCTCGGCGGCGGCGTCCAGCAGCGTGCAGTCCGATTCGGTCAGGGGGGCGGCGGCCGAGACCACGAACACCACCGCGATCGGCGCGTCGCCGGGACCCAGGTCCGTCGACTCGACGAACTTGTGCTGCGGCAGCCGTTCGCGCAACGCCGTGACCACCCCGCTGACCCCGGCCATCCACGGACCGGTCACCAATACCACGTCGCGGCGGTTGATGGCGGGCGCGTCCAGCCGGGGCCCGATCGCCGCCACTAGCGCGTCCACCTGGCCTGCCGGATCGTCGTGTGCCACGTCTGTCACGGTAAGTCCCCATGCGTGGGGGATTGCAACCACAGCCGCAGCGACCCTCTGGCGATGTCGACGGCGAAGGCGCGATGCACCTCGCTGACCGGGCCCTGGCTGTAGCGCTGCCAGCGCACCGCCCGCGACAGGTGCGCAGCGGAATCGGCGCCGTCCCCGACCGGGCCGAGCTCAGCCTCGGCCAGGTCGGTGGCGGCGGCCATCCGCGCCAGCACCGTGTCGTCGTGGGCCAGGAACTCGCTGATCCGCGCGCCCAAAGCGTCGTCGGCGACGGCCAGCGCCTCCAATGCGGCGACGGCGTCGAGCACCCGCCGGTAGCGCACCTCGGCGCCGACGGCGTGGATCTTGCCGATGACGGCGTCGACACAGCTCACTCGGCGCAGCAGGGCTCGCAACTGGGCCGGCGTCGCACCGTTTCGGACCGCGGCAACCCCCAGCGCGGCGCCGAACAGGTCGAGGGTCTCAAGTAATCGCACCCGGTCTTCGGTCGGCACCGAAACATCGGCCGCCAGAAACCCCTCGAAGGAGCCGTCGAACAACGCGCTGTCATGGTGGCCGGCCAGGCCACGCAGCGTGTCCCACACCGGGTTTTCCAGCACGTCGACCGCGGCCACCGCGAGCAGCCCGATGATCGGCTCGACAGGTACCCCGACCAGCTCGGCGAACCGCGCGCACCTGGCCCGCGCCGCGACGATCGGGCCGTCCCCGGCGAAACCGGTCAGATCGGCCTTGTTCAGCAGGGCCACTACCGGAAGCTGCGCCGCCGCTATGGCCGCCGCATCCTCCGGCTTCATCACTTCGGCGGTGACGTACACGACTACGTCGGCGACGGATTCGGTCACGCGTATCCGCGCCGCGACGCCGGCCCGGTCCAGAGCGCGCGCGACCGTGCTGCAGCCCACCCCCGCACGCCCGCGCACGGCCACCCGCAACGGCGCGGCAGCAGTTTCGGCGATCGTCATCAGCCGCGCATCGGCGGCGTCGGCGGCAAATCGCGCCAGCTCATCGACGAAAATTCTGGTGCCCTGTCCTCTCATATCCTGCGTGCCCGATCCGACCGACTCGGCTCGCTTTCGCAACCGCATCGTGGCACTTGCGGCCCGGAGATGCGAGCCAACCGTCTATCTGTTACCAGCTGAAGGCAACTGTTGGGTATCAATCTGGACCACGTGCGGCTACATCGGCGGTTCATGGGCCACCATGGACAAATGCATGCGCAACCCGGCATCGAGATCCCGGAGGGGATTTCCGATCAGGGAGTCGCCGGGCGCTACGCCATGTCTGGTGGTCCGGTCACCGCGTTCCGCTCGCGGCGTTCGGCCCTATCCAACGCTCAGCGCGAGACCTGGGAGCGGCTGTGGCCGCGGCTGGGCATGTCGGTGGGGCCCACCTCAGCCGAGCAACCCCGGCTGGACATCCGCGAGTGGTTTGGCCGTGCGGCGCCGCTGGTGCTCGAGATCGGCTCGGGTACCGGCACGTCGACGCTGGCCATGGCCGCCGAGGAGCCGGACATCGACGTGATCGCGGTCGAGGTCTACAAGCGGGGGCTGGCGCAATTGCTGTGCGCGATCGACCGCGAGCAGGTGAGCAACATCCGGCTGATCCGCTCCGAAGCGACCTACGTGCTGCAGCACCTGATCGCGCCTTCCTCGCTGAGCGGTGTGCGGGTGTTCTTTCCCGATCCTTGGCCCAAGGCACGCCACCACAAACGGCGCTTGCTGCAACCGGCGACGGTCGGCCTGATCTGCGAACGGCTCCGCCCCGGCGGCGTCCTGCACGTCGCGACCGACCACGCCGGGTACGCCGAGCACATCGCCGAGGTCGGCGACGCCGAACCCCGGTTGCGTCGCGTTGAGCCCGGCGCAGTGCTGCCGATCTCGACCGTTCGCCCCACCACCAAGTACGAGACGAAGGCCCAGGACGTGGGCAGTGCCGTCGCCGAGTTGATCTGGAAGAGACCCGGGAACTAGATGCCTATGAGCGTGACAGAAGAAGCAGCAGCAGCAGCAGAGGTGCTCGCCTCCCCGGTGTCGACCACCGAGGACCTGGCGGGCCTGCCGGTCTGTGCCACTCCGGTTGGGCGCGTGCTGCTGGTGTGGGATGCCCCCAACCTGGACATGGGACTGGGCTCCATCCTGGGCCGTCGGCCCACCGGTGTGGAACGCCCCCGTTTCGACGCGCTGGGGCGCTGGCTGCTGGGCCGTACCGAAGAGATTGCCGCAGGTCGTCCGGGGGATTCGATCGAACCCGAGGCCACCGTCTTCACCAACATCGCGCCCGGCAGCGCCGACGTCGTTCGACCGTGGGTGGACGCGTTGCGTAACGTGGGATTCGCGGTGTTTGCCAAACCGAAGATTGACGAAGACAGCGACGTCGACCGCGACATGCTCCAGCACATCGCCCTGCGACACAGCGAGGGCCTTGCGGCGCTGGTCGTGGCGTCCGCCGATGGTCAGGCCTTCCGTCTGCCGCTCGAAGAAATCGCCCGGACCGGGGTCGGCGTGCAGGTGCTCGGATTTCGCGAACATGCCAGTTGGGCGTTAGCGTCGGATACCTTAGAGTTCATCGACCTGGAAGACATCGCAGGTGTATTCCGGGAGCCGTTGCCGCGAATCGGCCTGGATTCGCTGCCTGACCAGGGCGCTTGGCTGCAGCCGTTCCGGCCGCTGTCGTCGCTGCTGACCTCGCGTGTATGAGAGCTGACGTGTGGTGGACAACCGACAAGTACGAAAACCGAGAAGCCCGAAGGCAAGGCCCGGGTCGCTAAAGATCCAGTAAGGAGTTCACGTGTTCGCCTGGTGGGGTCGAACTGTGTACCGCTACCGGTTCATTGTGATCGGGGTCATGGTCGCTCTGTGCCTCGGCGGCGGCATCTTCGGGATGAGCCTGGGCAAGCACGTCACACAAAGCGGTTTCTACGACGACGGCAGTCAATCGGTCAAGGCGTCAGTCTTGGGCGACCAGACCTACGGCCGCGACCGCACCAGCCACATCGTCGCGACCTTCACCGCTCCGGACGGCAAGAGCGTCGACGACCCGGCGTGGCGGAAGCAAAGGCAAGACGAGCTCAACAAGTTCGTCAGCGACCATCCCAACCAGGTCCAGCAATGGCTCGGCTACCTGAACCTGGCTGACCCCAGCCAGGCGACGGGGCTCGTCAAGGGGATGGCGACCGACGACAAGAAGCACACCTTCGTCAGCATCCCGTTGAAGGGCAATGACGACGACACGATCCTCAACAACTACAAGTCCATCGAGCCGGCGTTGCAGAAGCTCGACGGCGGCACGGTTCAGCTCGCCGGCCTGGAACCGATAGCCAACGCGCTGACCGGCACCATCGCCACCGACCAGCGCCGGATGGAGGTGCTGGCACTTCCGCTGGTGACGATCGTGCTGTTCCTGGTGTTCGGCGGCGCGATCGCGGCCGGCCTGCCGGTCATCGTGGGCGGATTGAGCATCGCGGGCGCGTTGGGCATCCTGCGATTCGTCGCCATGTTCGGGCCGGTGCACTTCTTCGCCCAACCCGTCGTCTCGCTGATCGGTCTCGGTATCGCGATCGACTACGGGCTTTTCATCGTGAGCAGATTCCGGGAGGAGATCGCCGAAGGCTACGACACCGAGGCCGCGGTGCGGCGCACGGTGATGACGGCCGGACGTACGGTGGTGTTCTCGGCGGTGCTGATCATCGCCTCGAGCGCCAGCCTGCTGGTGTTGCCGCAGGGGTTCGTGCATTCGCTGACTTACGCGATCTTCGCCGCGGTGGGCCTCGCGGCGGTGCTGTCGATCACGCTGTTGCCCGCGTGCCTGGGGATCCTCGGTCGCCATGTCGACGCGCTCGGCGTGCGGACCGCGTTCCGGGTGCCCTTCCTGCGCAACTGGAAGGTGTCCAGGGCGTACCTCAACTGGCTGGCCGACCGACTGCAGAAGACCAAGACCCGCGAAGAGGTCGAGGCCGGCTTCTGGGGCAAGCTGGTCAACTGGGTGATGAAGCGACCGCTGGCGTTCGCCATCCCGATCGCCGTCGGCATGATCTTGCTGGTTATCCCGCTGGGCAACCTTTCGTTCGGTGGCATGAGCGAGAAGTACCTGCCGCCGAACAATCCGGTGCGCCAGGCCCAGGAACACTTCGACAAGCTCTTCCCGGGATACCGGACCGAGAAACTGACGGTGGTGATCCAGAGCGCAAACCACAGCCCGGTCACCGACTCGCAGGTTGCCGACATCCGTAACCGGATCTCCGGGATCACCGGATTCACCGACCAGCAGTGGGACGAGCGGCCGTGCCCGCAAGTCGCCGGCAACCCGTGCGTCGCCGGGCCCAATGGGCAGAGCCATCCCGAAGACGGCTCGGTCCGGGTGATCCAGAACGGCCTGTTGAACCGGAACGATGCCGCCAAGAAGATCGACGAGCTGCGGGCGGTAAACCCGCCCAAGGGCATCAATCTGCTGGTCGGCGGCACCCCCGCCCTGGAGCAGGACTCGATTCACAGCCTGTTCGACAAAGCCCCGTTGATGCTGGTCATTCTGCTGAGCGCCACTCTGTTGTTGATGTTCCTGGCGTTCGGTTCGGTGGTGTTGCCGGTCAAGGCGGCGGTGATGAGCGCGCTGACGCTGGGCTCGACGATGGGCATCCTGACCTGGATCTTCGTCGACGGGCATTTCTCCACGTGGCTGAATTTCACTCCGACCCCGTTGATGGTGGTGCTTATAGCGCTGGTAGTCGCGGTGGGCTTCGGCCTGGCCACCGACTACGAGGTGTTCCTGGTCTCCCGAATGGTCGAGGCGCGAGCCCGCGGTTATTCCACCGCCGAGGCCATCCGGATCGGTACCGCGACCACCGGGCGCCTCATCACGGCTGCCGCGCTGGTGCTCGCCGTGGTCGCCGGTTCGTTCGTGTTCTCCGACCTGGTGCTGATGAAGTACCTGGCCTTCGGCCTGATGGCGGCGTTGCTGCTGGATGCCACCGTCGTCCGGATGTTCCTGGTGCCGTCGGTGATGAAGTTGCTCGG
>NZ_DATJYB010000109.1:0-34940 GCF_035499775.1 Mycobacterium sp. | reverse complement strand
CGGGCTCGAAAAATGCGATTCCGCGTCTGCTCGCCGGTCTGGCTGCCCTCGAGGCCAGGCATTTCTCAGTATTCGGCGATCGCGTGTTCGAGCCGTTCGGCCAGCCGGGCCTGGGCTTCGGCCCGCCGGGTCGGGATGTGCTGCGACGGGAAAGGCGTTGTCACAGGCTGATATTCACGCAGCGTGCGGCGCGCCACCGTCATCTTGTGCAGCTCCGTCGCGCCGTCGGCGATGCCCAGCGACTCGGCACCCACCAGCATCTTGACGAACGGCATCTCGTCGGAGACGCCGAGCGCGCCGTGCAGGTGCATGGCCCGCTGCGCCACGTCGTGCAGCACCTGGGGCATCGCGACCTTCACGGCCGCGATGTCGCGGCGGACCTTCTGGTAGTCGTCGTGCTTGTCGATCAGCCACGCGGTGCGTAGTACCAGCAACCGGAACTGTTCGATCTGAATCCAGCTGTCGGCGATCTTCTCCTGGGTCATCTGGTAGTCGGCCAACCGCCCGTGCCTGGTCTGCCGCGACACCGCACGCTCGCACATCATGTCAAACGCCTTGCGGGCCAGTGCAATTGTGCGCATCGCGTGATGAATCCGGCCGCCGCCCAGGCGGGTCTGGGCGATCATGAAGGCATGGCCCTCACCGCCCAGCACGTGGTCGGCAGGTACCCGGACATTGTGGTAGCGGACGTAGGCGTGGCTGGCGTGCTTCGCGGAGTCGCCTCCGACGCCGACGTTGCGCACGATCTCGATGCCCGGGGTCTCGGCCGGAACTATGAACAGCGACATCTTGTCGTAGGTACGCGACTCGGGGTTGGTGACGGCCATGACGATGAAGAACGACGCGTGCTTGGCGTTGCTGGAAAACCACTTCTCCCCGTTGATGATCCAATCGTCTCCGTCGCGGGTTGCGGCCGTGACGAACATGCCGGGATCAGAACCACCCTGCGGCTCGGTCATCGAATAGCACGAGGTGATTTCGCCGTCGAGCAACGGCTGCAGGTAGCGGGCCTTTTGCTCTTCGGTGCCGAACAGCGCCAGGATCTCGGCATTGCCCGAGTCGGGTGCCTGGCAGCCGAACACCGACGGTGCCCACCGCGAACGGCCCAGGATTTCGTTGAGTAGCGCGAGCTTGACCTGGCCAAAGCCCTGGCCGCCGAGCTCGGGCCGCAGATGGGCGGCCCACAATCCCTGGTCCTTCACCTGCTGCTGCAACGGCCGCAGGATCGCCATCATCTCGGAGTTTTTCTTGTCGTAAGGATCAAGAGCGACCAGATCGAGCGGCTCGAGTTCGTCGACCATGAATTTTTCGACCCAGTCCAGCTTCGCCTGGTATTCCGGGTCAGTTTCGAAGTCCCACACCGTCGGCCAACCGTTCCCCGGCGCAGCATCGCGCCGGCTTTGTTTGATGGAGTCACTCCATCGTAAGGGCCGTGCTTTCTAGACGGCCTGAACGTCGGAGGGCGACCAGAACGCCCGCATCGACGTGATCTTGGCGTCCTCGTCGAACGTCATCACCGAGATCGGCGAGATGCGGGTGCGGCTTTCGCCGGCGTCGAGCGTGAGGTGCCAGAAAAACGCCGCTTCGCTGCCGCCGATACGCAGTTCCGCGAGTTCGGTGTCTTTCTTGGCGTCTTGGAAGTTTGCGTAGAACTGGTGGATCGCGTCGTGGCCGCGCTGGATGTCCGATCCGATCGGATCCTCGATGGTGGCGTCGGCGGCATAGAGGGTCACGACGTCGTCAGCTCTGCCGGTGGCAACGAGCTCCAGATAGCGATTGACGGTCTCTGCGATGGCTTTCCGGGATGGCATGGCCTCGGACGCTACACGGAGGCCGTGCCTTACAGTCCAGTGACATGGATATCCGGATCGTTCCGGTCGCGACAGTGCACAGCACCCGTACGGTTCCGGTCGATGACGACTGGGACGCCGAAGCGACGGTGATCCGGCTATCTGACGAGTTCGACGAGTCGGCGCTGTGGGGGCTCGACGGCTTCTCGCACATCGAGGTCGTGTATGTCTTCGACCGCGTCGACGCCGGCAGCGTCGCAGTCGGTGCGCGCCGTCCGCGCGGCAATCCCGACTGGCCCGAGGTGGGCATTTTCGCCCAGCGCGCCAAGAACCGCCCCAACCGGCTCGGGGTCACCACCTGTGCGCTGCTCAGCGTGCAAGGCCGCGAGATCGCGGTGCGCGGCCTCGACGCCATCGACGGGACGCCGGTTGTCGACATCAAGCCATACCTCAAAGAGTTCGGCCCCCGCGGCGACGTGCGACAGCCCGCCTGGGCGACCGAACTCATGGCGGGCTACTGGGGCCAGCCGGAATGATGCACAAGCTCGAAGGCGACGCGTTTGCCGAGCAGATGCGCTGGGTGAGCGGCGGTACCTGGCCGTCGCCGGACGGATGCGCCGGCTATGACCCCGCCCAGGGATGGGCGGCCGCGGCATGGGTGCTGAACGCCATGTACGAGCGGTCAGACGTTCCGGACAATCTCACTCATCACGAGGTGCACCACCTTCAAATCGAAGCCGGGCTGACCGAACCCGCCATGGTTGGCGACGTCAACCTCGACGCGCACACGATCACCACGGGGGTCGGGCTGGGGTTCGCCGAGGAACCGGGACCGCCTTGGCGACGATTGAGCTGGGCCGACCTCGGCCGCCGGGATGGCTTCGGGTTCTGGGCGGTCGATGGCAGATGGCCCGACCAGCGTTTCACTCCGCACGCCGACTGGGCCGACCCCCGTGTCATGCCGTTTGCGAGTTGGCCACAAGTGGCCCGCAGGAAGCAATCCAGTTGGCCGGTAAGCATTTTGCCTCCCTCGGAGGGGTCGCTGGACGCGGCCAGCCTGATTGCGCTGATCGAGGTGCTGAGCCGGCACACCGCGGCCGAGGCGATACGCAATTGCGGCTTCTACTACGGGGCGGTCGCCATGGCCGGCGACGTCGTCGTGTACACCGGCGACCTTCGCGACCTGCCCGCGCTGGTGAGGTCCCAGCGCGGCACCGGGTTGACACCAAACAACTTTTGGCCCGCAGATCGCTCCTGGCTGGTCTACACCGATTACGACCTGTGCGCCACCCGGGTCAGCGGCTCACGGCAACTGATCGACGCGGTGTGCGGCCACGGCGATCTCGACACAGTCCGGTGCGGTTAATCGTTTTGCTGCTCGGCCAGATACGCGGTGATGACCTCGACCAGCATCTGGCGGTCGCGGGTGCTGTCCAACGGCTCTGGCCAGGTCAGCTGCACCGCTACCAGCCCGCGGATGGTGGCCCAGATGAGGTTGCCCAGGCGGCCGGCGGCCGACGGCGGCAGGTCGGTGCCGAGGTGCCGGCCGATTTCGGTGAGTCGCTTGGTCATTGCAGCCAGATGAGCGTTGGCCGAGGAGGTGCGCGCGCCGCGGGTGGCGATCAGGATCTCCAGGGCGGCCATCGACGTCGGACTGGAGAATGCCTGCCAGACCGCGTCCACGATGAATGCCGGACGCTGCTCGTCGCTGACCGTCGCCGCGCGCGCGGGCAGCGCGTCGAGGGTCTGCAGCAGTTCCCCGAATCCCTTGTCCACCACCGCCATCAAGATGCCGTCCAGGTCGCCGAAGTGATACTGAACGACGCCCCAGGTCAGTCCCGCACGCTCGGTGATCTGCCGCATGCTGGGCGGGGCGAATCCCTCTTCCAGGATGTAGCGCACGGTTTCGTCGATGACGGCTTGACGGCTGCGCTCGGCGCGCGCCTGACTGCCGGTGGCCGGCCGGCGCGGAGCCGTCATGCGGCCGCTGCGTCGAATGTGCTCTGAGGGCGAAAAATCGGCCGAAATTTCGCCCTCAGAACACGCTCGGCGCGCGGGGACGGGCGCGATGAGAACAGGATCACCACATGACGCCGCGGACGTGGTCGAGCGCCCGGAGGTCGTGGGCGGCCAGGATGCCGCTCGGAGCGCGGCACACCGTGTCGATCAGGTTGACCACCCGCGCCGCGGTCGCGATCACGCCGCCCTCGTTGTGGTCGATCTCGCCACCCAGATGCGTGTTGATTTCGACGCCCGGACTGCCCGTGACGACGACGCGGTGCACACCCAGCCGGCCGTCCGGCGGATACGCCCAGTCCGGTGCGGTTTGGGGGCCGAGGCGGTTGACGTGCTCCATGGTGATGACGACCTCGCCGTCCCGCAGACCCTCGACGCCGAACCGGACGGCGGCGACCTGCCCGGGGTCGACGTGCATCATGACGCAATCGATCGGTTCGGGCGTCACCCACTTCTCGCAGCGCTCACGGATCTCGTCGAGTTCGATGCCCAGGTCCTGCGCCAGGCTGCGCACCTGCACACCCCACATCGAGGTCAGCACGCCGGGCCGGAACATCACCGGAGTGTGATCCGGGCTGGTGCCGAAACCGAAACTGACACCGGTGAATTCGGCGTCGTCGTAACTGGCGTAGTCGCAGAGCTCCTGCACCGTGATGCTGGCGGCGCGTTCGGCCAGGCTCAATGCGGTGTAGGCCAGGGTGTCGCCCGAGTAGCCGGGGTCTACGCCGTTGATATACAGCGTCGTGTCGCCGTCGGCACACGCCTGCTGCAGCGGTTCGCGTAACCAGTCGCCCGCCTGTTCGGGAGCGACCATCCACACGAACGACGAGCCGACGACGTTGGTGCCGGACCGCAGAAAACGGGCGATCTCGTCGAGCGCTTGCATTGGCCGGGTTTCGGCCTGCGAGGTGTAGACGACGCAGTCGGCGTTCAGCGCGAGCAGGGCCTCGGCATCGTCGGTGGCCACAATGCCCGTCGTGTCCGGGAGGCCGCACAGCGCGGCGGCGTCGCGGCCCACCTTGTCCGGACTGGATGCGTGCACGCCGACCAGTTCGAAGTCGGGCCGCTCGATCAGCATGCGCAGCGCGTGACGTCCGACGTTGCCGGTCGAGTACTGAATGACCCGCCTCATGTCAGCGAGGTCGGTATCGGCCACAGCGGCGCGCTCATCTCGGCCATCGAGCCGTAGTGACCCGGCTGCTTGCCGGAACGGATGGCGGCCATCCGCGCGTCGAGCTCCGGCGAGTTCTTGCCGTCGCGCAGGATGTCGAGCATTGCGGCGGTGGCCATTCCGACGTCGAAGATGTCGCGCTGCCAGGACCAGCTGCGGTGTCCGCTGTACTGGAACCAGCTGCCGCCCAGGCCCTGAATCTCGTAGGGGTCGCCGCTGGGCGAGGTGAAGGTGGACAGCTGCCGCCACAGCCCGAACGCCTGTCCGGACCGGTCGTCGAAAAGCACTGTCTGGTAAGGGTAGATCCAGCCCTGGAAGCCCAGCATCTCGGTGCCCAGGGCTATTTCGCGGATCTCCTCGCGCCCGTTGGCCATGAATTGGTCGGTCGGCGAATAGGACCATCCGTAGCTGGCGTCGGGCTCGTAGAAGTCGGCCATCACGCCCCAGTCGCCGGAGTCCTGCGCCCGGCGATTCACCTCGAGCCAGTCGTTCCAGAACTCATCGAACTCGGCGCGGTCGTAAGGCATGAAAAATAATTACACGCGTAATGTTTTAGGGCAAGCCTCAGCCGGCGGCGACCGGTGTCCTCCTGCTGCCCAGCTGCGCCGGCAGCCGCGTGTAGCCGCGTAGATTGACCAGCCCCCGTCGCTGTGGCTCCGCGGTGAGGTCGAGATCGGGAAATGCTTCGAAGAGCATGCGCAATGCGGTGGCACCCTCGATACGCGCCAGCGCGGCGCCGAGGCAGGCGTGCACACCCGAGGCGAATGCCAAGTGCTCGCGTGCGTTTGGCCGGCCGATATCGAAGCCGCTGGGATCGGTGAACATGCGCGGGTCGCGGTTGGCGCCGCCGAGCAGCAGGGCCACCATGTCGCCGGCCGCGATGTCGTGTCCGGCGATCTCGGCGTCGCACATCGCGGTTCGCGCGGTCATTTGTACCGGGCTTTCCAGCCGCAGGATTTCCTCGACGGCGGCGGGCCACAAATCGGGGTCGTCGCGCAACCGCGCCAGCTGTTCGGGATGTTGCAGCAGCACGACGATGCCATTGCCGATCAGGTTCACCGTGGTCTCGAAGCCCGCGCCGAGCAGTAGCGCGGCATTCGCGGTGAGCTCGCGGTCGCTGAGCGTGCCGTCCGCGGCCAGCCGGCTGAACGGATTGTCGCCCGGCTCACCGGCGCGCAGCTGGTCGAAGCGCTCACGTAGTTCCTGATCGGCGCGGCGCAGGCCGTCGATCGCGTTCCGGTACGTGTGCCAGCCGATCCCGATGTCCAAGAGTGGAGCGCCGCTGTGGCCCCATTGCAACAGCCGCGGGTGCGTGTCGGCCGGCAGGCCAAGAATGTCGGCGATGATCGCAACCGGCAGTTGCGCCGCGAAATCGGTGATCAGATCGGGATGAGTCGTGTTCGCAATGCGCTCGATGAGCTCGCTGGTGACCTCGGTGACGCGGGTGCTGAGCTTGTCGATCGCGCGAGGGGTGAAGCTTCGGGCCACCAGCTGCCGATAGTGCGTGTGGTCGGGTGGATTGACGATGACCATGGCGGGCGGTTCGACCGGGTTGGGCACGCCGGGGTCGGTCCGGGAGATCAGCGCTCGCAACGGCCGCGGCAAATCCATCTCCGACGGAGGTGTGACACCGAACCGCTTGTCCCGCATCACTTCCCGGCACACCGAATGATCGACGCTCACCCAGGTGAACGGCGCGCGTACCAGTGGGCCCCGCGCCCGGATCTCCTCCATCAGCGGGTACGGATCGCCACCACGCCCGTGATTGGCGATAAACCGGGCCAACGGGTCGCCTCGGCGCGCCCGAATGGCCATGAACGCCCGGGGTGCACCGTGCATGGCGACCCATCTGGCCCACAGCCCGACACCCATAGCTACCGCCATTTCTGAGACATTTGAGACATTTAGACAATCAATGTCTCTTATGATTCAATTGCCACGATACGGCGACCCACCCGAGCGAGCAAGGGGCCGATAGTGACCTCGACCCGAACCGATGAGTTCGTACGGCGACTCGCCGCGCCCGACCCGGTCGTTGTCGCGCAACTGCGGGACCCCGACGAGATCACTACCCGCATTCTAGGCGCCGCATTCGAACAGGCCGAGCTCGTCGGATTCCGCCGCACCACAATGGAAGACGTCGCCCGCCGTAGCGGCGTCGGCCGCGCCACCCTGTACCGGCGTTTCCCCACCAAGGCCGTACTCATCGACGCCGTCGTCCTCGCCGAAGTACGCCGCTATCTGGACGGCGACAGCGCGGCGCGCGCACACGGCACCACGCTGGAAGACCGGCTGGTCCACAGCACCGTGTTCACCGTGACCTTCATGCGGGAACACACCCTGCTCAAGAAGTTGTTGCGCACCGAGCCGGAAACCATCCTGCCCAGCCTGACGGTCGATGCGGGGGCCATCATCGATTTCGCGACCGACCACTCCGCCGCTCAACTGCGCGACGAGGTCTACGGCACCGCCCGCATCACACCCGACGAAGAGCGCCACCTCAGGACCGTCGCCGAACTCCACACCCGTCTCACGCTGTCCTTCATCGTTACGCCGCACACCAGCATCAACCTCGCCACCATCGACGACACCCGCGCATACGTACGGAACTATCTGCTGCCGATGATCATCAGGCCCGGCTGACGTTCAGCGCAGTTTGGGTAACACGCTGTCGCGGTAGAAGTCGATTGCGGCGATCGGGTCGTCCTGGGGGAAGTGCAGAAACGGCACGGCTCCGGCGTCCAGAACCGTTTGCAGCGCACCAATGTGGATCGCGGGGTCGGTGCCGACCGTCCAGTTGGCCAGCACCTTCTCGGAGGGGTTCGACTCGGCGGCCCGCTGGATCTCGACCGGATTGGGCTGGTCGACGGCCCCGGCGGTGAATCGCCACAGCGAAGCGGCGCGGGCGGCGGTGGTGGTGTCGCCGACGACGGCAAACAGTTCGGCCCGTTTGCCCATTTTGGCGGGATCGCGACCGGCTTTCTGCGCACCCGCGCCGAAGGCGTCGACCAGTTTCGCGTTCTTCAGGTCGCGGGCTTGCATGATCCAGCCGTCGCCGTACTGGCCGGCCAGCGCGGCACTCTTGGGTCCGCTGGCGGCGACGAAGATCGGTGGCGGCGTGGGCGGGGGATCGTAGAGCTTGACAGAATTCGTCTGAAAATAGTGACCCGAGAACGAGATTCGCTCGCCGCTCCACAGCTGCCGGATCAATGCGATGGCCTCGATCAGCCGGTCGTGGCGCTCGGCATAGTTGCCGAAGGTATTGGTGGCGGCCTGTTCGTTGAGCCGCTCACCGGTGCCCAGCCCCAAGAACACCCGGCCGGGGCTCAGGATCGCCAGGGAGGCGAACGCCTGGGCCACTGTGGTCGGGTGGTAGCGGTAGATGGGGCAGGTCACCCCGGTGCCGAACGAGATGCGGCTGGTGCCGTTGCCCACCACTGCCAGGGTCAGCCACGGAAACATGGAATGCCCTTCGTTGTCCTGCCACGGCTGCAGGTGGTCGCTGGCCCACAGATAACGAAAACCGGCCTGTTCGGCCGCTTTCGCCTGTGCGACGAGTTGATCGGTGCGGAATTGCTCGTGTGACAAAGCAATTCCCACGCTCTTGGTCGACGCGGGCGGCGCGGCCGGTGCGCCGCGGTGTGTTCCGCAGCCGCCGGACAACCCACCCGCGCCCAGTACGCCGGCCCCGGCGGCCAGCCGGCCGAATGTCCGCCTCGAGATACCGGTCACCCGCAGCGAATACCCGCCGCGCGGCCTACCACACCTCGGATGCCTCGGTGATCGGCTTGGTGATGACTTTCTGTGACTACTCGTTCTAACGTCAGTGAGGTGAACCCGCAGGCACGGCCGGTGCACAAAGCAGATATACGCGAACTTTCACAGACCATGGGGCGCGCGTTCTACGACGACCCGGTGGTGATGTGGATCCTGCCGGACGACGACGTGCGCAGAGCGCAACTGCCCCGGTTGTTCGCCGCGACGACTCGCCACCATCATCTCGCCGGCGGAGGGGCGGAGGTGGCTTGTGCGGGGCTCGGCGTCGGTGCGGCCGCGCTGTGGGATCCGCCGAATCGATGGCAGGAATCGCGCTGGGCCGAGCTGGCGCAGATACCGATGTTCTTCCGGGTGTTCGGCCTCCAGTCGGCGCGGGCACGCGGCATCCACGAACTGATGAAGCACGCGCATCCTGAGGAGCCGCACTGGTATCTGGCCGCCATCGGCAGTGACCCGACGGTACGCGGCCAGGGTTTTGGTCAGGTGCTGATGCGGTCGCGGCTGCAGCGCTGCGACGCCGAATGCTGTCCGGCCTACCTCGAGTCTTCCAAGCCCGAAAATGTACCCTACTACGAGCGTTTCGGATTCACCGTCGTCGGTGAGATCACCGTGCCCGACGGTGGGCCGACGATGTGGCCGATGTGGCGGGATCCCCGGTGACCATCCCGGCTCAGGGGTGGCTTCGCCAGCCGGCCACTCCGGTCGCGATCATCCGCAGCTGCTTGACGGCGATGCGTTGAATCTCTTCCAGAGCTTCGGCGCTCTGGGCGTCCTCGATCGCCTCGGCGGTGGCGATCATCGCATTGACGAACAGGCTCGCCAGCACGTTGAGATCCTCTGTGCTCCAAGCGTTCAGCCCCGGAAAGCGGGCCAGGTCGGTGGCCAGCTCCGAGACGATCAGCCGGATCTCGGTGCGGATCGCGTAGCGCAGCACGGAAAGTCCGGTCGAACGCTCCCGGGCGATGAATCGCCAGTGTTCGCGCTGCTCGGCGACGCTGCCGACCAGGATCTCGACGGATGACTCGATGACCCGGCTCGGGTCGAGCTTGCCGGTGCGCGCTCCGCGCAGGGTGTCGCGCAAGCTGCGGAACGACTCGTCGATCAGGACCAGCCCGAGGGCCTCCATCGACTCGAAATGACGGTAGAAAGCCGCGGGCACGATCCCGACCTCCCGAGTCACCTCCCGTAGGCTCAGACCGCTGAAGCTGCGGTCGCTGACCAGCTTGAGCGCCGCGGAGATGATCGAGCGCCGGGTTGCCTCCTTACGCTCCTCGCGAGAGCGACTTTCCCGGCCTTTATCACGGGCTCTGTCACTGCCTGACCGCCGCGGGTGTGAGCTAGGAGTACGACTGTTCACTATGTGAACCGTAACACAGAGCTGCCGAAACCCTTGACCACCTGCGCAGCACGATGGAACGGTGTACACATGTTCACTCAAACTTTCACTCGGACGATCGCCAAGCGAGTCCTGAGTTCTGACCTGGTTGACCTGCTCACCGGCCCGCACGGCGTCGACCGGTACACCGAGCTTGTGACGCCGACGTGGACCTTGGGCCAAGCCCGCGCCAAGGTGGTCGATGTGCGTCGGACCACACCGCGCAGCGTCACGCTGACGCTGGCTCCGAACGCCGCGTTCACTAACCGCAACACCGTCAAGGCGGGTCAGTTCGTCAACGTGTCGGTGGAAATCGACGGCCGGATGCACTCACGGTGCTATTCGCCTGCCAACGTCGAAGGCAGCGCCCAGCTCGAGCTGACGATCGGCCACCACGATGGCGGCCTGGTCTCGACCTATCTGTATGAGCGGGCCCGTCGCGGCATGGTGGTGGGACTTGACGGTGTCGGCGGTGACTTCGTGTTGCCGGGGCAGCTGCCCCGCCGCATCCTGTTCGTCTCGGGCGGCAGCGGCATCACGCCGGTCATGTCGATGCTGCGCACGCTGGTTGCCCAGGGACATACCGGCGAGATCGCCTTCGTGCACTATGCCCGCACCCCCGAGGAGGCCGGCTACCGCGAGGAACTTGCCGCGATGCCCGGGGTTCGGGTGTTGCACGGCTACACCCGATCGAATGGCGGCGATCTCGTCGGCCGCTTCGGGGCCGAGCACCTGGCCGCGGCCCTGCCGTCACCTGATGCGGTGTTCGTCTGCGGGCCAACCGCTTTGGTCGAGGCGGTCAAGGAGCACTGTGCAAACGTGTTCACCGAAAGCTTCGTACCGCCGGTGTTCGAGCCGCCGGCGAACCCCTCGGGCGGCCGAGTCACGTTCGCGGACAGCGCCGTTGACATCGTCGATGACGGTCGTTCGCTGCTCGAGCAGGCCGAATCGGCCGGCCTGAAACCGCAAAACGGATGCCGGATGGGCATCTGCCACACCTGCACACGACGCAAGAAATCGGGCGCCGTGCGCAATCTGACCACCGGTGCAGTCTCGACCGGACCCGACGAAGACGTGCAGATCTGCGTCACCGTCCCCGTCGGCGACGTCGAAATCGCTCTCTAGGAGCCCTAGTTGTTTGGAGGAGAAGCCATGACACAGAACAAGATCACCCTGACCAAGGAGCAGGCGGACGCCTTCGGCCGCGAGCTCGACGCCATCAAGGAACGCGTGATGGCCGACCTCGGCGAAGAGGACGCCCAGTACATCCGCAAGGTCATCAAGGCCCAGCGTGCCCTGGAAGTCGGCGGACGCGCACTGTTGTTCCTGCCGCCGGCCTGGCTGCTCGGCACCGCGATGCTGGGCTTCGCGAAGATCCTGGACAACATGGAGGTCGGCCACAACATCATGCACGGTCAGTACGACTGGATGCGTGACCCGACGATCTCCGGCCGCGACTTCGAGTGGGACACGGCGTGCCCGGCCGACCAGTGGCGCCACTCGCACAACTACATGCACCACACCCACACCAACATCGTCGGGATGGACCGCGACATCGGCTACGGCATCATCCGGATGAGCGAGGACCAGCGCTGGTCGCCTTACTACCTGGGCAACCCGGTCTACGCGTTCCTGCTGATGGTGCTGTTCCAGTACGGCGTAGCGCTGCACGAGCTGGAAACCGAGCGGATCCGCCGCGGTGAGATCAGCTTTCGCGACAAGCGCGAGACGCTGCGGGAGATCTGGAAGAAGACCCGCCGGCAGTCGCTCAAGGACTACGTGGCCTTCCCGCTGCTGGCCGGCCCGTTCGCGCCGTTCGTCTTCACCGGCAACCTCACCGCCAACCTGATGCGCAACATCTGGTCCTACATGATCATCTTCTGCGGCCACTTCCCGGACGGCACCCAGGAATTCACCATCGAGGAGACCAAGGACGAGTCCCGTGGCCAGTGGTACTTCCGTCAGGTGCTCGGTTCTGCGAACCTGACCGGCGGCAAGTTCTTCCACGTGATGTCCGGCAACCTGTCGCACCAGATCGAGCACCACCTGTTCCCCGACATGCCGGCCCGCCGCTACGCGGAGGTCGCGCCCGAGGTGCAGGAGATCTGCGAACGCTATGGCGTCCCTTACAACAAGGGCCCGCTGCTGCAGCAGTTCGGCACCGTGGTTCGCAAGATCGTTCGGCTCTCCGTCCCCGACTCGTGGTCGCAGCGCCGGGCCGCCCGCCGCGGCCGGGACAAGGTGGTCGATCGGCTGCCCGTCGCTGCCTGAGCCCGCAAACCCGCTTAGCCCGGAGAGAGACACTCCGGGCTAAGCGGGTGGAGAATGGGCAAGTGGAATGGACCGGCGCGCGTTATGCGGACACCCCAACGGTAGAAGCCTCGACCTGGATTGACGCCGATCCCGCCAGAGTCTGGAGTCTGATCTCCGACATCGCTTTGATGCCGACCCTCAGCAACGAGCTGCAGGCGGTGGAGTGGGCCGACGGTGTTGCCGGGCCTCGGCTCGGTGCCCGCTTTATCGGACACAACGAACACGACGCGTACGGACGGTGGAGTAGCACCTCGCAGGTGGTCGCCTGTGACGAGTTACGTGAATTCGCTTGGGCAGTCGGCGGTTCCGAGAATCCCTCGGCGATATGGCGATTCCGGCTGACCCCGCGCGACGGCGGGACCACGCTGAGTTACTGGGCGCAGCTGGGACCGGGCCGCTCCGGATTGTCGGCGGCCATCGACTCGATGCCCGACAAGGAAGAAAAGATCGTGTTCGTGCGGCTGCGGGAGTTCGAGGCGGCGATCGACAAGACGCTGGCGGCGATCAAGAGGCTGGCTGAACACGGAGTGCGCTGATGTCCGCGCTACTAGGGCTGGACCAGGATGCGGATGGGGTTGCCGTCCTGGCGCTCCAGCTTCTCGATGCCCGACTGGACGTCTTCGAGCGGCACGATCTCGCTGATCGACCGCGAAAGATCAAGTCGCCCAAGCGAAACCAGCTTTGCCAGGGTCTCGATGTCGACGTTCTGGTAACCCAGGTGACCGAGCACCTGCTTGCGGGTCAACCCGAACATGGCAGTGGGTCCAACCGTCGGCGCCTCGGCGGACATTCCCACACCCACCAGCCGGCCCCCGGACGTCAGGCTATCCAGGGCTTGCTCAAATGTGACCTTGAGGCCGACGACGTCGAAGGCCACATCCAACATCCGGCCGCCGGTGACCTCGGCGATCTTGTCCCGAAGCCCGTCGTCGCGGGAGTCGAACGCACAGTCGGCACCGATTTCGAGCGCACGCTCCAGCACGGCCGGGTTGATGTCGAGGGCGATCACCGGTACCGCACCGACCAACCGCGCGAGCTGGACGATGTGAGTGCCCACGCCGCCGACCCCCCACACCCCGACCGACTCCCCGATCGCCACCTTCCCGGTCCGGACGACCGCGCCGAACGGCGTCGACACCGCGTCGGCCAGGACCGCGGCCTGTTGCAGCGGGACGTTGTCCGGCACGCGGGTCAGGCCCGCCGCTTGCGCGACGGTGTATTCGGCCCATGCGCCGTCATAGGCGAAGGCCATCAACTGGACCCGCAGGCAGTTCACCACGTCACCGCGACGGCAGTTGGGGCATTGCTGGCATGGCCGGCCGGCGGCGACGACGACCCGGTCGCCCTCGGCCCAGTCGGTGACGTCGGGGCCCAGTTTCGCGATGGTGCCCGATGCCTCGTGGCCCTGCGTCACCACCGGTGCCTGGGCCGGGAACGTACCGTTGATCAAACTCAGGTCGGAGTGACAGATCCCGCAGTAGGCGACCTTGACCAGAACTTCGCCCGGCCCGGGTTCGGGGATCGGAACATCTTCCAGCGCAACCTTTTTCGTGTCAGCGTAGAAGCGCTCGGCGCGCATGGTGGATGCCATGTCGCCGGCTACTCGACCCCGATTGTGACTTCTGTGGACTTGATGAACACCGTCGCCGGCTGACCGACCTCCAGCCCCAGTTCGACGGCGGCATCCTTGGTGACCGAGGACGTGACGATCTGGTCGCCGCCGTCGAGCCGAACCTTGACGATTGCCATCACGCTGCCGAGATTGACCTCGGTGATGGTTCCCTTGAGCTGGTTTCGGGTCGACAGGCGCATCGTGACGTCCTCCAGTATTTGACGGTCTGCGACGAGCCTAGCCCGGCCCCTCCTAGCTACGGGGCCCGAGCAACGCGACCGACGCGTCCACCGCCGGTCCGACGATCTCCCGGACGGGCCGTCCGTCCTCGACGGCCAGCGCGACCAGTTCTCGCAGACCCCCCACCAGGATTACCGCCAGCGGCGGCGTCAACGGCGGCAGGTGGGCACGCCGGAACCCCGGACTGCTGCTCAGGTCGATCAGCAGGGTCGTCAGCAGCTCCAGGCCCTGACGCTGGTAGGGCCGAGCGACGTCGCCCAACGAGGGGAGCACTCGAATCCAGCTCAGCGTGATGGCCGGCCGGGATTCGATATTGCCGACGTAAGCCTCCACGGCCTGGCGAATCTGCTGGTGCCAGTCGGCTTCGGGGTCAACCGCAACCCGGATCTCTTCGGCCATGATCGCGATCTCGGCCCGCAGCAGCTCCAGGAAGCATTCCTCTTTGCTGGCGAACTGGTCGTAGAACGTGCGCTTCGAGGTGCGGGCGTTGCGGACGATGTCGGCGACGGTGGTGGCGCGGTAGCCACGCTCACGGATCGATTCGGCCAGGCCCTCGAGCACGCGAAGCCGAAACGGGTCAGCTGTGCCTTGGATCGCCTCTTCGGCTGCTGGTGCCACTGATGCCATCGACCGCGCCCCTCGGTTGGACCTTGTCAGCTTTGGTACCACAGAGTACCGTACCTGGAAAGGCTCGCGGTACACCGTCGTACCAAACCCCGGGTTCGGGGCAGATAGGCAGATATTGGGAGCACCAACGCTATGACCGATGTAGTCACCGCCCCACCGGCGGCCCCCGCCGTCAGGTTGCCCCCGGCGACCCGGCTGCCGAAGATCCTGCAGGGTCTGGGCTTTGCGCTGTCGCGGCGGGGGATGATGCAACACCTGTCGCGTCGGTACGGCAACGCCTTCACGCTCAACATCCCGATCTACGGCCGCGTCGTGGTGATCGGCGATCCGCAACTGGCCAGGCAGATCTTCACCACCGGCCCAGACGATCTCGGCAATATCCAGCCCAATCTGAGCCGGTTGTTCGGCTCCGGCTCGGTGTTCGCGCTGGACGGCGATGACCACCGTCGGCGGCGACGCTTGCTGGCGCCGCCGTTCCACGGCAAGAACATGAAGAAGTACGAGGACATCATCGAACAGGAGACCCTGCGCGAGATGGCCAACTGGCCGCAAGGCCAGCCGTTCGCGACGCTGCCATCGATGATGCACATCACCCTCAACGCCATCTTGCGGGCGGTCTTCGGCGCCGACGGTGCCGAACTCGACGAGCTGCGTCGACTGATCCCGCCGTGGGTCACCCTGGGCTCGCGACTGGCGGCCATGCCGAAACCCCAACGGAATTACGGCCGGTACGCCCCGTGGGGCCGGCTCGGCGAATATCGACGCCAGTACGACGCGGTCATTGACAAGCTGATCGACCACGAGCGCTCGGACCCGAACTTCGCCGACCGCACCGACGTGCTCGCGCTGATGCTGCGCAGCACCTACGAAGACGGTTCGGTCATGTCGCGCAAGGACATTGGCGATGAACTACTCACCTTGCTGGCGGCCGGGCACGAAACGACAGGGTCAACGCTGGCCTGGGCGTTCGAGCGGATAACCCGGCACCCGGATCTGCTGGCGGCCCTGGTGGAGGAGGCCGACAACGACGGCAGCGAGCTACGGCACGCGACGATCCTGGAGGTCCAGCGTTCCAGGACCGTCATCGATTTCGCGGCCCGTCGCGTCTACCCAGAGGTCTATCAACTGGGCGAGTGGGCGATTCCGCGCGGAGATTCGATCATCATCCACATCGGGCGGATACACGACAACCCCGACGTCTTTCCCAACCCGGAGCGTTTCGACCCGCAGCGTTACATCGGCGGCAAGCCGTCCGCATTCGCCTGGATCCCCTTCGGCGGCGGCACCCGCCGTTGTGTGGGTGCCGCATTCGCCAACATGGAGATGGACGTGGTGCTACGAACGGTATTGCGCCACTTCACCATTGAGACCACCGCGGCACCCGGTGAGCGGTGGCACTGCCGCGGTGTCGCCTTCATCCCGAAAGACGGCGGGCGGGTCGTCGTCCACCGGCGCTGAGCCGGGGCTCGGCGTTCCCGCTACGCGTTCGCCCGTCGCGGCAGCTTCCAGCCGGGTCGCACATAGTGGCAGGTGTACCCGGTGGGGTAGCGCTCCAAGTAGTCCTGGTGCTCGGGCTCGGCCTCCCAGAAATCCCCGGCCGGACTGACCTCGGTCACCACCTTGCCGGGCCACAGGCCGGACGCCTCGACATCGGCGGTGGTGTCCAGCGCGACGCGCTTCTGCTCGTCGTCGAGGTAGAAGATGGCCGACCGGTAGCTCAGCCCCCGGTCGTTGCCCTGCCGGTTCTTCGTCGTCGGATCGTGGATCTGGAAGAAGAACTCCAGGATGGTGCGGTAGTCGGTGACGGCGGGGTCGAAGACGATCTCGATTGCCTCGGCATGGGTGCCGTGGTTGCGATAGGTCGCGTTGGGAACGTCGCCGCCGCTGTAGCCGACCCGGGTGGCGACCACCCCGGGCTGCTTGCGGATCAGGTCCTGCATTCCCCAGAAGCAGCCGCCGGCAAGGATTGCTTTTTGAGTGCTGGTCATGGTTCGTCCTCCTAGCCGGGCCGGGATCGGATAATGCCCCAGGCTACACTCCGGCCGTGAGGTGTAACGGCTCGTGACCAGCCCGGAGTTCCACCGCAGCGAACTGGCGGCAGCCTTCGAGAAGTTCGAGCAGACCGTCGCCCGAGCAGCCGAAACCCACGATTGGGACACCTGGGTCGAGCACTACACACCGGATGTCCTCTACATCGAGCACGCCGCCGGCACCATGCACGGCCGTGACGAGGTACGCACCTGGATCAAGCGAACGATGACGACCTTCCCGGGCAGCCACATGGTGGCGTTCCCGTCACTGTGGTCGGTGATCGACGAACCGACCGGGCGGATCATCATGGAACTCGACAACCCGATGCGCGATCCCGGCGATGGCAGCGTGATCACCGCGACCAACATCTCGATCATCACCTACGCCGGCGACGGCCAGTGGCGCCGCCAGGAGGACATCTACAACCCGCTGCGCTTCGTGCAGGCCGCGTTGAAGTGGTGTCACAAAGCCCAGGAATTCGGCACCCTCGACGAGGACGCCGCGAATTTCCTGAAGCAGTATGGCGGCACCGCAGGGTGACCGCCAAACCCAAGTTGGTCATCGGCGCCAACGGTTTTCTGGGTTCACACGTGACCCGCCTGCTCGTCGAGGACGGCGCGCAGGTGCGGGTGATGGTGCGGCCCAACGCCAACACCCGCAGCATCGACGACCTGGAGGTCACTCGATTTCAAGGCGACGTGTTCGACACCGCCACCGTTCGTGCGGCGATGGACGGCTGCGACGACGTGTACTACTGCGTCGTCGACACCCGTGCCTGGCTGCAGGATCCGGCGCCGCTGTTCCGCACCAACGTGGAGGGTCTGCGTAACGTCCTCGACGTCGCCATTGAAAAATCGATAGCCGCAGACCTGCACAGGTTCGTCTTCACCAGCACCTACGCGACGGTGGATCGCCGGCACGGGCAGGTGGCGACCGAATCCGACCGAATCCTTCCGGATCGGCGAGTCACCGCCTACGTCCAATCCCGGGTCAAGGCCGAGGATTTGGTGATGCGCTACGTCGCCGAGCATGGGCTGCCCGCCGTCGCGATGTGCGTCTCGACGACCTACGGCAGCGGCGACTGGGGCCGCACCCCGCACGGCGCGTTCATCGCCGGCGCGGTGTTCGGCAAGCTGCCGTTCCAGATGAATGGCATCCAGCTGGAAGTGGTGGGTGTCGACGACGCCGCCAGCGCGATGATCCTGGCCGCCGAACGCGGCCGCAACGGTGAGCGCTACCTCATCTCCGAACGCATGATCGCGATCAAGGACGTCGTACGGATGGCCGCGGACGAGGCCGGTATGCCGCCGCCGCAACGCTCGATCTCGGTGCCGGTGCTCTACGCCCTGGCTGTGCTGGGCAGCCTGCGGGCACGGCTCACCAGGAAGGACGCCGAACTCAGCCTGGAGTCGGTCCGGATGATGCGCGCCGAAGCCGACGTCGACCACGGCAAGGCGGTCCGGGAGTTGGGCTGGCAGCCGCGCCCGGTCGAGGAATCGATATGCGAGGCCGCCCGATTCTGGGCCGCGATGCGCAAGACCAGCGACAAAAGCGAAGCGCGCCGATCTGAATAGACTGGCGCCAATGGACCGCGTTCACGTTGAACTCGACGGACCGCCCCAGACGATGCTCGCGACGCTGTACGCCAAAGCGCTCGACGCGGATGCCCAACCATCGATCCTGGGCGATCACTACGCGAAAGCCGCTGTGGCGCAGATCGATTACGACTGGCACAAAACGACCATCACCCCGCGGCGGGCGCCGTCGGTCGCCATCCGCACCGCCCACTTCGACAACTGGGCACGCCAGTTCCTGGCCGTGCATGACGCCGCGAAAACCCCGGTCAGCGTGCTGCACGTCGGTTGCGGCCTGGACGCCCGCGTCTATCGGCTGGACCCGGGTCCGGATGTGCGGTGGTACGACATCGACTACCCCGACGTCGTCGCGCTGCGGGAGCGGGTTTACCCGGCCCGGGCAAACTGTCAACTGCTGCCGGCGTCGGTGACCGACCCGTCCTGGCTCGCCGAGATCCCGGCCGACCGACCCACCCTGTTCCTCGGCGAGGGCCTGACCATGTACCTGACGAAGGACGACGGACTGGCGCTGCTTCGGCGCGTGGTCGACCGCTTCCCGTCCGGCGAACTGCAGTTCGACTCGTTCAACACCTTGGGGATTCGCACCCAGGTGACCAACAGCGTGGTCCGCCGTTCGGGATCGAGGCTGCACTGGGGGATCAACGCCCCCTCCGACATCCTCGACGCGGTTCCCGGGGTGCGTCTGTTGGCGTGGGAATCGGTGTTCGACAGCGACACCTTCGACCTGGTGTCACCGGCATTTCGCAGGCTGGGCAGGGTGATGGCGCGGGTGCCGGGGTTGCGGACGATGGCGCAGTACCACCGCTATGCGTTCTGACGGGAATGTTGCCCGACCGGTCACGTTGAAACTTGTCATCGACAGAAAGGCGAATCATGAGCCATCCGGAAATCAAAGAGCCCAGTGCCGGCCATCCGATCACGATCGAACCGACCGAGGGCCGGGTACAGGTTCGCGTCAATGGCGAGCTGATCGCGGACACCGCCGCGGCGCTCGAATTAAGAGAAGCGACTTTGCCTGTGGTGCAATACATTCCGTTTAGCGATGTGGTCCAGGACCGGCTGACCCGCACCGACACCAGCACCCACTGCCCGTTCAAGGGTTACGCCAGCTACTACAGCGTGACCACCTCGGCCGGCGACACCGTCGACGACGTGATCTGGACCTACGAAGAGCCCTATCCGGCGGTGGCGGCGATCGCCGGGCATGTGGCCTTTTACCCGAACAAAGCCGAAATCAGCGTTGTAGCAGGCTAGGAAACACCTCGGCGAACGATCGGGTGTCGCTGTATTCACGCAGCGACACGATCAGCCCGTCCCTCGTCTCGAAGATGCAGACGAACGGCGTCTCGTACTTGATGTCGCTCTGGGTGCTGCCCTCGACTTGCGCCTCGATCACCACCGTCTCGCCCTCGTTGATGCAGCGCAGCAAGTCGATGTTGACCTCGAGAATGGCTTTGCGCGTGTCGATCGCTCGCCGAAACGTGTCCTTGTCGAAGCACACCCGGGTGATGATGCTCCAGTAGGTGAAATCGTCGCTGAGCAGAGTCAGGCCTTCTTCGATATCGCCGCCCTCGGACAGGCTCTGCAGGAACATCCAGGCCAGTTCTGCCTGTGGGTCATCGAACGGCGTCGTCACATCGCAATATTGTCTTGGCAGACTGTTGCCGGTCAATCGGGACGGAGCCAGCACAGTGCAGAGCGAGCGCACAGTCACGTTCCCCGGAGCGGGCGGCTTCGGGCATACGCTGGCGCCTCTTCGCCGGGGTCCGCGCGATCCGTGCTTCCGGGTGGCTGGTGACGGCACCATCTGGCGGACCAGCATGCTGTCCAGCGGACCAGTCGCCGCGCGCCTGAGCCGCACGGCCCCCCACACCGCCCACTGCGAGGCCTGGGGCGAGGGGGCCGAGGAATTCGTTGAGACGCTGCCCGCGATGCTGGGCGCCGACGACGACGCCTCGGATTTCGTGCCGCGGGATCCGACGGTGGCCGCCGCGTACCGGCGAGTTCCGGATTTGCGCCTGGGCCGCACCCAGCGGGTGCTGGAAGCCCTGATCCCGGCGGTCATCGAGCAGCGGGTGCCGGGCGCCGACGCATTTCGGTCGTGGCGCGTCCTGGTGACCAAATACGGCACACCGGCGCCCGGACCGGCGCCGGCCGGGATGCGCGTACCGCCGTCGGCTGAGGCGTGGCGCTACATTCCGTCCTGGGAGTTTCACCGCGCCAACGTCGATCCGGGGCGGGCGCAGACCGTGGTGAGTTGCGCACGACGCGCGGCATCGCTGGAAAAGCTGGCGTCCCAGCCGCCGGCGCAGGCCCGCGAGGCGTTGCAGTCACTGCCCGGAGTCGGGGTGTGGACCGCTGCCGAGACCGCGCAACGCGCGTTCGGCGACGCCGACGCGGTGTCGCTGGGCGATTACCACATTCCGAAGATGATCGGCTGGACACTGGTGGGCCGCCCGGTGGACGACGCCACCATGCTCGAGTTGCTGGAACCGATGCGACCCCACCGGCACCGGGTGGTGCGGGTGCTCGAAGCCAGCGGACTGGCCTACGAACCGCGCCGCGGCGCGCGACTGCCGGTGCAGAACATCCGCTCGCTCTGAGCGCAGCCACCTGCGCCGTGGTTACCGATCACGGCATTGGGTACCCGACGAAGAACGTGTAAGCGAACTTCAGGGGGTAACGGATGACTCAGTTCACCATTCCCGGATTGACCGACAAGCAGGGCGCGCGGATCGCCGAACTGCTGCAGAAGCAACTGAGCACTTACAACGATCTGCACCTGACGCTGAAGCACATTCACTGGAATGTGGTGGGCCCCAACTTTATTGGCGTTCACGAAATGATCGACCCGCAGGTCGACGCGGTACGTGATTTCGCCGACGACGTCGCCGAGCGCATCGCGGCTCTGGGCGCTTCACCGAAGGGGACCCCGGGCGCGATCGTCGATGACCGCGGGTGGGACGACTATTCGGTCGGCCGCGACACCGTCCAGGCGCACCTGGCCGCGCTGGACCTGGTCTACAACGGCGTCATCGAAGACGTCCGCAGCGCGATCGACGAAACCGAGGACCTCGACCGCGTCACCCAGGACATCCTGATCGACCAGGCCGCGCAACTGGAGAAGTTTCAGTGGTTTGTCCGGGCGCACCTGGAAAACGCCGGTGGAAAGTTGGCCCATGACGGCAAGGCCACCGAAAAGAGTGCCGCGAACACCGCGCGGCGTAAGGCGAAGTAATCGGGTGGCCGAACCTGCCGACCCACGGCAAGGGCGCGCCTCCTTTTCGGAATCCTCGGGCGCTACGGGTCGGCCGTGTCTGGCGCTGCCGCATGGATCTCTCCGTCGCTGTTTTCCGGGGCGAGGATGTTGATGCGGTCGCCCGCAGCGAGTCGCACAGTCGCATCCGCGTTGACAAGTCGTCGTTTATGGATGATCGATACCGGGAAATAGCCTGTCGGCCAGTCGATTTCGCTGATTCTACGGCCGATCGCGGTCGAGTCGGGTGTGAGAGTTCTCTCGACGATTTGGTATCCCGTGATTCGGCCGCGTGCTTCGCGCGCGGCTTGCGCCTCGTGGTCGGCTCCTTCCGAAATGGGGTGCAGGCCGACGGCGTCCCGGTGGTCGGTGGCAAGGTAAACGCGGACCGCGCGCATAACGTCCTGGTTGGTCAGCCATCCCCGGACCACGTGGGCAGCGTTGTCGATAACTAGCAGCCCGTCACGACCATGGGCGACGAGTTCCCGCAGGCCCTGCGAGAGGCTGTCACCGGCAAAGAGCCCTTGTGCTTCGCGGGTGCGGGTGATCGGACCGAATAGGGCCTTCCAGTCCTGGTGCAGGTGAACCTCGTGCAGGGTGAGTTCGAGTGGGTCGACGAATGGGTGCATGGCGTCGGCGGCGGTCAGCTCAGCAAAGGCGTCGGTGGTGCTGGGACGTTCGATGTCTATGCCGCGGCGAAGCAGTTTGGTGGTGTAGATGGTGCCGTAAGACAACGCGCGCGACACGGTCGTGGCGACCGCCACCGCCAGCATCACCGGCAGGGTCAAGGTGAAGTCGCCGGTCATCTCGACGGTACTGGCGAGTGCAGTCAGTGGGGCACGTGCGGCAGAGGCGAACACCGCACCCATGCCGACGATTGCGTAGAGCGCCGGCTCACCCGCGGCTGGGCCGATCAGGTGGGTGACGCACATGCCGAATGCCATGCCGGAGGTGGCTCCCACGAACAGCGAAGGCGCGAAGACGCCACCTGAGCCGCCGATTCCGATCGTCAGGCTGCAGGCCAGTATCTTGCCGGCGGCAAGGAGCAGCAGGAGCCACAGCGCATAGTGGCCGGCGAACGCGGCGTACATGACCGGGTAGCCGACGCCATACAGTTGCGGTACCGCCAGCAACAGCAGACCGAGCACTATGCCGCCGACTGCCGGGCGTGCCCACTCCGGGCGGTGCCGCCAAAGCCGATCGCACAAGTCCTCGGTCCGGTAGAGGACGGTTTTGAACAGAATTCCGATGACGCCGGCGATCGCCGCGAGCAGGGCTATCAACAGGTAGTTAGCGATGTGGTTGAGCTCGATGCCAGCGGGCAGTTGAGTCAGGAAGGGGGCCGAGCCGAAGAAGACCCGAGAAATCACGTCGGCGACCATCGCCGAGAGCATGATGGTGAATACCGCCTCGACGGAGAGTTCTCGCAGGATCAACTCCACAGCGAAGAACACTGCGGTGATCGGCGCGTTGAAGGTCGCCGAGATGCCGCCGGCCGCGCCGCAGGCAACCAACACGCGCAATCGACTCTCTGGTAACCGCATCCACTGACCGAGACTCGACGCCAGCGCCGCGCCGATCTGCACGATGGGACCCTCACGGCCCACTGAGCCGCCGCTGCCGATGCACAATGCCGAAGCGAGCGCCTTTACCACCGTTACCTGGGGACGGATGCGACCGCCGTTCTCTGCGACGGCGGTCATCACTTCCGGCACCCCGTGACCTCTGGCCTCACGCGCGAACCGTGCAATCAACGGCCCATACAGCAAACCGCCGATAACGGGGATGACCACGAAGAACCCGAGCCCCAACCACGGCAGGTGGTCGCTACCGACCCAACCTTGCTGACCGAACTCGGTATGGCCGGTGGCCAGCCAGGTTAGCCCGTAGATCAGGTATCGGAATCCTGCCGCCCCAAGCCCGGCCGCGAACCCGACCACGATCGCCAAGCTGAACAATCCGAGGCCGTTTGCGCGCAGCCACCTGACTGCCTGCCGCATCGCGGCAGAGCTGCCTCGTGACCCGCGGGACCTGTCGGTTACCGCGTTTGCCACCGCCATGCGCCGTCTCCCCTTCCGTGTCGACCGCTCACTGGTTGCCGCCGACCTTCTCAGGATCGGGCATGATGCGACCCTTCGCTACTTACAGCAAACGTTGCATCGTAAAACGGTCGCCTAGCCGTGTTGTCGGCGGGCCATGGGGACCGCCCAGAGCCGGTGGAGGGCGTGCCGAGGCCGCTTCCAGCGGTCCGCCTGACCCGGCTGGACTAATGGGCGGCTGGCGCGGACGCGCACGGCAAGGAATAAACGGACCGCAGTCCGGTTATATCGGTAACTCTAACTTTAAGGAGACGGAAATGCCTGCAGTTACCGCAGACACATTGACGTTGGCGCGGGTGGGCCCGGCCAGCCCGGCCGACACCGAACGTCCGGTCCGATCGATCACCACCGGGCCGCACGGCTATGAGGGTGAGGGCTTTCCGGTGGTCCGCGCGTTCGCCGGAGTCAGCACCGCTGTCCTCGACCCGTTTGTGCACATGGACCAGATGGGTGAGGTGGACTACGAGCCCGGAGAGCCGCGCGGCACGGATTGGCATCCGCACCGTGGCTTCGAGACGGTCACCTACATGATCGACGGGAAGTTCGCGCATCAGGATTCCTACGGCGGCGGCGGCCTGATCACCGACGGCGCCACGCAATGGATGACGGCCGGTTCCGGCATTCTGCACATCGAGACCCCGCCCGCCGAGCTGGTCGAGAGCGGTGGTCTGTTCCACGGTGTCCAGCTCTGGGTGAATCTGCCGCGGAAAGACAAGTTCGCGACACCTCGGTACCAGGCGATCGAGGGCAATGACGTCCAACTGCTCTCCTCCGAAGACGGCGGAGCGCTGGTCCGCGTCATCGCCGGTGAGATCGACGGCCACCCCGGCCCCGGCGTCACCCACACGCCGATCACGCTGGCGCACGCGACGATCGAGAATGGGGCACGGCTCAATATTCCGTGGCAACGTGAATTCAATGCGCTGGTATACGTGTTGTCCGGACGCGGACATGTCGGCCCGATCGGGCACCCGATTCAGCAGGGTCAGTTGGCCGTTCTCGGGCCCGGCGATCGCATTACCGTTGCCGCTGAGGCGGTCCAGGATTCGCATCGAACGACGGCCATGGACGTGCTGATCCTCGGCGGGCAGCCGATTCGGGAGCCGGTATTTCACTACGGGCCTTTCGTGATGAATTCACGGGCCGAAGTGATCGAGGCGTTCGAGGACTACCAGGCTGGCAAGTTCCTTGATGTCCCGCCAAATGCCCTTAAGCCGCATCGTGGCGGTGGCACAATCTAGCAATGCCGCCTACGGCGAGTCGCCGGCCGGGTCGTCCTCCCGCAGCAAAGGCGGACGAGACGCGAAAGCGCATCTTGCACGCGGCTCGTCAGGTCTTCAGCGACCGCGGCTACGATGGTGCGACCTTCCAGGCCATCGCGGTCCAGGCCGACCTGACCCGACCGGCGATCAACCACTACTTCTCGAGCAAGCGAGTGCTGTATTGGGAGGTGGTGGACCAAACCAACAGGCTCGTCGTCGCGGCCGGCATCGAACGGGCCCGCGGCGAGACCACCACGATGGGGCGGCTCGCGGCGTTCATTAGCGTGGCCATGCAGGCCGAAAACGTAAATCCTTCCACCGCTGCGTTTTTGGTCACCACCGTAATGGAATCGCAACGGCATCCGGAATTGACCCGGCCCGGAAACGATCCTGTCGAAATCAGCCGGGATTTTCTGACTTGGACCGTCAACGACGCGATCGAGCGCGGCGAACTTTCCGCCGAAACTGATGTCCCCGCATTGACCGAGACATTGCTGGTCGTGCTGTGCGGCGTCGGCTTCTATGCCGGTTATGTCCGGAGCTACCGGGAGATGGACGCGATCACCGAGTCGTTGCAGCAGCTGCTGGCCGGCCGGCTCTGGCGGCCCGCTAACTGAACCGGGCCGATCGGGGCAGTGATGTATTCCACAAAGCACATAGTTTGCCTAACTTATTCGGGTACCATAGTCGCGAAATGACTGATCTCAACGGCCTGCCCTCGCCGGTGCCCTCGTTGCGGTCCGCCGGCGACACCTGGGCCATCACCCAAAGCGTTGGCGCGACGGCGCTGGGGGTTGCGGCCTCGCGCGCGGTGGAAACCGCGGGGCCGAATCCGCTGATTCGCGACGAGTTCGCCGTAGTTCTGGTGTCCGCTGCCGGTCCCGCGTGGTCGCGACTGGCCGATGCCAACCTGGCCTGGCTCGACGGCGACCCGCACGGGCAGCGCATCCACCGGGCCGGCTGCGACTACCAGGCGACGCGCACGCACTTCTTCGACGAGTACTTCGCCGCCGCGACCGACGCCGGCATCCGCCAGGTGGTGATCGTCGCCGCCGGCTTGGACTCCCGGGCGTACCGGCTGAACTGGCCGCCGGGCACCGTCGTTTACGAGATCGACCAGCCCAAAGTGCTGGAATACAAGGCCGACATCCTCGAGTCGCACGGTGCTCGACCTGCTGCGACACGGCGGCCCGTCGCGGTGGATCTGCGCGACGACTGGCCCGCCGCGCTGTCGGCCGCCGGATTCGACCGCAGCCGACCCACGGCCTGGCTGGCCGAGGGCCTGCTTTCCTACCTGCCCAGCGACGCGCAGGACCGGCTCTTTCAGATGTGCACCGAACTCAGCGCTCCGGGCAGCCGGTTGGCCGTCGAGGCGTTCAAGATGAACACGCACGCCAACACGCAGCGCTGGAACCGAATGCGGGACCGGCTGGGTCTGGACGTCAACGTCGAGGCGCTCACCTACCACGAACCGGACCGTTCCGATGCCGCACAGTGGCTGGCCGACCACGGCTGGCAGGTGCACAGGGTGAACAACCACGACGAGATGGCCCGACTGGGCCGGCCGATACCCGAAGACCTGACCGACGAGGCAGTTCGGACCACTCTGGTGCGAGCCCGTCTCGACGGACCATCCAATTAACCCGATAACTACCCACCGGGAGCACTCGATGAGTTCACTGCGTACCCACGACGACAGCTGGGACATCAAGACCAGCGTCGGCACCACGGCCGTGATGGTGGCCGCTGCCCGCGCCGTCGAATCCGAGGGGCCGGATCCGCTGATCCGCGACCCGTACGCCAAACTGCTGGTCACCAACGCCGGAGCCGGCGTGCTGTGGGAGGCGATGCTCGACCCTGATGTCGCCGCCAAGGTGGAAGCCATCGACGCCGAATCCGCGGCCCACCTGCGCCACATGCGCGGCTACCAGGCGGTGCGGACGAACTTCTTCGACACGTACTTCCTGGACGCCGTCGCCGACGGTATCCGGCAGGTGGTGATCCTGGCGTCGGGCCTGGATTCGCGCGCTTACCGGCTGGACTGGGCGGCCGGCACCACGGTGTACGAGATCGACCAGCCCCAGGTGCTGGCTTACAAATCCACGACGTTGGCGGAGAACGGCGTGGTGCCGTCGGCCGATCGCCGTGAGGTCGCCATCGACCTGCGTCAGGACTGGCCGGCCGCGCTGCGTGCGGCGGGCTTCGACCCGACGGCGCGGACCGCCTGGCTGGCCGAGGGGCTGTTGATGTACCTGCCGGCCGAGGCCCAGGACCGGTTGTTCACCCAGATCGGCGAGCTGAGCCCGGCGGGCAGCCGCGTCTCGGCCGAAACCGCGCCCGCGCACGCCGACGAGCGGCGTCAGCAGATGCGTGAGCGGTTCAAGAAAGTGGCCGAGCAGATCGGTTTGGAGCACCAGACGATCGACGTGGGTGAGCTGATGTATCGCGACGACCACCGGGCGGACGTCACGGACTGGCTCAACGACCACGGCTGGCGCGCCAAGGCGAATCGCTCGACGGACGAGATGCAACGGCTGGGCCGCTGGATCGAGAACGTCCCGCTGGCCGACGACAAGGACGCGTTCTCCGACTTCGTGGTGGCGGAGCGGTTGTAATGGCACGCACCGCGGACGACTCCTGGGACATTGCCACCAGCGTCGGTGCGACCGCGGTGATGGTCGCGCTGGCCCGGGCGCGCGAGACCGCGAGCGCTGACCCTCTGATTCAGGACCAGTTCGCCCAGCCGCTGGTCTCCACGCCCGAGTTGGCGGGCGTCCGCGAGCAGGTGGAAGCCTGGTGGTCGTCGGCGGTTGACCCCGGCGACAAGGACGAGGCCGAGGTCGATTTCGCGGTCGGCGCTCAGCAGATGGTGAACTACCAGGCCGTTCGCACCCATTTCTTCGATGCGTACTTCGCCGACGCAGCCGCCGCCGGTATCCGGCAGGTCGTGCTGCTGGCGGCCGGGCTGGATTCGCGTGCCTACCGGTTGGCCTGGCCTGACGACACCGTCGTCTACGAGATCGATCTGCCCAAGGTGCTCGAGTACAAGGCCGAGACGCTGGCCCGGCACGGCGCCGCGCCGGTGGCCGACCGGCGGGCGGTGCCGGTCGACCTGCGCCACGACTGGCCCCAGGCGTTGCGCGACGCCGGGTTCGACGCCGACCGGCCGACGGCCTGGCTGGCCGAAGGGCTGTTGCCGTTCCTGCCGGCCGCCGCGCAGGAGGCCATGTTCGCCTCCATCGACAGGCTGAGCGGACCCGGCAGCCGGGTGGCCGTCGAGATTTTCGGCGCTGACGAGGCGAAACGCAAAGAGGCCGAAGAGAAGTGGGCGGAGCTGCGGGACAAACGGGAAGCGCGCGGTGAGGACACCTCGTTCAACCCGTTCGACCTCTGGTTTGAACATGGCGGCCGTACCGAGCCTGCCGATTGGTTCGCCGGACACGGCTGGGCCACCGCGTCGGTGAGTGCCCGCGACGAAGCGACTCGGCTGGGGCGTTCGCCCGAGTCGGATGCACGGCCGTTCGTAAACAGCTTCGTCGCGGCCACCAAGCCCTGAGGGCTGGAGCCGAGTCGGCAGCTGCGGGGGATCTTTCCTACTGCTCTTCCGGCCGGGTGGTTAGGATCGCGGTTATCACCGATGTGTGACGGCGCGAACAAACGCGGGCACGTCTGGGAAGTTCCGAAGGGAAGACGACGATGACTACCGAATCGGTTACACCAAAGACCCAAGACGCACAGGGCGAGGCTCCCGCGAAGAACGGCGAGGCCCAGCCAACCGACGTCGCCGCGACGGTGGCCCGGCTCCGCAAGACCTTCGCCAGCGGGCGCACCCGCAGCATCGAGTGGCGCAAGCACCAGCTGCTGCAGCTCGCGAAGATGATGGAGGAGAACGAGGACGCGATCGCCAAGGCGCTCGCCGAAGATCTGGACCGCAGCCCGGCCGAGGCTTTCATCGCCGATGTCGCGACCACCCTCTCCGAGGCGAAGTACGCGGCCAAGAAGGTGCGCAGGTGGACCCGGCGCAAGTACCTGCTGCTGGAACTGCCGCAGCTGCCCGGTCGCGGCTGGGTGGAGTACGAGCCGTACGGCACCGTGCTGATCATCGGCGCCTGGAACTACCCGTTCTACCTGACGCTGGGTCCGGCGGTCGGGGCGATCGCCGCCGGGAATGCCGTCGTGCTCAAGCCGTCGGAGATCGCCGCGGCGTCGTCGCGGCTGATGGCCGAGCTGGTCCCGCGCTACCTCGACAAAGATGCGATCGCGGTGGTCGAGGGCGACGGCATGGTGAGTCAGGAACTCATCGCGCAGGGCCTGGACCGCGTCATGTTCACCGGCGGCACCGAGATCGGCCGGAAGGTCTACGAGGGCGCGGCGCCCCACCTGACTCCGGTCACCCTCGAACTCGGTGGCAAGAGCCCGGTGGTCGTGGCGGCCGATGGCGACATCGATGTCGCAGCCAAGCGGATCGCCTGGCTGAAGATCATGAACGCCGGGCAGACCTGCGTGGCACCGGACTACGTGCTGGCCGACGCGTCGATCCGCGACGAGCTGGTCAGCAAGATCGGCGCCGCGCTCACCAAGTTCCGGTCCAAAGACGACCCGAGCGGAATGCGCATCGTCAACCGGCGTCAGTTCGACCGGTTGAGCGGCTATATCTCGGAAGCGAAGGCGGACGGCAAGAGCGAGGTCGCGGCCGGCGGCGAATGCGACGCGTCGAGCCTGCGCATCCAGCCGACCGTGGTCGTCAACCCCGACGCAGAAGGGCCGTTGATGAGCAACGAGATCTTCGGGCCGATCCTGCCGGTGATCACCGTCCAAAACCTGGACGATGCAATAAGTTTCATCAACGCGCGGCCCAAGCCGCTGTCGGCGTACCTGTTCACCAAGTCGCGCGAAACCCGCGAACGGTTCATCAAGGAAGTGCCGGCGGGCGGCATGCTGGTCAACCACCTCGCCTTCCAGGTGTCGACGGCCAAGCTCCCGTTCGGCGGCGTCGGCGCCTCCGGCATGGGCGCCTACCACGGCAAGTGGGGCTTCGACGAGTTCAGCCACCGCAAGTCGGTGCTGACCAAGCCGACCCGGCCGGACATGTCCAGCATCCTCTACCCGCCCTACACCGAACGGGCCCTAAAGCTCGCTCGCCGTATGTTCTGATTTTCTTGCCCACCAACCGCTTACAGCCGAGAGGTACCTTATGCCCGGAGTGCAGGATCGTGTCGTCGTGGTCACCGGAGCCGGCGGGGGATTGGGGCGTGAGTACGCCCTCACCCTGGCCCGGGAGGGCGCCAGCGTCGTCGTGAACGACCTCGGCGGGGCGCGTGACGGCACGGGCGCCGGACACAACATGGCCGATCAGGTCGTCACCGAGATCCGCGAGGCGGGCGGCCGGGCGGTGGCCAACTACGACAGCGTCGCCACCGAAGACGGCGCCGCGGGCATCATCAAGACCGCGCTCGACGAGTTCGGCGCGGTGCACGGTGTGGTGAGCAACGCCGGGATCCTGCGCGACGGCACCTTCCACAAGATGACGTCGGAGAACTGGGACGCCGTGCTCAAGGTGCACCTTTACGGCGGGTACAACGTGGTGCGCGCGGCCTGGCCGCATTTCCGCGAGCAGAGCTACGGCCGGGTCGTCGTGGCCACCTCCACCAGCGGGCTGTTCGGCAACTTCGGCCAGACCAATTACGGCGCAGCCAAACTCGGCCTGGTCGGCCTGATCAACACGCTGGCGCTGGAGGGTGCCAAGTACAACATCCACGCCAACGCGGTTGCGCCGATCGCGGCTACCCGGATGACGCAGGACATCATGCCGCCCGAGGTGCTGGAGAAGCTCACGCCGGAGTTCGTCGCTCCAGTGGTCGCCTACCTGTGCACCGAGGAATGTCCGGACAACGCTTCGGTTTTCGTCGTCGGCGGCGGCAAGGTGCAGCGGGTGGCGCTATTCCAGAACCCGGGCGCCAACTTCGACAAGCCGCCGACGGTTGCAGATGTGGCCGCGCACTGGGCCGAGATCACCGACCTGTCTACTGCGGACAAGGCCGGCTTTAAACTTTAAAGGCTGCTACCAGCCGTGAAAGCCTGTGTAGTACAGGAGCTGTCGGGCCCGTCCGGCATGGTGTACACGGATGTCGACGACATCACCGGTAATGATGACGTCGTCGTCATCGACGTGCGTGCCGCCGGGGTGTGCTTTCCCGACCTCTTACTGACGAAGGGCGAGTACCAGCTCAAATTACCGCCACCGTTCGTGCCCGGCACCGAGGCCGCGGGTGTGGTGAGTTGGGCGCCCCCTGAGTCGGATTTCCATGTGGGCGAACGGGTTTCGGCGTTCGGCCTGCTCGGCGGCTATGCGGAGCGGGTGGCGCTTCCGGTTTCCAACGTGATTCGCAGTCCAGCCGAACTCGATGACGCCCAAGCGGTTTCGTTGTTGGTGAACTACAAGACCATGTACTTCGCCCTGGCTCGCCGTGCCGCGATGCGGCCGGGTGACTCGGTACTGGTGCTGGGCGCCGCCGGCGGGGTCGGCACGGCGGCTGTCCAGATCGCCAAGGCGATGGACGCGAGTCAGGTGATGTGATCGCCGTGACGCACCGCGAGGCGGCGATCGACTACCTCGCGTCGCTGGGCGCCGACGAGGTGGTACTGCTCACCGACGGCCGGGCAAAGCGAGTGCGCGAGTTGACCCACGACCGGGGAGTCGACATCGTGGTCGACCCCATCGGTGGCCCGGCCTTCGACGACGCGATTCGGGTGCTGGCGATCGACGGCAGGTTGCTGGTGATCGGCTTCGCCGCGGGCGGCATCCCGACCGTCAAGGTCAACCGCCTGTTGCTGCGCAACGTCAGCGTGGTTGGTGTGGCCTGGGGCGAGTACCTGAACAAGGTCCCCGGTTCGGCGGCGTTGTTCTCCTGGGGTGTGAGTCAGCTGGTTTCCCTGGGGCTGAAACCGCCTCCGCCGCAGCGCTATCCGCTCTCCGAGGGCCAGGCGGCGTTGCAGTGCCTGGCCGACGGCGGCGTGCTCGGCAAGCTGGTCTTGGAGCCCTAGAGATTACAGCTGCGGCCCCCCGAGACCCCCACCGGGCCCCGGCGGCGTCTTCCCGGTGATGTCGTAGTAGATCGACGTGGCCGCATGCTCGATGACCCGGAACTCGAATCCACCCAAGAGCACCACCGCCGCGGTGTCGGCGGCGATCGGAGCGCCCAGTGCGTAGGTCAGCCCGCCGGTGATATCGCCGCTGAGAATCATCTCCGTCCCGTCCAGGAACAGGTTGACGTCGTAGGACGGCAAGGCGGTCACCAGGCCGTTGACGATATCGGCTGTCGGGAGCAACGTCGCGTAAGCGTCCGAGGCCGACGACGAGATCGCATCGGCGACCCTGGTGTTCGCCGCCTGCAGCCACGAGATGAAGCTGTCGGGCGAGGACAGCGCCGAGGAGACCTTCGTCGACAACGTCGTGAGATTGTCTGACGCGTAGTTCGAGACGTTCGTCGCGAACTGCTCGAGGTGCGTCAGTGCACCGGTCGGGCCTGTCGGAGGTGTGGTGAGCATGGTGCCGAGGTCGTGCGAGAAGGCGTGAATCCCTTGTTGGGTACCGGTGTTCAGCGCAGCAATGATCTCCTGCGGGGGCACGCCGGAGAACACCCCGAACGGGGTCTGAACATTCGGGGGGCTGGTCGAATAGCCGTGGTCGACACTGCCGTAGCCCAGGTTGACCAGGACTCTCAAGTCGGGTTCGGTCAGGTCTGCAAGCGGGTTGCCGACGACTGGGATGTCGCGGATGAAATCCGCGATCGGCAGGTGGCCCGTGTCGATGATGTAGTAGTTAGTCAGCGAACCGCCGTTGCCCAGCGAAATCGCGTTGGTAATTTGGTCGGGCGTCATGTAGGGGTACTGACCGTGCAGCTCGATGATGCCCAAGAACGCGTTCAAATCCGACAAGACATTGATCGGGTACTGCGGGAAGTCGGCGAAGCCGTCGTATTGGATCGAGTAGATGTCGGTCGGGAAGGAATTGTCCGGCGTCGCGAGCCCGAACTGTATGCCAAGACTCGGGATGTTCAGGCCAGGGAAACGCGCCAGCAGGCCGCCATTGGGATTGCTCGGGTCACCGAGCAACGTGAAGTGCAGGTTCACGCCCTCGGGTAGTCCCGTGGTGTCGCCCGGGATGTTGTGGGGGTTGAACGTCTGCATCACCATCGACGAAATGGAGGAGCTCTGCGAGTATCCCAACACGTTGATGGTGAACGGATTCCCGGTGTCGGTGCCGGCGGGGACGTTCTGCAGGATGGCGTCCTGCAGGATCTGCGCGCCCCGGGCCGCCGACACTTGCAGGGTCAGGTCCTTTACGCCGGTCAGCGGGTAGAGGCCTTCGGGCGTCGGCAGGCCGATTCTGGGGCTCAGCGCGGAGGACGGATAGTACAGCGGGAGAAGCTCTTGCACGTACTCTTCCGACGGTATCGGGTATCCGCTGGCGCCCATGATCAGGCTGATGGTTCGGGCGGGGTCGGGGACCGGTGCTGGCGGGGGAGGCGGGGTAACCGGAGGCGCAGCTGCTGAGGTGCCGCCACCCAACGAGCCCCCTGCGGCGGCTGCGGCGTTGGCGATCTCGGTCTCCACGTAGGACAATCCGCCGGCGGCGACCGCCTGGGCGAACTGGCCGTGCAGGGCCGACATCCGGGCGATGACCGCCTGGTATTCCTGCCCGTACGTGCTGAACAGCTTTGCGCAGGCTGCCGACACCTCATCGGCGGCCGCTGGCAACAGACCCGTGGTCGAGCCGGCCGCGGCCGCGTTCGCCGCACCGAGCGACGAACGAATCTCTGCCAAATCCGCGGCGGCCGCTGCCATCAACTCCGGTTGCGCGATCAAGTTGGTCATCGGCCATCCTTTGCGATAAGGGGTTTCGCAGTGACGGGTGCGCGACCGGAGCCGCGTGAGTTCTTAGACGAGACCGCCGATGGCGCTGACTGCCCCTCCGACGCCATTCATCACGATGACGAGTTCGAACCCGCCTGCGAGCGTTAACAATGCCGTGTCGGCGGCCAGCGGAAGGAGGAAGGCATTGACGAGTCCATCGACGACGTCACCGCCGGCCGCTTGCCCGATTCCCTGCAGGAACAGGTTGACGTCGTAGATCGGCATAGTGGTCACTAGCGCATTTGCGACATCGATGGTGGGCTGGATAATTTCCGTAAGCGACGCACCCGCGCTCGTAATAGCGTTGCCGGAATTGGCGATTAACGTCTGCAGGGAATCGGTGAAGCTGGCCGGGGAGGCCAGCGCCGAGGCCAGCCCCGCCGTCAGTGTGTGGCCCGTTCCCGCCATCGACGTCAGCGTGTGTGACATGCCGGATTGTACGCTGGCCAGCGACAGGCTCGAAAGGTCGCTCACGAAGGCGTTGGCTCCCTGCTGGGCGCCGGTCACCAGATCGTTTGCTACCAGGCTCGCGTTCACGGGGTGGAATACCCCGAACGTCGTTTGCACGTTCGCCCCGACGTTGTCGCCCGGGAAAGCCGAATAACCATAGTTCGGGTTGCCGTAGCCCAGGTTGACGAGCGTCGTCAAATCCGGTTGGACCAGATCGGCAAGAGGGTTTCCGATCAGCGGGATGGCCCGCAACGGTGCCACCAGCGGGAGCCCCGGTGGGGTGATCATGTAGTAGCTGGTATTCATCGCTTCGCCACTAGGGCTGGGTACACCCGTCGACCCCGGCAGTAATACAAGTTCGTTGGAGGGAAGAGTCGAAGGATCAATACTGGCGTACTGGCCGTGCACTG
>NZ_DATJYB010000108.1:0-7510 GCF_035499775.1 Mycobacterium sp. | reverse complement strand
GGCGGCGCCGTGATCGTCTACGACGCGATGATTCAGCCCGGCCTGCGAAAGAGCCGCAACAACAACTACCTGAGCCTGCTGTCCAGCCTCAACATCATGCTGGAGTCGCGCGAGGGCTACGAATCCTCCACCAGCGCATGCGCGGAACTGCTCCGCGCCGGCGGCTTCACCCGGGTGAAGGTGCGCCACCTGGTCGGTCCGACGTCGGCGGTGTTCGGCTTCAAACCCGGCCGGCTGCCCTCGACCGACGCCAACCCCGTTGAGCCACCGGCTCGTTGGATCTAGGCGGGAAGCGATGCAACAGACCGAATCGCGCGAATATCGGGTCGTGGTCGTCGGGGCGGGCGCGGCGGGTGTCTCGATGGCACTCAGCCAGCGTGACCGCGGCGTGCGTCCGCTGTTGATCGACCGGGCCGACGCGGTCGGCTCATCCTGGCGCGGGCGCTACGACAAGCTGAAACTCAACACGTGCAAGCAGTTTTCGCACCTGCCCGATCGGCCGTACGCCAAGGAAACCGGCGTCTTTCCGACCCGCGATCAGGTCGTCGAGCACCTGGACAGCCACGCCCGCGACGACGGGATCGATTTGCGGCTCAACACCGAGCTCTGCCGTATCGACCGGCGCGACGACGGCTGGTGGCTGCGAACCACGTCCGGCGACATCGGCTGCCGGCAGGTGGTCATCGCGACGGGCTACGAACACACGCCGCGGATGCCGGTGTGGCCGGGCGTCGAGGGCTTCACCGGCCGGCTGCTGCATTCGTCGGCCTACCGCAACCCCGCGCCCTACCAGGGCAAGCGCGTGCTCGTCGTCGGCGCGGGTTCGTCGGCGCTGGAGATCGTCCACGACGTCGCGACCGGCGGAGCGGACCGAGCCTGGCTTGGGGTGCGCACGTCGCCGAACATCATGTTGCGCTCGCTGCCGGGCGGGGTGCCCTCGGACCTGATCGCGACGCCGCTGTTCAGCGCACCGGTATGGCTCTCTGACACGCTGGCCGCGATCGGGCGCCGGGCGAGCATCGGCGACCTCACGCCGTTCGGCCTGCCGACACCCGACGAGGGCGTGTTCGCGCGCGGAATCAGGCTGGGCCGGGCGCCGGCGATCGTCGACAAGGAAGTGATCCGGGCGATTCGTGACGGTGTGTTCGAGGTGGTGCCCACCATCGAGCGGTTCGACGGCGCTGCCGTTTCGCTGGTCAACGGGCTGCGGCTGAAGCCCGACGCGGTCATCTGCGCGACGGGCTACCTGCACGGCCTCGAGCCCGTCGTCGGTCACCTCCGCGTCCTCGACGAGCAGGGCGTGCCCAGGACGCAGGGCGAGGTGCCCACCACCGCGGGCCTGCGGTTCATCGGCTTCCAGTCGCGTCCCGGGCTGCTCGGCTACGTCGCCAGGCAGTCCAAGCGGGTAGCCGCGCGGATAGTGGCCGAACTCGAAACGCAGGAGCAAAACGTGTCGGTGAGCTGATTACGAGCTGCGGCTCGCGTCAACCAAATAGAAGGCAGCTACAGACAGCGGGGGAGGCAGTCTGTGCCGAAGATTCGGCCTGGGACAGGCAACACACGCGATTGGGTCCGATCGGCGCGCGTCGGGCTGGATCCCGAGGCGTACTTCCGCAACCGCGCCGACCGCCCAGAGCCATTCGTCGTCATGTTCCCCGGCCTCGGGCCGGTGCACTTCGTCACCACCGCAGCAGACTCCCGTCAGCTGCTGACCACGCCGCAGCAGAACCTGTGCGTGCCGACGCCAAACCCCATCGAGCCGATCGTCGGGCCGGACTCGGTCATCTCGACCTCCGGCGAGCAGCACCACCGGCAGCGTCGCATGCTGTCGCCGGCCTTTCACGGTGCGCCGATGCGCCAACGGGCCGACTCGATGGCCGATGCGGTGCTCGCCGAGATCGGCACCTGGCGCCCCGGTGACCGGATCGCGTTGCACCGCACCACAAAATCGCTGACCCTGCGGATCATCATCGAGACGGTGCTCGGGGTGGATCGTCAGCACAGCGATGAGTACGCCGACGTCGTCACCGCCCTGATGAACTCGAACACGGCACCGCTACTGCTGCTGCCGGCGCTGCGCAGGAACTTCGCCGGCCTGGGTCCCTGGGCCCGGCTGGTGCGATTGCGAACACGGTTCCTGTGCATGCTCAGCGGCCAGGTGGAGCGTGGCCGGCAGTGTCCGCACGCCGGACGCGGCGCGGTGCTGGGCACCTATTGAGCGAAACCGACGACTACGGACGCAATCTCGACGACGACGAACTGCAGCAACAGCTGCGGACGATGGTCATCGCCGGCCACGACACCACGGCCGCAGCGCTGTCCTGGGCGCTCTACCACATTCATCGCGACACCGGCATCCGCGAACGGATCACCGACGAGCTGTCCGACGGTCCGGCGCCGCGGGAGATGCCGAAACTGCCGTATCTCTCCGCAGTCATCAAAGAGACGCTGAGGATGCATCCCGCGGTGCCGATCGTGTTGCGCCGGCTGGTCGAGCCCCGATCCATCGGCGGCGTCCAATTCTTTGCCGGCGAGACCGTCGGAATCGCGGTTCCGGCAATACATTTCAACCGCGAGATTTGGGATGATCCACACCGGTTCAATCCCGATCGTTTTCTGGCCACTAATCCGACGCCGTTCGAGTACCTGCCGTTCGGCGGCGGCCACCGGCGTTGTTTGGGGGCATCGTTCGCCAGCCACGAGATGGCCGTCGCGATCGGGACCATGCTGCGCACGGTAGAGCTGTCGATGCCGAACCGCGAGCGCCGCAAGAGCCCGCCGCGGTCAGTGCCGAGGGGCATCGCGATCGTCCCGCGGCGCGACGTCCGGCTCGTGGTCACCGGCCGCGCCCGGCATCGTTGACGTCAGAGCGCGTCGTGGCCGCGTTCCCCGGTCCTGATGCGGACCAGACTCTCCACCGGGGAGACCCACACCTTGCCGTCGCCGATCTTCCCGGTGCGGGCGGCTCTGATGATGGCCTCGACGACGCGTTCGGTTGACTCGTCGTCGACCACGACCTCGACCTTGACCTTCGGGACGAAGTCGATCATGTACTCGGCTCCGCGGTAGACCTCGGTGTGCCCGCGTTGCCTGCCGTACCCCTGGACTTCGGCGACGGTCATACCCAGCACGCCGGCGGTCTCAACCGCATGCCTGACGTCGTCGATGGTGAACGGCTGGACGATCGCCGTGACCAGCTTCATGGCGTCAGTCGTCCACCGGCTCAGCGGACTCGGCGGCCACCGTCCGCGTTGCCACTAACGAGTCGACCCGCCGGCCGGTGACGAGGGTTTCGTCGGGGTAAGCCTCTTCGTCGTGCACACCGAGGTCGCCGGTCTCCAGCACCTCGTCCGGCAACCGCAAGTTCATAAAGAGGCCAAGGACTTTCAAGATGGCAAACGTGATAAGGGCGTCCCAGAAAATGACCGTGGCCGCGGCGCCGGCCTGGATCAGTATCTGTTTGGGATGGTGGCCCCACAGCCAGCCGGCGCCGCTCACTGCGCTCTGACCCCCGCCGGCCAGGTACTCGACAATCTTCGGGTCTGCCAGGACCCCGACGAGCAGACCGCCCGCCAGGCCCGCCACGCCGTGCGTGTGAAACACGCCCAGGGTGTCGTCGACCTTCTTGAACAGGCGTGTTCTGCCCAGCCAGTTCCAGGACATCCAGACCAGGGACGAGGCGACGACGCCGATGATCATCGCGCCGAAGCTGTTGACAAAGCCGGCCGCCGGGGTGATCGCGACAAGCCCGGTGATCATGCCGTTGATCGCACCGAGAAATGTCGGCTTGCGCTGCTTGCTCACGAAGATGTCCCAGATCACCCAGGTGAGCAACGCGCAGGCGGTCGCCAGGTTGGTGTTGATCACCCCGATGGAGGCGTCGGCACCCGCGAAATACGGGTCACCGCCGTTGAATCCGTTCCACCCCAACCACAGGACGCCGGCGCCGACCGCGGCCAGTGGCAGGTTGTTGGGCACCGCGCGGTCCCGATCACGAGCCAGCCTGGGACCGATCACCGCGGCGGCGACGAATCCGGTTGTCCCGGCGGCCAGGTGAATCACGTACCCACCGCTGTAGTCCAAGGCACCCGCCTGCGCCCACCAGCCGCCGCCCCACAACAGGAACGCGTTGACCGAGTAGGCAAGGGTCGACCACAGCGGCACGAAGATCAGCCACACCTTGAAGTTCATCCGGCCGACCACACTGCCCAGAAACAGCAGCGGGGTGATGGCGGCGAACACGAATTGGAAGTAGGCCAGCGTCGACTCCGAGAATCTGAACTTGGGCATCACGCTGTCGCCCATCAACGGGATCGCGGCTTGTTCCATGTTGTTGCTGCTCAGGATCGTGTGGGGAATCCCGACCGCGGCCCTGAGGATGCCCCCGCCGAGCTTGAGCGGCTCGCCAAAACCCATCTTGAAGCCCCACAGCACCCACACGACCAGCACCAGCGAGAACCCGGTGAAGGCCATGAGCATCGTGTTGACGGCCCACTTCTTCTGCACGATGCCGGCATACAGAACGGCGATGCCTGGCAGGCTCATCAAGCCGACCAGCGTCGCTGCCACCAACTGCCAGGCGTTATCTCCGGAATTCAGCCAATCGGGATAGGGCAACATTGTCCAGACACCCCTAATTCGAGCCAACGGGCTTGATGGAATCAGCTGCGGTGCGCTATTACTACTCACGCCGTAGACCGTGGAAGCATCGAATGGGAATGTTTCGTATGTGTGTGCAACCGTTTAAATATTGATTTCGGCGCCCGATGAGTCCCGCCTCTATGGCGTCTAACTGGGCGTTTATGACCGGTGAAGGCCCCGGGAGAGAACCGGCGTCAACGCCGGCTTCGCGCGCGAAGATGGCTGCTAACTTGGGAATTTGCTGATGTTTTGCTGCAAATCAGCTGCAAATTAGTTGCAAATCAGCTGTAAAAACCCTGGCAAATACTTTGGAAGTCTCGACCATTAGTGACGGATGCGAAAATTTGCTGTTCGAGCATACTAACTGAACTGCGTGCGCGGCCGGGCCAACGCGACATCGTCGACGATGATGTCGAGCTTCTCGTTGTAGAACGCCACCAGACCGGCGATCGGCGCCACCGCCGGCAGTGGGTAGTGGTAGGTCCACGCCAGGTCGGGATGCACCGTGTCACCGACCCGCACCGACCAGTAGCCCGACGTCGTCCCCTTGTACGGGCACAGCGACTGTGTCGACGTCGCTTCCAGATGCTCGAAGAACACATCGGTCGGATCGATGTAATACCTTGTCGGCAAACCGGTTTCGAACAGCAGCACCGGAGACCGGGTATCGGCGAGCAACACCCCGTCGAGCTCGACCCGGACGTGGCGGTGCGATCGCAGCGCGTCGATCCGCGAATAGGGATTGCGTGGGTGGCCGTAGATCGGTTCGTCTTCCTCGAACCACCGCAACGGAGCCCACTCGAATCGCACGGTCCCCGCCACGGCGCTGTCGCTGTCCGCGTCGAACACCCGCGCGGCCGACTTGTGGGTCTGCCCGGCGCCGACCAGGGAGTGCAGCCGCGACGGGCCGAACTGCACTTTCTGCGGGTGGTCCTCGTCGCGCAGGAACTCCGTGCGGACATCTTGCAGCGGCACGTAATACGCTGGGTAATAAGGGATTTCCCACACGTAAAGTGCTGCAGTGGTGTCGAAGACCAGCTCATGGCCCAGAAAGCCCCGGACCCGGCGCGGCGCCGGCTCGATTCGCCCTCGCGCAGCGGCCATCTGGGGATAGTCGCTCATGGCTGGTCCTTGGACGCCAGGCCGGCCGGGGCGTGGCCGATCGCCCGCCGGATGGCGTCGGCCAACGCCAGCGCGCTCTCCTCGGTGAGTTCCAGCGCGACCCGCGCCGACGGGCCCAGTTGCGGATTGATCACATCGATGTTGACGGTGTGGCCGTAGGGCGCGTGGACGGGATGGTCGACATAGACCGTGGCGCGGTCGGCGCCGAACCACCCGGTGGCGCCCTTGCCGCTGCCGTCGATCTCGACGTGTTCGGTGAGATACGTGCACATTGCCTGCGATACCTAGCCTTTCAGGTTTGCCGCGAAGAACTCGTCGATGCGGCGCCAGCCGTCGACGGCTGCTTCCACCCGGTACACCGGCCGGTCGACGGAGAAGAACGCATGGCCGGCGCCGTCGTAGGAGTGGAACTCGTGCGGCTTGCCCAGCCTGGTCAGCTCGGCGTCCAGCTTGGCCACCGCGGCGGGTGCCGGGAAGCGGTCCTCGACGCCGAACAGGCCCAGCAGCGGGCAGCTCAGGTTCGGCGCCAGGTCGAGGATGGGTTGCATCGCCTTGGGCATTGCCTCCGGCGGATCCTCCACGATGAACGCGCCGTAGCAGTCGACCGCGGCGTCGAACGGCAACGAGCATGCGGCCAGGTAGGCGTGCCGCCCGCCCGAACAGTGGCCGATGACGCCGAACTTCCCGTTCGCACCCGCCAACCCCCGCAGGTGTTCCACCGCGCCGGCGACGTCGCCGACCAGTCGCTCGTCGGGCACCCCGCCGGCCGCCCTCGCCGCCGCGGCGGCATCGTCGGGAGCCGCCCCCGGAGCTTCGCGGGAGTACAGGTTCGGGGCCACGACGTGGTAGCCGCTGACGGCGAGCCGTCGGGCGAACTCTTTGGTCTCCCGGTCGTAGCCGGGCATGTGGTGGATCCAGACGATTCCGCCGCGCGATCCATCAGCGAGCGGCTCGGAAATTGGGCTAGCACGGTAGGCCTCGATCTCGTCGCCGCCGTGTCCGGTGATGGTAATCGTCTCTGCGCGGATGGCATCTGGGCCGATTGCATTCACGGTTTCAGCTTGCCACCCGGCACGACTACTGTCCTACCCGTGGCGCTGCGACGAGAAAGCCCGATTCGCGGGCGACGCTTGCGGCTCGACGAGGCGCTGCTTGAGCGCTTTGCGATGAGTCGAGCCGGCTATCTGTTCCTGCTCCACGCGGCGCCGCGCATCGACAAAGTGGTGATTCCCCGCACTAACGGCCGACTGAGCTCAACCGGACTCAACAAGGTCGGGCTGGTCACCAGCACCGGCGCCAAGTCCGGCCAGCAGCGCACACATCCGCTGGTATTGATCGAGGACGGTGACGGGCTGCTGGCGATCGGATCCAACTACGGTCGGGCGAATCATCCGGCGTGGAGCGCCAACCTGCTGGCGCACCCGGAATGCACTGTTGAGTTCAAGGGGCCGCCCCGGAAGTATCGGGCCGAGCTGCTGACTGGCGACGCCCGCGCGAACGCATGGGACTCCGCCGTCGACTTCTACGGCGGTTACCAGAGCTATCGCACCAGCTGCGCGCCCCGCGAGATCAGGGTGTTCCGCCTGCGGCCCGGGTAGCGCGAGCAGGGTCACTCAGCCGACTTTGATCGGCACCAGCACGGTTTCCATCTTTGCGGGCAGCTGGGTCGTATCGACGGTCAGAATCTCGCCGCTGTCCTGCGTGCCGTTGGGCAGCATCTTGGGCTTGAGTGTGAACGGTGGAGTCG
>NZ_DATJYB010000107.1:0-8437 GCF_035499775.1 Mycobacterium sp. | reverse complement strand
CAGCGGCTCCGATACATCTGTGCCGCTGTGCCCCACGGCCACACCTACCTGCCCGACCCCGCCGACTCCGAATCGATCGCCCGCACTGCCACCGGACGCGTCCTCTACGCGACCCAACCCGCCGGCGATGTCATGCTTCCTGAGTGCTGGAGCCGCCGCGACTGGAGCCGCCTTCGCGAGTCCCTTCGCGATCCGCGCGCGACAGTGGTCGACCGTCAGGACGCGGTTGCTGGCATGTGTTGCGTATCGGCGCCCGTATGGTGGCCGAGTCGGGTCTGCGCTGGCGCGGTCACCGTCACGGTCGAGGGAGACGTTCTACCCGCCGGTCTACCCGCCCTGGTGTCCCACACCGCATGCCGCATCGGCGCCGCTCTTCAGCAAATAAGCCAGGAGTAACACGCGGGTATTCTTGAGTGCCACGCCTGAGGTTCGCCTAGCCAGACATGAGTTTGCTAAAGGTTTGCTCGGAACACTTGCGCATTGCGCGCAAGGGGTGTCGGATTGGCTAATCGAGTCCCGGCCGCGGATCGACGACCGCCCCGCAGCGGCGACCACAGCACGGGCCCGATAAGTCGATTGGAGCGGCCCGTGCGCACCCCCTTAACCGATGACCCGTACGCCTCTCACTCGTCTGCCACTCCGACGATCCGTGCCGAGGGGCATCTCGTCACCGGCTCCGGATTTCTGCCCAGCCACCATGTCGCCATCCGGATCACCCGCGCCGGAGAGGACATCGATGACTACCTCACCTATGTGACCGACGGCCGCGGCTGCCTCCATTCCGACCTACCCAACAGCGTCACGGGCAAGTTGTACATCGCCGCAACCGACCACCGCCGCGATCCCGCAGGTGCATGCGGCCGGCTGTGGAGCAACACCTGCAGCCTCTCCGTGGCTGAGGCCTAACCTAACCGGCCGGCCTACGACAATCACGTCGCCAAGCTCCATGGGCGAATCGGCGCCACCCCGCACCGTCGGTCCACTCACCGGACCGGGCGTTTGTCGGCGCCCCGGTGCGGGTATCAAATGGAGCTAACGTACTGGGGATTTTGATGTCGCTATTCCCGGTGTACGTGGCCGCGATCAGCACCAGGAGGCGATGGGATTCGCATGCCTACCGATATGCCCGGCAATCAACCGACTGTGTCTCCAGCCACACCGACCGGCCCCATCATTAACGCCTCCCGCGGCCAGGTCCTCATCACGGGCACGGGATTCCAACCCAACTGTTCGGTCACTATCCGCATCACCGATATCGGCGACGACATTGTGGACTACCTCACCTACGTCACCGACGCCCACGGGTACCTAAGCGCGCCGCTGCCCGAGACCGCAGTCAACGGAAATGGGCACATCGCCGTCACCGACCACCGCCCCGACCCCGATGGTGATGGCGGCCTGCTGTGGAGCAACACCGTCGCCGTCACCCACACCGGCACATGAAACACCGCATGGCGTTCAGATGCGGCCGCGGATCGCGAGCGACCCCGACTTCGAAAGAGCCGCAACGGTATTGGACTTCCAGCAACGCCGGGTGCTATTGAGGGAGAGGGTTCAGCTCCAATCGCCAAGGAGCGATAACTGACGGATAGCAGCGGTTAGCCATGAAGACCTGATCACGGCAGCGGTCTCTGTGGCGTTCACTACCGATACTCGTGGGTATCGAGGTCCAGTGTGAATTGGTGCAGGGTTTGGTTCGAAGTCACACCAATGAACTGGCACATCAGCGTGCGCGCCTCGATCGTCACTTTCAGGAAGCCGAACTCACTGTTATCGCTGTTGCCGTCCTCGTAGTATTCGACCTGCGCCGAGTCGCCCTCCGGATATTGAAACGACCCCGGGGTCACGGCCGGGAACGGCGCCGTCAGCGATTCTCCGGGCTCGCCGTCACACTGGTCGGAAAGCACTTCCAGCGGAGAATGACCGCCGCATCCGGTAACCAGGCAGGGCATGACGGTCCCGTCGGCGAAGGTGTAAGTCAGGTGCTCGAACAGATGGGCGTGGGCGGAGAATATCGCGTCGGGTCGCTGCCCGCTGTCGGCGATCGCCTGTTGCAAGGCGACGGCGAGATAGGGCGCATTGGACACGTCGGGACCGGGTCCCCGAGATGGGTCTCCGCGCACGTTGAAGTTCGTCGCTCCCGAATAAGGCGGATAATGCACCGCCAGCAGGACGGCTTTCTTCGGCGAGTTCTGGCTGTTTGCGGCGGCCAATGCTTTCAATTCCCCGACCAGCCACTGATATTGCGGACCGCTGGTGAATGCCGGATACGCCGTCGGATCGTCCAACACACCGCCGTTGGCGATGTTTGAGTACAGCCCGACGATGTAGGCCAGCGGAGTATCGAGGCGCCAGTAGACATAAGGCTGAATCATGGCAGGCCTGTCGTCGGTGGTATTCCCCGTCCACGGCTTAGGCCAGTTCGAATGGTCGGAGCAAAAAGCGTCCAGGTAGTTGGTTATCGGCGAGGACTTCCCATCGTGATTGCCGGGGATGGAGACGATGCACTTTGGATAGTTCGTGTAGGGAGCGTAAAACTGGGTGTTCCACAGCCGAGGTGTGTCGGCAGCTTCAGAGCCATCGTTGGTCGCGTCGCTGCCCTTTTCCAAGTAGATGATGTCACCCAGGTGGAAGAAGAACGAGGTGTCGTTGTCGGCAGTTATCGCGTGGGCGACGGCTTGGGTATTGGTCTGCGTGTCGGGATCCCCGGAGCAGCCCACCATCGCGAAACTCATCTTGCCGGAGGAGATGATTCGCTGATTCTCCTCGGAGTCAATAGCGCTGAAGTCGAGAGGGTGCTGACTGGGGGGCGGAGGCGTTGGGACGCTGGTCCAGACGCCGTGTTCGGCGCACTTGGTCTGCTTGTCTGCATGCTTGGACAACGTGACTCCTACATTTGGCGTGTGATTCCTTTGGCGCTGCGCACGTCTGGCACCGGACCGGGCATAGGCACACCAGCCGGGCAGCGAAACATGTGTCCGGTCACGTGGATTCGCGGCGCGCCGCCGAGGCCGGCGAGCGACACCAAGTGCCAAGTCTGCGGCCACCGAAGACCAGGATGGGTGTCTTGCACCCGGACCGCGTGTGTGCCGCCGATCTGCTCGCACACGAAGATCAGAATCAAGGCGTCGAGCCAGAACGTCACGGTGCTGGCAACCACTGCTGCGCCTCCATGAGATTCGGCCGTTGTTCGGTTGGTTGCTGCGGCTTAGCCGCCGAACAGCTGGCGGTCGACCGAGTGTAAATCGTTGGGATCGAAGTATTTCTGGACCCACTGATCGGTGCCGTCGAGGAACCAGCCGGCCGCCGATGCCGCCTTCTGTTTGTCGGCCGGTGGCGCGGGTGGTTCGGCTTTCGGCGACGCCGCGGATTTCTTGGACAAGCTGTCGAGGAAGTTGTAGTGGTCCACCAGCTCCAGTGCTTCGATGGTGAACGCGGTCGCCACATCGGCGTCGTGGATGGCCAGCAGGTTGTCACCGTTTTCCTGCTCACCGCCTAGCGCGAGGTTGGACGATCCGCAGTAGACGACCGGGTCTTCGCCTCGGAACCCGCAGACGACGAACTTGTGATGGATCTCGTGGCCGGCGATGGTGGGTACCTGGTTGAACGGCGGCGGTAGCACGAAGGTGCCGGGTTTGCCGCTGACCAGCACCCCGGTCTTTGCCCCCGCCGGGTACAGCGACACACCGCTGGGCGCATCGGAAATACCGAGGCTGAACGTGTTGGGGTCGGTGTGGATGTTGTTCAGCGCGGTGTAGACGGGATTCTGGGCGGCGCCGATGCCGCTGAGTTCCATTACCGCGAAGAACACCGTCCCGACCGGCGGAGCGGTGACCTTGCCCTCGGCGTTGATGCGTTCGACCAGACCGTTGAGGATCTCGCCGGCGAAATCCGCTTGGTGCGGGGAAAAGGTCACTGAGAACGCCGGAACTGAAGTGCCTTGACCGCCGAAGGTGAAAGCCTGGGTTGCCCACTGGGATTGGGCGAAGGGGGCGTTCTGCACCCCGGTGGTCCACGCTTCGTTGAATACGTCGGCGTAGGTGGCGGCGACTTGGCGGTCGTCGTAGACAAGGACATGGTTTGCGTTGACGTACAACCCGGTGATCGAGAAGTTGGTAGAGCCGGTGAGCACGGTGCGCGGCCCGGTGCTGTCGGAGACGATGAAGATCTTGTCGTGGGCGAAGCGGCCGAACTTGCCCCGCTTGATCGCCGATGCCCCGGCCTGCGCGGTGAAGGCGGTGGTGAAGTTGTCTTCGGGCGTGGGCTTGGCCGTGTTGTGGTGCAGCGAGGCATCATCGAGGATGATGCGCACCCGGCTGGCGCTGCCCAGCTTGAGCAGCGAGGCGATGACGTCGGGCTCATCGAGGTCGTAGGCGAATACGTCGAGCTTCAGCGAGGAGTCGGACTCCAGCTCTTGCAGAATGTCGAAGACCCGCTGGCGGGCTGTGAAACCCAGCCACTGGTACTCCTGGGCGTAGGTGAAGGTTTGGCCCGCGGGGTTGGTGCCGTCGACCGCTGACGTGTCATAGACCAGGTCGTCGCCGGCGGGGCGGATGCGCGCGGTCTCGCCGAAGTGCCGCACGAACGCCTGCGACTGGACGTAGCCGCGGGTGAAACTCACGGACAGCGCGCCCTTGACGAAGGGGGCGACCGCCACATCGACCGATACGCTCATCGACGGGTCCAGTGGTTGCAGCGCCCCCGCCGCGCTGAAGTAGCGTGGCGTGACCACATAGGTGTAGGTGCCGAATGCCGGTGTCCCGCCCTGATGCACCATGCCCGGCACCTGGACCCACCGGAATTTCTGGATCGGCGCATTGACGCTGGAATGCGGCGACTCGCCGGCGACCTGGGCGTGGGCCGGCGACGGGGCCAACTGCAGATTGTTGTCGAGATAATAGGGAACCGCGCCGGGTGGATGCACCTCAATGGTGAAGCCCGCCAGCCCTGTTCGGGCCGAGTCGGCGGTCAGATCAAATGCGAGCAGAGTCTTGGCATCGCCACCGTAGGCGGTCACGGCAATGACGTTGTTTTTGGCGCAAACCATCGACACGGGCTTCTCCGTTCCCTGGTGCGGTCAGATTCGCGACGCGACGATGACCTAGCCCAAACCCATTGCGCGTCTACCGGGATTGTTAAGCAAGAGCGCGGTCCGCTGAGCGGACCAGGACCCCGCCGTTGGTCCCGTCTCGCGGTCACTGAACATCGCCGGCGCGTCGGTCGGTGGTCCAGACGTCACGCATGCCAGGGCAGTCGGGCTACGGCGGCACAGCGGGCCGTGTTCGCCTTCAAGGTGGATGCGGTGGACGCCGCCCATAGCGGATCTCGACTGGTTGCTGAGCCGAAAATGCTGTGGTGCGAAGACAAACTCATGTAGCCTGCCCGGCGCACCTACGTTGCGGGGTTGGTGCCCGCTGCGTCGGAGTGTGCGCACTGTCCGTGTCGGTGTTCGGCGTTACTTTACGGCCGAGCGGCCCGCGGGGCTCAGATCACGGTGTCGGTGTCACCAGCCAGGAGTTGTTGGGGGACTTGGCCGAACACGTCGCGTCCCGTGGCGGGCTCGAGGGTAAAGGTCCACACGACGTCGAATCGGTCGGCTGGCCACTTGGTGGGACCCCGCCGCTGGCGCGACCCGATCGCGGCGGTCCGGTTAGGGGCCGGTCACCACGAGGGTGCAGGTGTTGCTCCACAGCCGCCCGCAGGCGCCGTCACGATGCGGCCGGTGGTCGGTGGCGGCGATGTGCAACGTGCCGGTGAGGCTCGCGGGTAGCTCGCAGTGCAGGCAACCGTCGTCGTTCGTCACATAAGTGAGGTAATCGTCGATGTCGTCTCCGGCGCGGGTGATCCGCAGGGCGACGAGGTGGTCGGGCAGGAACCCCGAGCCGGTGACGAGATTTTTGTGGGCGCTGATGCGCGGAGCCGAAGACGAATACGGCGCAGCGGGACTGTTGGATACCCCGGCGGGCATGGCTGCCTCACCTCGCGATCGTCAAGTCCCGCACTGCGGCCGATGCCCGGGGGACCGCCGGCGCGATCCGTAACACCGATTGATAGGACGGTTCCCACCTTACATACTTTAGGTCCGCGAAGTGCGATTATAGCATACCGCAAGTCTGCTTGTGGGGGACTGGGCTGGCTCGCCCGGACTTCCGCGGCTTATATGGGCTTCCGTTGCGCCAGGGCGGTGCCGATACGGCCGGCGGCGTGCGTGACCAGGGCACTCAGGCCGACGGGAAGCTCGTTGGCGTGCACCGTGACGGTGACGGCGCCGGCGCATGCCCCCTGCGGCCACCACACCGGCGCCGATACGCAGCACATCCCGGCAACCGCGTCCTGACGGTCGATCACTGTGGCGCCCGCTTCACGGATGGACTCGCGCAGGGTGCGCCAGTCATGGCGGGTCCAGCAGTCGGGAAGCGTGACCTGCTCGCCATCCTGGGTGGCGTAGAGGACGCGGCCGGTGGCGGTGCGGGCGATCGATTCGGGGTCGGCGGGGTCGGGGATGTAGGCGTGTCCGTGCGGCACCGCGGCGCAGACATACCGGAGCCGATGCTCATGCATGACCCGCAGCGACGCCATCGCCCGGGACTGCACCGCCAGGTTGTGAACCGGCGCTTGCGCGCAGCGCCGCAGCAGCGGGTCCGGCTGCCAGCGCTGCCCGATACGAAATATCCGCGGCCCGACGTAATAATGTTGCTCGACGCACTGCACCGCGCCCAGAGCGACGAGTTGTTCGGCGAGCCGGTGTGCGGATGACTTCGGCAGACCACTTCGCCGTGCCAGCGCGGTCAGCCCCAGACCCTCATCGGCATAGGCGAGAGCATCCAGCACAGCGAATGCACCGTCGAGCACTCCCCGCCCGGTCGATGGGAACCCGGTCGTGGTGGGGGACGCGAAGTCCGCCGCGGCAGGGAAGGAGGCTGGACTGACGGATACCGAGTTATTCATGGGGGCCTCGCTGCTGAAACCCTGTGCGGGAAAGTTTTTAGTTAGGTGCCTACAGCCTCAAGCGTCGCGCCGGATGGGGGAGCGGCCTAGCGTAGCCGACTACTTACATTCCCCGCATCACTACGCACGAGGAGCGCCGCGGCGACTACTGGCAGTTACAACTACGGAAACGAGTCTGCCCACGGCATCACTCCCGGCTTGTGACTACACCCTGAGCTGCAAGCTACACCGATCCCGATTGATGCAACAGATCTGTTCGCGCCACAGGTGCGGTGGTGGCCGCCGTTCTGTCAGCCCGCATCGCGGCCTAGCGGGCCGGCGCCGCACCGGCAGTGTCACCGGCCCCGTAATCTCTGCGGCGATGCACCCGCCGTGTCCGTCGTGCTCGGCGGTGCCGATGAGCACGCCGCCGCCGCTGGCGATCGACCAGCTGCGCCCACCAAGTTCAGCTGCGGTACTGGGCGGTTCGGCGTCGACGGACAGGTCGACCAACCCGGCGACGCCGAACCTACCGGGATGAGGTTGCGCCCTCGAAGTCGTCGTGCGGGGTCAAGACCCGGTGATCGCCACCTGGTACAACACCGCGCGGTCCGGTGAGCGGACCGAAGCCTTGCCCCCGTGACCGGGTTGGCGCCCAATGGGTCTCGAGAACACCCGGATGGGCTTGAGAACGCCTCGCACTCATTCGAGATGACCGAGGGAGACAACGTGGCCGCCGACTTCGTAGCCTGGCACAACATCGAATCGTCAGTGCTGCAAACGCATTTCAACACCTACTATCCGCGCGGATACCGCTTCGCGTCGCTGTCGATCTACGGTGAATCCAGTCGGCCGCTGTTCGCCGCGGTGATGGTCCATCGCGCCGATCCCGTTCCCCAGTTCGCGGAATGGGGCTACAACGCCAAGGACTACCAGGCGTTTTTTAACAAGTACGCCGCCGAAGGCTTCGGGCAGCGCATCCTTTCGGTCACCGGCGGCGCGGGCGACGCAGTGTTCGCTGCGGTGTGGGAGCCGATGTCGCAGATCCCGCTGACACGGTTCGGTCTGAGCGCGACCGAACTGGCCACGGTCTACCAGAATGCCCGCTTCGACAGCAAGAACAACCTGCTGGCAGCCACCACGATTCCGCTGTCGCTCGACGTGTACGGGGCGCCCGGTGACCGGCGCTACGCGGTGGTCATGGCTCCCAACACCGCCGCGACGGCGTGGAACGCCGACGGCACCGACGAGTCCGCCACCGACTACCAGCGGCGGTTCGATCTGCAACTGTCGGTAGGCAACCGGCCGTATTTGGTGTCACCGACTGACAACGGCCACTACGCCTCGGCGTTCTGCGACAACCAGATCGGCCCCTGGCAGGCGCGGCACGGCCTCACCAGCCAGCAATACCAGCACACGTTCGACGAACTGACCGCCACCGGGTTCTACCCCGTGCAGGTCCAGGGCGGCGGATCCTCAGCTGACCCCCGATTCGCCGCGATCTTCGCCA